>NZ_JBHWJZ010000005.1:0-171089 GCF_042731085.1 Streptomyces sp. NPDC059875
GGGGGGGGTCGGGGGCCCCCCCGGGGGGGCGCCCCCCCCGCGGGGGGGGGGGGGGGGGGGGGGTTGTCCCCCCTGTGGGGTTGTTACTGGTCGGGGGGGGGGGGGGGCTCCCCCCCCCCGGCCCGGATCGCCGTCCCGCTCGGCCGCAGCCGCTGACCCGCGGCTACAGCACCGGCAGGTTCTTCCGCAGCTCGAAGGCGGTGACCTCGGAGCGGTACTCCTCCCACTCCTGCTTCTTGTTGCGCAGGAAGAAGTCGAAGACGTGCTCGCCCAGCGTCTCGGCGACCAGTTCGCTCTTCTCCATCAGGGCGATCGCCTCGCCCAGGTTCTGCGGCAGCGGCTCGATGCCCATCGCGCGGCGTTCCGCGTCCGAGAGGGCCCAGACGTCGTCGTCGGCGCCGGCCGGGAGCTCGTAGCCCTCCTCGATGCCCTTGAGGCCCGCCGCGAGCAGGACCGCGTACGTCAGGTAGGGGTTGGCGCCGGAGTCGATGGAACGGACCTCGACCCGCGAGGAGCCGGTCTTGCCGGGCTTGTACATCGGGACGCGGATCAGCGCCGAGCGGTTGTTGTGGCCCCAGCAGATGTACGAGGGGGCCTCGCCGCCCGCGCCCGCGCTGCGGGCCGAGCCGCCCCAGATGCGCTTGTAGGAGTTGACCCACTGGTTGGTGACGGCCGAGATCTCCGCGGCGTGCTTGAGCAGACCGGCGATGAAGGAACGTCCCACCTTGGAGAGCTGGTACTCCGCGCCCGACTCGTAGAACGCGTTGCGGTCGCCCTCGAAGAGGGAGAGGTGGGTGTGCATGCCCGAGCCGGGGTACTCCGAGAAGGGCTTCGGCATGAACGTGGCCTGCACGCCCTGCTCCAGCGCGACCTGCTTCATGACCAGGCGGAAGGTCATGATGTTGTCGGCCGTGGACAGCGCGTCCGCGTAGCGCAGGTCGATCTCCTGCTGGCCAGGCGCGCCCTCGTGGTGGGAGAACTCCACCGAGATGCCCATCGACTCCAGCATCGTGATCGCCTGGCGGCGGAAGTCCATGCCCACGTTCTGCGGGGTGTGGTCGAAGTAACCCGAGTTGTCGGCGGGGGTCGGCTTCGTGCCGTCCAGCGGCTTGTCCTTCAGCAGGAAGAACTCGATCTCGGGGTGGGTGTAGAAGGTGAAGCCCAGGTCCGAGGTCTTGGCGAGGATGCGCTTCAGGACGAAACGCGGGTCCGCGAAGGACGGGGAACCGTCCGGCATGAGGATGTCGCAGAACATCCGGGCCGTGCCCGGGGCCTCCGCGCGCCACGGCAGGATCTGGAAGGTGCTCGGATCCGGCTTCGCGATCATGTCCGATTCGTATACGCGGGCGAAGCCCTCGATGGCGGAGCCGTCGAAGCCGATGCCCTCGTCGAACGCCTGCTCAAGCTCGGCGGGCGCCACGGCGACCGACTTCAGGAAGCCGAGGACGTCGGTGAACCACAGCCGCACGAACCGGATGTCGCGCTCCTCGAGCGTCCGGAGCACGAATTCCTGCTGCTTGTCCATTTCCACACCCATCTTTGCTGGTCAGGCCGCCTGTTCCCACCGCCTTGGGCACATCGGGGGGCACCTGAGCATCCCACCACATGGTTTCGCGCACGTTGCACACCCATAGTGCCTGCTCGGGTGTGACACAGGTAACGGGGGACGGGCCGATTCCGTCCGTCTGTTCCCTTCTGTTCCACCTCACGTTCCCCCCACCTGTCCCCTCCCGGCGCTCCGGCCACTACGATCTCCGCCCATGGGGGGCACTCCACTCGTACGCCTGTCCCGGCGCGCGCGTCCCATGGCACTGGCGAGTGCCGTGGCGACGCTCCTTGCCGCGCTCTTCGTCTGTCTGGGTGCCGGCGACGCCGTGGCCCACGACGAGGCCGCGCAGGCGCACCATCAGCGGACCACGGGTGCCGACGAGTACGTCTGCCCGTACGACCGCGGTGACTGCTCCCTGTTCCCCTCGCTCAGCCCGGCGGTGCTCACCGCGCCGCCGCTCGACCCCCCGCCCCAGGCGGAGGGCCGCTTCCCGCGCCTCGGGCCGTCGTACGACGACGCCCGGGCGCCGCGCTCCGACGCGCAGCCCCGTGCGCCGGACCTGCACGTCCTTCAAGTACTGCGGACGTAGCCAGGGGCCGCATCCGCCCCGCCCCACGGCTCACGCCCCCACACCACCCCACATCCGAGAAGGACGACACCACCATGGCCGCCAACCGCTCCGCCAACGCCGACCGCCGCGCCCGAATAGAGGAGATGCGCCGCGCCGAGCAGGCCCGCGAGCGCCGCAACCGCTTCATCACCATCGGCGTCTCCGCCGTGGTCGTCCTGAGCCTCGTCGGCTTCGGCGGCTACGTGCTCAACCAGCAGTCCGAGAAGAAGGAGAGGCTGGAGGCCGCCGCCAAGGCCCCCATCAAGGACGAGAAGTCCTGGGACGCCAAGAAGCTCGGCCGCAACCACGTGACCACCCCGGTCGCCTACGAGATGAAGCCCCCGGTCGGCGGTGACCACGACCAGGTCTGGCAGAACTGCGACGGCGACGTCTACACGACGAAGATCGCCGAGATGAACGCCGTGCACTCGCTGGAGCACGGCGCTGTCTGGGTCACGTACAGCAAGAAGGCCGCCGAGGCCGATGTGAAGAAGCTGGCCGAGAAGGTCGGCAAGACCCCGTACTCGCTGATGAGCCCGGTCGACGACCAGTCCGGCGCGATCATGCTGAGCGCCTGGGGCAAGCAGGTCACGGTGGACAGCGCGAGCGACCCGCGGGTCGACGCCTTCTTCACCAAGTACGTGCAGGGCCCGCAGACCCCGGAGCCGGGCGCGGCCTGCACCGGTGGCGTCGGAGCCACCCAGTGAAGTTGACCCGTACGCACGGGGCGTCGATCGCCGCCGTCGTCCTCGCGCTGCTCTTCGCCGGGGGCGCCGTCACGGTCGCCTCCGCGCAGCGGGAGGAGGCGCCGGCGACCCCGGTGTCGGACTCGGCGGACGCGGGTTTCGCCCGTGACATGTCGGTCCACCACCAGCAGGCCGTCGAGATGTCGTTCATCGTCCGGGACCGCACCCAGGACGAGGAGGTGCGCCGGCTGGCGTACGACATCGCCAACACCCAGGCCAACCAGCGCGGCATGATGCTGGGCTGGCTGGACCTGTGGGGGCTGCCGAAGGTCGAGTCGGGCACGGAGCCGATGGCCTGGATGGGCATGGGCGGGCACGGCGACACCGGTCCCCTCGACGGGGCGCTGATGCCGGGCATGGCGACGAAGACCGAGCTCGACCAGCTGCGGAAGGCCGGCGGCAAGGAGGCCGAGATCCTCTACCTCCAGCTGATGACCGACCACCACAAGGGCGGCGTCCACATGGCCCAGGGCTGTGTGGACAAGTGCTCCGTGGAGGTCGAGCGGAACCTCGCGCAGGGCATGGTCGACGCCCAGGAGTCCGAGATCGCGCTGATGGCGGATCTGCTGAAGGCGCGGGGCGCGAAGCCGCGCGCCTGACCGTCCCGGCCCCGGCCCCCGTGACCCCAGCGGTCGCGGGGGCCGCGCCGTACGCGGACAATGGTTGACGCTCGGGGACGTACGTACGACGTCGTTTCTACGGAGGTACGCACCCCATGACCACGGCGAAGGACATCATGCACTCCGGGGCCCAGTGGATCCCGGAACACGAGACGCTCGACCGCGCGGCCCAGCTGATGCGCGACCTCAACGTCGGAGCCCTGCCGATCGCGGACGCGAACGAACGGCTCTGCGGCATCATCACGGACCGCGACATCGTGGTCGGCTGTGTGGCCATGGGCCACGACCCGTCGAAGATCACCTGCGGCGAGATGGCGCAGGGCACCCCGCGGTGGATCGACGCGGGAGCGGACGTCGACGCGGTGCTCGACGAGATGGAGAGTCATCAGATCCGCCGGCTCCCCGTCATCGAGAACAAGAGACTGGTCGGCATGATCAGCGAGGCCGACCTCGCCCAGCACATCACGGACGAGCAGCTCAAGGCGTTCTGCGAGAGCGTCTACGCTGCCTCGCCCGCCTGACGCGGGCGCGCCTGACGCAGGACAGCCTGCGCGATCGCGTCCGGGCGGTCCCACATCATCAGATGGCCCGACGGTTCGACGGCCTCGTAGCGGGCGCCGAGCCGCCGGGCCAGCGCGCGCTGACGACGCGCCCAGCGGGGCGAGCCGTCGGGGGCGGCGAGGACGGTGACGGGAAGGTCCGGCGGCAGCGGGAACCGCTCGCGCAGGGCGAGGAGTTCGGCCGCGACCGCGCGGTAGTGGGTGTTCTCCAGGAGCGTGCCGTGCAGCACGCGTGAGGTGGCGTACACGCGGCGGACGGCGTCGGCGGATGCCGGGTCGCCGCCCGCGGCGCGGGAGAGCCGTACGGTGGCGCGGCGGACGGCAGGGCCGAGGGCCGCAGGGGCTCCCGCAGCGGCGAGCAGGGCGCCGAGGCCGCGGGCGGCGGCGGTCCGCACCGCGGGTGCGGCGGGGGTACGGGCGTGCTCCTCGACGGAGGAGTCGACGAGGACGATCCCGGCGGCGCGGTCCGGGTGGATCCGGGCGAAGGCCTCCGCGTGGAAGCCTGCGATGGAGTGCCCGACGACGCTGGCGGGTCCGGGCAGGGACAGGGCGTCGAGGAGGCCGGCGATCCGGTGGGCCTCGCCCGTGGCGCTGGGCGGAACGGCGGCCGGGGCGGACAGCCCGTGGCCGGGCCGGTCGAAGCGGACGACCGTGCGGTGCGGGGCGAGCAGCGGCACGACCGGGTCCCAGTCGAACCAGCTCATGCCGAGTCCGGCGCTCAGCACGCAGACGGGTCCCGAGCCCTCGACGACGACATGGTGGGCGACGCCCCCGACCCGTACGAACACGCTCAAGCTCTCTCCCTGGCCACGGAGACGGCGAGTACTCCGAGCCAGACTGCCACGAGCAGGACCTGGAGCCGTTGGCCGGCCCCCAGCGAGAAGGTGCCCCGGCCCGCCTCGAAGGCGGCGACGGCGGCCAGGGTCCAGGCGGTGGCGGCCAGTTCGAGGACGACGAGCAGGGGGCCGGTGCGGGCGAGGGGCCGCCAGATCCCGTAGCGGCGGGCGGCGAGGGTCAGCGCGACCATGGCGGCCAGGGCACCCGCCATGGCGAGGCCGGAGCTGACGGCGTGTGCCGTGTGGGTGGCCGGGACGAGTCCGGCCGTCTCCCGGGCGGCGCACTCCGGGTCGGCGGTGGGCGCACAGCTCAGCGGCAGCCGGGAGTCGACGGCGGTGGCGGCGCCGAAGAGGGCGAGGGCGAGCCAGCCGGTGACGGTCCAGGGGCGGCGGCCCGGCAAGAGCAGCGCGGCCAGTGCGCCGGCGAGCACCAGCAGGCCGGCGGCGAGGTCGGTCGCGCGGAAGAGGCCACCCAGCGGCTGGTCCGCGGCGGCGAGTTCGGAGACGTACGTCCGGACCGGGTCGAGCCCGGTCCGGACGACGACTTCGAGGACCCAGGCGGTGTACGCGAGGGCGCCGAGGAACAGCAGGAGGGCGGCGGCCTGGCGCGTACGGCTGGTGGACATAGTGGTACGAGATGCTATTCGGGCACCTTCTCGCCACGGTGGTCGGGGTGGATCCGGCCGGTTTCGCGGTACTTACTGCTCGTCATGAGCTCATGGTCAGCGGGGTGCGGCCGCCTCGCATGTCGGCGACTCCGCCTCATGAACACCGGTTGCTCACAAAATCCGTGGATCTTCCATAATCAGCTGGCTTACCGTCAACCCCTCAGCCACCTCGGAGGATGCGCATGACCATGCCCACGGACGCCCCCGACCAGAACCCGTGGGGTCCGCCGCCGGCCGGTACGCCCGGGATGCCTCCGCTGCTCCCGTTCCAGCAGCCGCGCAACGGTCTCGGGGTCGCCGCTCTGGTCGTCGGCATCGTCGGTGTGCTCTTCGCGGTCGTCCCGCTGTTCTTCTGGCTCGGCACGATCCTGGGCGTGCTGGGCCTGGTATTCGGCATCATCGGCCACAGCCGCGTCCGCAAGGGGGAGGCGACGAACAAGGGGATGGCGCTCTCCGGCCTCGTTCTCGGCGCCATCGCCGTCGTCGTGTCGATCGTGGCGCTGATCGTCTTCGTCGTGGCGGTGAAGGACTTCAAGAACGACAGCGGTGACGGGATCCGCAAGCAGGACAAGGGCCCCGCCGTCGCTCCCACCGCGGACCCCTGGGACACCTGGGAGACGCCGGAGCCCGAGCCCACCGAGACCGCCCCGGCGGCGCTCGCGTTCGGCCGGAGCCACACCTACCCGGACGGGGTCGAGATCACCGTCTCGAAGCCGCGGTCGTACCAGCCCGACCAGTTCGCCGTCAGGCACGCCAAGGGCAACAAGGCGTTCCAGGTGACGATCACGATCGTCAACGGCAGCAAGACGCCCCTCGACCTCTCCACCGCCCTGCCGGACGCGAGCGACGCGGAAGGCTCACCGGCCGACACGGTCTTCGACGGCAGCGACGCGACCGAGCCGTTCCGGGGCACGGTCCTCCCGGGCAAGCAGGCCAAGAGCACCTACGCCTTCTCCATGCCCGCCGGAGCCGCCCGGGAAATGCAGCTGGAGATGGCGCCGAAGATCCTGGAGTACGACAAGGTGATCTGGACCGGGAAGACCGAGTAGTCCCGTACACCAGGACATAGTGTCGGTCTGACGATTACACTGGGCGCGTGCCTCAACTACGCCTCGCTCTGAATCAGATCGACTCGACCGTCGGCGATCTCGCCGGGAACGCCGAGGCGATCGTCCACTGGACCCGGCACTCCGCCGAGCAGGGCGCGCATCTGGTCGCGTTCCCCGAGATGGTGCTGACCGGCTACCCCGTCGAGGACCTCGCGCTGCGCTCGTCCTTCGTCGAGGCGTCCCGGACCGCCCTGCGGGCGCTCGCCCGGCGCCTCCACGCCGAGGGCTTCGGGGAGCTCCCCGTGATCGTCGGCTATCTCGACCGTTCGGACCGTGCCGAGCCCCGGCTCGGCCGGCCCGCCGGTTCGCCCGAGAACGCCGCCGCCGTGCTGCACCGCGGCGAGGTGGTGCTGCGCTTCGCCAAGCACCACCTGCCCAACTACGGCGTCTTCGACGAGTTCCGCTACTTCGTCCAGGGCGACACCATGCCCGTCGTCCGGGTCCACGGCATCGACGTGGCCCTCGCGATCTGCGAGGACCTGTGGCAGGAGGGCGGCCGGGTCCCGGCCGCCCGAAGCGCCGGCGCCGGGCTGCTCGTCTCGATCAACGCCTCGCCGTACGAGCAGAACAAGGACGACACCCGGCTCGAACTGGTCCGCAAGCGCGCCCAGGAGGCGGGCTGCACCACCGCCTATCTCGCGATGATCGGCGGTCAGGACGAGCTGGTCTTCGACGGCGACTCGATCGTGGTCGACGCGAACGGCGAAGTGATCGCGCGCGCCCCGCAGTTCTCCGAGGGCAGTGTCCTCCTCGACCTCGATCTGCCGGCCGCCTCGGCCGACGCACCCACGGGCGTCGTCGACGACGGTCTGCGGATCGACCGCGTGATCCTCTCCGAGGAGCCGCTGCCCGCGTACCAGCCGGAGCTGACCGGCGGTTACGCGGACCGGCTCGAGGACGACGAGGAGGTGTACTCGGCGCTGGTCGTGGGCCTGCGCGCGTACGCCGCCAAGAACGGTTTCCGCTCGGTCCTCATCGGTCTGTCCGGCGGGATCGACTCGGCCCTCGTCGCCGCCATCGCCTGCGACGCGGTGGGCGCGGGGAACGTGTACGGCGTCTCGATGCCGTCCAAGTACTCCTCGGACCACTCGCGCGGGGACGCCGCCGAACTGGCCCGCCGCACCGGGCTGAACTTCCGTACGGTGCCGATCGAGCCGATGTTCGACGCCTATATGGGCGCGCTCGGGCTGACGGGTCTGGCGGAGGAGAACCTGCAGTCCCGGCTGCGCGGCACGATGCTGATGGCGATCTCCAACCAGGAGGGCCACATCGTCCTCGCGCCCGGCAACAAGTCCGAGCTGGCAGTGGGCTATTCGACCCTGTACGGCGACTCGGTCGGCGCGTACGGACCCATCAAGGACGTCTACAAGTCGACCGTGTTCCGGCTCGCGCGCTGGCGCAACCGGGCGGCCGAGGAGCGCGGCCAGACCCCGCCGATCCCGGAGAGCTCGATCACCAAGCCGCCGAGCGCCGAGCTGCGCCCGGGGCAGGTGGACACCGACTCGCTGCCGGACTACGACGTCCTGGACCGGATCCTCGCCCTGTACGTCGACCGCGACCAGGGCAAGGACGCCGTCGTCGCGGCCGGCTTCGACGAGGAGCTGGTGACACGGACGCTGCGGATGGTGGACACGGCGGAGTACAAGCGGCGCCAATTCCCGCCGGGCACCAAGATCTCGGCGAAGGGCTTCGGCAAGGACCGCCGGCTGCCGATCACGAACCGCTGGCGGGAGACGACGAGCCACTGACGGCCCGTTCGACGGCCGGGGCGCTTCCCGCGACGACGCGGGAGGCGCCCTCCGCCGTACGCGTACGGTCGAGCAGGCCCGCCACCGCCGCGATCGCCAGGCCGAGGACGGCGAGGACCGCGCCGACGAGGGTCGGTGAGGTCCAGCCCCAGCCGGCGGCGACGGCCGCGCCGCCCGCCCAGGCGCCGCCCGCATTGGCGAGGTTGAAGGCGGAGTGGTTGGAGGCGGAGGCCAGGGTCGGCGCGTCCTTGGCCTTGTTCATGACCAGCATCTGCAGCGGCGTGGTCGTCATGAAGCCGACCGCGCCGAGGACGACGACGGTCACGAGGGCCAGCCACGGCACATGGATCGTGAACCGGAAGGCCACCAGGACGAGCGCGAGGGCGGCGAGGGAGCCGTACAGCGTCGGCCGCAGCGCCCGGTCGGTCAGCGGGCCCGCGGCGAGCGCGCCGGCCGTCATGCCGATGCCGAAGAGGGCGAGGACGAGGGTGACCGAGGACTCCCCGAAGCCCATCACCTCGGTGGTCATCGAGGCGAGGTAGGAGTAGACGGCGAAGACGCCCGCGAAGCCGAAGACCGCGGTGAGCAGCCCGAGCAGCACCTGCGGACGGCCGAGCGCGCGCACCTCCCGGCCCAGGCTCTGCCGCTCGTCGACGGGGACGTACGGTACGAGCCGGGCGAGCGCCGCCATGGCCAGCAGGCCGATGACGGTGACGACGAGGAAGGTGGCGCGCCAGCCGAGGTGCTGACCGAGGAGTGTCGCGGCCGGTACGCCGAGGATGTTGGCGACCGTGAGTCCGAGGAACATCGTGGCCACCGCCCGCGCCTGCCGGTCCTCGGGCACGAGCCGCGCGGCGACGACGGCGCCGACGCCGAAGAACGCGCCGTGCGGGAGCCCGGCCAGGACCCGGCCCGCGATCAGCCAGCCGAAGCCGGGCGCGAGCGCGGAGGCCAGGTTGCCGACGACGAACAGCGCCATCAGCAGGAGCAGCATCTTCTTGCGCGGCACGCGGGAGCCGAGCGCGGTGAGCAGCGGGGCGCCGATGACGACGCCGATCGCGTACGCCGAGACGAGGTGGCCGGCGGTGGGGACGGAGGTGCCGAGGTCGCCGGCGACGTTGGGCAGCAGGCCCATCATCACGAACTCGGTGGTGCCGATGCCGAAGGCGGAGACGGCGAGCGCGAGCAGCGCCAGGGGCATGGGAGAGCCTTTCCAGACGAATAGTTCTTCGACTGAACAAATACTCTCAGGTGGAATGTTCCCGCCGGCCTCCCCCGGGTGACGGGGAGGTTTCGGGTCAGAGAGCGACGCGCGCGGCGATCGGCAGGTGGTCGCTCTTCGTCTCCGGCAGCGTCCACGAGGACACCGGCTCGACGCCCTTCACCATGATCTGGTCGATCCGCGCCATCGGGAACGCGGCGGGCCAGCTGAAGCCGAAGCCGTCGCCCGACGCGCCCTGGGTGGAGCGCATCTGCGCGGTGACGGCGTTGAGCGAGCGGTCGTTCATGGTGCCGTTGAGGTCGCCGAGCAGGACGACCCGCTCGTGGGACTCGCCGGCGATGGCCTCCCCGAGCAGGTTCGCGCTGTTGTCGCGCTGGTTGGCGGTGAAGCCCGCGTTCATCTTGACCCGCACGGACGGCAGGTGGGCGACGTACACGGCGACCTCGGCCTTGGGCGTGGAGACGGTGGCGCGCATGGCGCGGGTCCAGCCCATGCCGATGTCCACCGGCTGCTCGCCGCTCAGCGGGTAACGGCTCCACAGCCCGACCGTGCCCTGCACGGAGTGGTACTTGTACGTGCTCGCCAGGGCCCGCTCGTACACCGAGACCATGTCGCCCTTGAGCTCCTCCAGGGCCACCACGTCCGCGCCGGACGCGGCGAGCTGCCGGGCGGTGCCCTCGGGGTCGGGGTTGTCGGCGTTCACGTTGTGGGTGGCGACGGTGAGGTCGCCACCCGCGGCGGACTTGTCGGTGACGAGCCCCCCGAAGAGGTTGACCCAGACCACGGCCGGCAGGAGCAGGGCGATCAGCGCGGTGGCCGAGCGGCGCAGCAGCGCCAGGACGAGCAGGACGGGCACGAACACGCCCAGCCAGGGCAGGAAGGTCTCGGTGAGGCTGCCCAGGTTGCCGATCCGGTTGGGGATCTCGGCGTGGAAGACCATCAGGAGGGTGAGCAGCACCGCGCAGACGGCCAGGAGGATCCCGCGGCGCCAGATGCCCCGGTCACCGCGCCAGCGCCTCAGCGCCGCCCGGAACCGGGACCGGGAGCGCTCGTCCCCGGCGCCGCCGTTCTCGGTCTCCGCCATGTCCACCCGCGCCATCACTCAGTCCTCACTGCCTTACTGCCTTGCTCTGCGACCCGACGTCGACACTAGGTGATGCCGGGGCTGCCGTACTGCCACGAGGGACGACAGAGCGGCGCGGCGGGTTCCTGCAGGTGGCGCGGGGGCGGGTGGCTGTGACAGAACGCGCACATTCATACGTACGTATCGAAATTCGTCCTGTCGTCGCAGTGTGAACAGCACCACTGCGGCCCACTTCCCGCGTCATGGCGCGAGGTGCCACCATGGACGTGATCCGGGGACGCCGTCAGGGCGCCTCGAGATGACGAAGGAGCCGTTCACCATGACGCTTCAGCCTGCCCAGAAGCAGTCCCCCGACAGCAGCAAGGCGCTGTACGGAGGCAAGGGCACGCGCCGTATCACGGTCCACGACATCACCGCCGCCAAGGTCCGCGGCGAGAAGTGGCCCATGCTCACCGCCTACGACGCGATGACCGCGTCCGTCTTCGACGAGGCCGGCATCCCGGTCGTGCTCGTCGGCGACTCCATGGGCAACTGCCATCTCGGGTACGACACCACCGTGCCCGTCACGATGGACGAGATGACCCTCCTGTCGGCCGCCGTCGTCCGGGGCACCAAGCGCGCCCTCGTCGTCGGCGACCTCCCCTTCGGTTCGTACCAGGAAGGGCCCGTACAGGCCCTGCGCAACGCCACCCGGCTCGTCAAGGACGCGGGCGTCGGGGCGGTCAAGCTGGAGGGCGGCCAGCGCTCGCTGCCGCAGACCGAGCTGCTCGTCCAGGCCGGCATCCCGGTCATGTCCCACCTGGGACTGACCCCGCAGTCCGTCAACACCATGGGCTACCGAGTGCAGGGCCGGGGCGACGAGGCCGCGCACCGGCTGCTCAGCGACGCCAAGGCGGCCCAGGACGCGGGCGCCTTCGCCGTCGTCCTGGAGCTCGTACCGGCCGAGCTGGCCGCCGAGGTCACCCGCTCGCTGCACATCCCGACCATCGGCATCGGCGCCGGCCCGGACACCGACGCCCAGGTCCTCGTCTGGACGGACATGGCCGGTCTGACCGGCGGGAAGGTGCCGCGGTTCACCAAGCAGTACGCCAACCTGCGCGAGACGCTCGGCGACGCCGCGCGCGCCTTCGCGGAGGACGTCACCGGCGGGGCGTTCCCCGCCGAGGAGCACACCTTCCACTAGTCCACTGTGGAACCACGGTGAAAGCCGACAGCCCGCCGACATTCCCCCATCGGCGGGCTGTCGGACGTCTGTAGGCGGAATGTCAGTGGCGGCTGGTCCCATGGGTGGCATGACGCGATCCGCACACAACGCCGTCGAGGTACGAGGCCTCGTGAAGCACTACGGCGAGACGAAGGCCCTCGACGGGGTCGACCTCGACGTCCGGGAGGGCACCGTCCTCGGCGTGCTCGGCCCGAACGGGGCCGGCAAGACCACCCTCGTCCGCTGCCTGTCCACCCTGATCGTCCCGGACTCGGGGACCGCCACCGTCGCCGGCTACGACGTGGTGAAGCAGCCCCGCCAGCTCCGCCGCACGATCGGCCTCACCGGCCAGTACGCCTCGGTCGACGAGAAGCTGTCCGGCTGGGAGAACCTCTACATGATCGGGCGGCTGCTCGACCTCTCCCGCAAGGACGCCCGGCGCCGCGCCGACGACCTCCTCGAGCGGTTCTCGCTCACCGAGGCCGCCAAGCGGCCCGCGATGACCTACTCCGGCGGCATGCGCCGGCGGCTCGACCTCGCCGCCTCGATGATCGGCCACCCCGCCGTCCTCTACCTGGACGAGCCCACCACCGGTCTCGACCCGCGCACCCGCAACGAGGTCTGGGACGAGGTCAAGCAGATGGTCTCCGAGGGCGTGACCGTGCTGCTCACCACCCAGTACATGGAGGAGGCGGAGCAGCTCGCCGGCGAGCTGACCGTCATCGACCGGGGCAAGGTCATCGCCAACGGCAAGGTCGACGAGCTCAAGGCCCGTGTCGGCGGCCGCACGCTCACGATCCGCCCGGTGGACACCAGCGACCTGCCCGCCATGGCGGCGGCGCTGCGCGAGTCCGGCCTCGACGGCATCGCCGGCGCGACCGTCGTCCCCGACGACGGCGCGCTGTACGTCCCGATCCTGAGCGACGAGCAGCTGACCGCCGTCGTGGGCCTGCTGGGCACGCGCGGCTACGGCATCGCGCACATCGGCACGCACCTGCCCAGTCTGGACGAGGTCTTCCTCGCCATCACGGGCGAGAAGACCACCGTTTCCGCCACGACCCCCGAGGAGGTCGCCGCGTGAGCACCACGACGACCACACAGCTCACCAAGGCCCCCGCCGAGGCACCCGGGCCGTCTCCTGTGCGCCCGGCGCCCGGCGGCGAGGGCCGGATCGGCCTGCGTGCCAACCTCCGCCACATCGGCGCCCTGGCGCGGCGCAACGCGCTGCAGATCAGGCAGGACCCGGAGTCGATGTTCGACGTCGTCCTGATGCCGATCGTCTTCGTCCTGCTCTTCGTGTACGTCTTCGGCGGCGCGATCTCCGGCAAGGGCAACAACGACGCCTACGTCAACTACGTGGTCCCCGGCCTGATGGCGATGATGGGCATGAACATCTCCATGGCCGTCGGCACTGGCATCAACGACGACTTCAAGAAGGGGGTCATGGACCGGTTCCGGACGATGCCGATCGCCCGGTCCTCCGTCCTCATCGCGAAGATCGTCGTCGAGATGGGCCGGATGGTGATCGCCACCGCGATCCTGCTCGGCATGGGCTTCCTGCTCGGCCTGGAGATCAAGGGCTCGGTCCTGGACCTCTTCGCCGCCATCGGTCTGTCCATGGTGTTCGGCGCCTCGCTGATGTGGATCTTCATCCTGCTCGGTCTCGCGCTGCCGACGGCCCAGGCCGTCCAGGGGATGGCCATGCTCGTTCTGATGCCGCTGCAGTTCGGCTCCTCGATCTTCGCCCCGCCGACCTCGATGCCCGGCTGGCTGGAGACCTTCACCGAGTACAACCCGCTGTCGAACCTCGCCGACGCCGCCCGGGCCATGATCAACGGCACCCCCGTCGGCAACTCGGTGTGGATGACGCTCGGCTGGGCCGTGGCGATCACCGCGGTGACGGCGCCGCTCGCGGTGGCCAAGTTCCGCAAGAAGACCTGAGCCGTACGGGGGTTCAGGACTCGGCGCGCTTGTTGATCGCGTCGGCGCGTTCGAGCAGGGCGGCGGCCTCTTCCAAGGAGAGGCCGCCGCCCTCGGCGTACGCGGCCTCGAAGGCCTTGTCGCCGAGCACGGAGCGGGCGAGCTCCGTGGCGCGCTCCAGGCTGTCGCGCTCGGGCGGCGAGAGCAGATGGCCCTCCGGGAGCAGACCCGGGTGGGCGCCCAGGAGCCGGGCCCCGACCGCCGCGCAGGGACCACCCAGACCGGCGAGGGCCCAGGCGGCGGTGACCAGATGGACCGCCGGCATCTGCGGGGCGACCATCATCGACAGGGCGCCCAGGGACCGTTCCACGGCCTCCCGGGAGAGGGCGAGCGCGGACTCGTACCGTCCGTCGAGGTTGTCCAGCCAGCCCAGGCTTCCGAGGGTGAACCCGCCGAAGATCGACAGGGTCTCGGAGCTGAAGTCGTCGAGCAGCGTGGTCAGTTGCTCGCGGGCCTCGGACGTGCGGCCCGTGCGGCCGAGCAACATCGCCAGGAAGAGGCGGGCGGCGAGCATCGCTTCGTGCCCGCGGTACTCCTCGGCCGCCAGGACCTGGCAGAGGATCGCCTCCGCCTCCTCGGCGCGACCGGTCACGGAGAGCATGTAGGCGTACCGGGCGCGCAGCAGCGCCATCTGGGACTGGGCGCCGACCCGCTCGGCGTAGCCGATGGCCGCGGCGAAGTCCTCTGCCGCGCCGTCGAAACGGAGCTGCCGCTCGCGGGCCTCGCCGCGTGAGGAGAGCGCCTCGGCCGCGCCCCAGGCGTCGTCGAGGCGGACGAAGATCTCCAGGCTCTCCTCGGCGTCGACCGCCGCGTCTCCGGCCCAGTCGGATCGGTTGGCCAGCAGGTTGGCGCGCAGCTGGAGGGCGTTGGCGAGATCCCAGTCGTAGCCGAAGCGGCGGCAGGCGTCGACGGTGGCGTCGAGCATCTCGCGCATCCGGCCCCCCTCGCCGATGAGCATGACGGCGAAGACGGCGAACGCGCCGGGCAGGCGGCAGGTCTGCGGCAGCCCGGGCCGGTAGACGGCGGTGATCCGCTTCAGCCGCTCCACACCGTCGGGGGTGGTCCAGTCCCCCGTCATGTGGTCCATGTTGAGCAGGCCGATGAGCCGCACCCCGCGACGGGCCTCCCACAGCTGTTCCTCGCTCAGCGGGGGCGGCGTGGCGGTGCAGGGCTCGTGGAGCGGTACGACGGGGGCGGCGGGCGGCGCGAAGGGGTCGGGCCCGAGGACGGCGGCGGCCTCGGCCCAGTGCAGGGCGTCGGCGCGTAGATCGCGCATCTGCCAGTACCAGAGCAGGCAGTGGACGAGGACGAGCGCCTCGTGCTCATCGCGTGCGGCGACGGCGCTGCGCAGGGCGGTGCGCAGATTCTCGTACTCGGTCCGGAACCAGTTCATGGCGCGGAGCTGGTCGCCGCCGCGGAGCTCGGGGTCGGTGGCGCGGGCGAGTTCGCGGTAGTGGACGAGATGCCGCCGCTCGACCGCCGCCCGTTCCCCCTCCTCGTCGAGCCGCTCGCCGGCGTACTCGGCGACGGTCTCCAGGAGGCGGTAGCGCATCGTCCCGTCGTCGGTGGGCGCGGCGACGACGAGGGACTTGTCGACGAGCGACCCGAGGACGTCGAGGGCGTCGGGGACGGCGGGGACGTCGTTCGGGTCGGTGGGCCGGGTGCCGCACACAGACTCGGCCGCCTCCAGGTCGCAGCCGCCCGTGAAGACGGACAGGCGGCGCAGGACGGCCCGTTCGGGTGCGTCGAGGAGGTCCCAGGACCAGTCGACGACGGCGCGGAGGGTCTGCTGCCGGGGCAGGACGGTACGGGCTCCGGAGGTGAGGAGCCGGAAGCGGTCGTCGAGGCGGTCCGCGATCTGGCGCGGTGTCAGCAGTCGCAGCCGCGCCGCCGCCAGCTCGATCGCGAGCGGGAGGCCGTCGAGGCGCCGGCAGATCTCGGCGCACGCCTCGGGGTCGTCGCCGGGGTCGAAGCCGGGCCGGGCCGCGGCCCCGCGCTCCCCGAGCAGGCGCAGCGCGCTCTCCGGCGACAGCGGCTCCACCGGTCGCAGGAACTCCCCGGGGACGCCGAGGGGTTCGCGGCTCGTGGCGAGGACGGTCACGCCCGGGCACCGGGCGAGCAGCGCCTCTGCGAGGCCGGCCGCCGCGTCCACGACGTGTTCGCAGTTGTCCAGGATGAGCAGCAGCCGGCGCGAGGCGCAGTGCTCGACGAGGCGTCCGAGCGGGGTCTCGGTGCCGCGCAGCTCCTCCGCGCCCGCGCCCCGGAGCACGGTCTCGCGCGCGCCGACGGCCCCGAGCACGGCTTCGGTGACGGCCTCGGGATCGGTCACGGGCGCGAGCTCGGCGAGCCAGACCCCGTCCGGCCACGCCCCGGCCCCGGCGGCCCGCTCGGCCCCCTCCTGCGAAAGCCGGGTCTTCCCGGCACCGCCGGGCCCGAGCAGGGTGACGAGCCTGCTGCCGTGCAGGTCGTCCCGGAGCTGAGCGATGTCCTGCCCCCGCCCGACGAAACTCGTGAGCCGTGCCCGGAGGTTACCGGGACGCGGGGGTGAGGCGGGACGGCCCGGGGGCGCGGCGGCGTCGGAGCCGCCGGGCGGCGAGGACGCGGCGGACTCGTCCAGGGGCCCCCGGGAGCCGTCGTCGTCCGCGCGCTGCGCGGGGTCGGGAGCCCGGCCGTCCTGGCCCGCTCCGGGCGAACCGTCCTCCTGCCCCGCCTGACCGGGGGCCGCACCATCGCCCGGCCCCGGCCGGGCCCGGCCCACCTGGCCGGGGGACAGGAGTTCCGCGTGGAGGGTCCGCAGGGCCGGGGAGGGGTCCGTGCCCAGGCGGGTCGCCAGGGTGCGGCGGAAGGACTCGTACGCGGCGAGGGCCTCCGCCGCGCGGCCCGAGTCGCGGAGCGCTCGGATGCGCAGGGCCTGGAGGGGTTCGTCGAGCGGGTGCGCCTCGCACAGGGCGGCCAGTTCGGGGAGGACCGACGCGGCGTCCCCCAGCGCGAGGGCCGCGCCGAAGCGGGCCCGGCGGGCGTCGAGGCGGCGGGCCTCCCAGCGGGCTGCCTCCGCCGTACGGTCCGGCAGATCGGCGAGCGCGGGCCCGCGCCACAGGCCGAGCGCCTCGTCGAGCAGCTCCGCCGCCCGCGCCGGGTCGCCCGCGCCCAGCGCCCGTACGCCCTCCCTCGCCAGCCGCTCGAAGCGGTGCGCGTCCACGTCCTCGGGCCCGGCCGCCAGCCGGTAGCCGCCCGGGGCCGACACCACGGCCTCCCGGCCGAGCGCCCGCCTCAACCGTCCCACCAGGGCCTGGAGCGCCGCCGCCCCGTCGGCCGGCGGTGCCCCGTCCCACACCTCGTCGACGAGCACGCCGACCGGCACGGTCCGGCCGGCCCGCAGCGCCAGGACGGCCAGCAGCGCCCGCAGCCGGGCCCCGCCGAGGGAGACGGGGGTGCCGTCGGCGGTGTGGACCTGGGTGGGACCCAGTACGGAATAGCGCACAGGCTCTATTCTCCGTGAGCCGGGGATCATCGCAGGAACTCACCCCCGCCCCGGCACGTTTCCCGCACACACCCAGCCGCGCCCCAGGGAGTCCCACCGATGACCACGGCCACCACCCGTAGCCACGAGCGCAGGATCAGCCCGGTCTTCCTGGCGATCCTCGCCGTCATGGCAGTCACCGGCTGGGCCGTGTGGACCGGCTTCGCGGCCTCCCCCGGCCTGGCGATCTTCCTCTTCGTGACCTCGGCGTGGGTCGTCTCGCTCTGTCTCCACGAGTACGCGCACGCCCGCACCGCCCTGCACGGCGGCGACATCACGGTCGGGGCCAAGGGGTATCTCACGCTCAACCCGCTCGCCTACACCCACGCCGTGCTGAGCATCATCCTGCCCGTGCTGTTCGTGATCATGGGTGGTATCGGTCTGCCGGGCGGCGCGGTCTTCATCGAGCAGGGCCGGATCAAGGGCCGCTGGAAGCACAGCCTGATCTCGGCGGCGGGCCCGCTGGCGAACGTCCTGTTCGCGATCGTCTGCACGGCGCCGTTCTGGCTGGACGCGCTGGACGGCGTCCCGCTCCCCTTCCGGTTCGCGCTCGCCTTCCTGGCGTTCCTCCAGGTGACGGCCGCGCTCCTGAACTTCCTGCCGGTGCCGGGCCTCGACGGCTACGGGGTGATCGAGCCCTGGCTGTCGTACAAGATCAAGCGGCAGATCGAGCCGTACGCGCCGTACGGCTTCTTCGTCGTGATCGCGCTGCTCTTCGTCCCGGCGATCAACGGCGCGTTCTTCGACACGATCGACGCGCTGATGCGGGCGCTCGGCGTGCCGGAGATCTCCCGCTACTGCGGCTCGAACCTCTACCGCTTCTGGCAGGAGACGCCGGAGCTCTGCGAGATCTAGGCCCCGGCCTCGGTCCGGGTCTCGATCCGGGCCCGGCGGATGTAGTACCAGGCCATGTTGGAGGAGAGGCCGGCGAGCAGCACCCAGACGACGCCGA
The DNA here is from genome assembly GCF_042731085.1 of Streptomyces sp. NPDC059875. Taxonomy (NCBI): domain Bacteria; kingdom Bacillati; phylum Actinomycetota; class Actinomycetes; order Kitasatosporales; family Streptomycetaceae; genus Streptomyces; species Streptomyces sp. NPDC059875. The sequence goes on from NZ_JBHWJZ010000005.1 coordinate 18,409, forward strand.
GCCAGCTGCCCGCGGTGAAGGAGACGACGGCCGCGACGACGGAGAGCGCGCAGACGGCGAGGGAGTAGAGAGCGAGGCGGGGCATGGGGGTCGGCTCCTGTCCGGGTACGGCTGATGGTGCCCGTCCAGTGTCCCCCATGCCCCCGACCGCTCGGGCGCCGGTCAGACGTCGGTGACGCGCAGGCCCGCGTGGGCCTTGTAGCGGCGGTTGACCGAGATCAGATTGGCGACCAGCGACTCGACCTGGTGGGCGTTGCGCAGCCGGCCGGCGAAGACGCCGCGCATGCCCGGGATGCGGCCGGCGAGCGCCTGGACGATCTCGACGTCGGCGCGCTCCTCGCCGAGGACCATCACGTCCGTGTCGATCTCGTCGATCGAGGGGTCCTGGAGCAGGACGGCGGAGAGGTGGTGGAAGGCGGCGGCGACCCGGGACCCGGGGAGCAGGGCGGCGGCCTGCTCGGCGGCGGAGCCCTCCTCCGGCTTGAGGGCGAAGGCGCCCTTCTTGTCGAAGCCGAGGGGGTTGACGCAGTCGACGACGAGCTTGCCGGCGAGTTCGTCGCGCAGCGACTCCAGGGTCTTGGCGTGCCCGTCCCACGGGACGGCGACGATCACGATGTCGCTGCGCCGGGCGCACTCGGCGTTGTCGGCGCCCTCGATACCGAGGCCCAGCTCGTCGGCGGCGGTCTGCGCGCGCTCGGCGGCGCGGGAGCCGATGATCACCTTCTGGCCGGCCTTGGCGAGGCGGTACGCGAGACCGCGGCCCTGGTCGCCGGTGCCGCCGAGGACGCCGACGACGAGACCGGACACGTCGGGGAGGTCCCAGGGGTCCTTGGGGGCGGGCTTGCTGTCAGTCGTAGTCATGGCCTCGACATTACTGGCCGGTCGGGGCCGTGCGTCTCCCGTACGGGTGGATCCTCGGCAACCGGCCTCGCGCCGGGCACGGCTGCGGCAGGATGCGGCCCCATGGATGCCGTACGCGTCGCGCTGCTGCGGGAAGTGCTGGCCGGAACCGAGTGGCCGGCTGCGGCCCGCGGCTTCGCGGCTTCGCTCCGGTCCTCCGTCGTGCCGCACGGGGGCGGGCTGCTCCTGGTGGGGACGGCGGGGTACGAGCCCTGGCACCTGGCGGCGCACCTGGTGGACGAGGCGGCCTGGTCGGGGCAGCCGGAACTGGCGCCGACGCTCGTACGCCACCGGGTGCGGCCGGGCGATCCGGCGCACCTGGCGGTGGGGCTCGGCCGCCTGGAGTCCGCGCGGCGCGGCGCAACGCTGCTGATGGTCGCGCCGGAACGGCCCGACGCGGGTCTCCTCGAGCGGGTCCACGACGCCCGCAGGGCGGGGGCGACGGTGCTCTCCCTGGACGACGGCGACCCGGAGGTCCACGGCCTGGCGCACGAGGCGCTGACGGTGACCGCGGACGCGGAGGTCGACCTGGACACGGTGCAGCACCTGGTGAGCGCGGCGTCCGGCGAGAACAGCCTCCCTTCCCCCCGCGGCCGACGCCGCCTGCGGGACCGCCTGTCCCGCCTGGCCGACCACCTGACGTCACCGCCCCCGCCGGGCTGGTAGCGCGGGCCGTCCAGGCCCGGGCCCCCGGGCCCCCGGGCCCCCGGGCCCGACGCAACGGCCCGCCGGGGTCGACCGGCGCCGCGGGTCCGTCGTAAATCGGTTGCCTGACACGTCGCGGCGGTCGGAGCATGGCACCTCGTGACCTCGAAGCTCTCCGCCGTGCTGCCCGATCTGACGCCGTGGCGGTCCTCCCGCGACTTCCGACTGCTCTGGGTGCAGGGGCTCGTCGCCTTCTTCTCCAGCGCCGTGGCGATGATCGCGCTGCCGCTGCAGATCAAGGAGCTGACCGGGTCGCCGCTCGCCGTCGGCGCGATGGGCGCGGTCGAACTGGTCCCGCTGGTCGCCTTCGGGCTCTACGGCGGCGCGCTCGCCGACGCCGTCGACCGGCGCAAGGTCCTCGTCGCCACCGAGGCCGGGCTCGGGCTGCTCGCCCTGCTTCTGCTCCTCAACGCGCTCCTGCCCGAGCCGATGCTCTGGCCGCTGTACGTCGTCGCCGCCGGTGTCTCCGCGCTCGCCGGACTCCAGCGGCCCGCCCTGGACTCGCTGCTCGCCCGGATCGTGCCGCACGACCAGCAGACCGCCGCGGCCGCGCTCAACTCGCTGCGCTGGCAGATGGGCACCATCGCCGGACCGGCGCTCGCGGGCCTGCTCGTGGCGTACGCCGGTCACGCCCCCGCGTACGGCGTGACGATCGCCGGATTCCTCGCGTCCGTACTCCTGTGTCTGCGGCTCTCCCCCGCACCGCCCGCGCACGACGCCGACAAGCCGTCTCTCCGCGGGATCGTCGAGGGAGCGCGGTACGCCTGGTCACGGCCGGTGCTGCTCGGTACGTACGTGATCGACCTCGCCGCCATGTTCTTCGCCTTCCCGAACACGATCTTCCCGTTCCTGGCGGACGAACTGGACGCCGACTGGTCGCTGGGCCTGATGTACGCGGCGGGTTCGGTCGGCTCGCTCGTCCTCGGCCTGACCAGCGGCTGGACCTCGCGGATCCGCCGCCACGGGCTCCTGGTCGTGTGCGGGGCGACGGCCTGGGGGCTCGCGATCGCGGCGGCCGGCTGGTTCTCGAACATCTGGCTCGTGCTGCTCTGCCTGGCCTTCGCGGGCGCCGGCGACATGGCGAGCGGCCTGGGACGCGCCACGATCTGGAACCAGACCATCCCGGAGGAGCTGCGCGGCCGGCTCGCCGGGATCGAGGTCCTCTCCTACAGCGTCGGCCCTCAGCTCGGCCAGGTCCGGGCGGGCGCCATGGCGGGCTGGACGGGCACGCGGGCGGCGATCTGGAGCGGGGGCGTGGCGTGTGTGGCCTCGGTGGGGCTGCTCTGCCTCGCGCTGCCGAAGCTCCTCACGTACGACTCCGACACGGACGAGGACGCGCTGCGTCACAAGGCCGCGCAGGAAGAGCGGGAGGAGCGCGAGGCCCGGGACGCGCGGGACGGTCGGGACGCTCGGGACGCGAAAGAGGCCGGGACCGGGGCCCCGGCCTGACGCGTCGAAGCCGCGGGCTCCAGGGCCCCCGCCATGATCCGCCGGACAGGCTCTAGTCCGGCGTCTCGTCCGTCGCGGGCCTGTCGTGCCACTTGGGGTCGGTGTCCCACTCCAGGTTGCGGTCCTGCGCGGTCTCCATCGCGCGGGTCGCCTCCTCCCGGGAGGCGTACGGGCCGAAGCGGTCCTTGGCCGGGCACTCCGGGCCCTCCTCGACCTTCTTGTGCTCCAGGCAGTAGTACCACTCGCCCGGTTTGCCCACCGTGCGCTTCTTGAACAGGGCCATCGTCGGCTCCTTCCTCTGAGGCCATGCTGCCCCAGACGCGGTCGTTAGACTCGCTGACATGTCTGGCCAGTCGCTGCTCGTACCGGGGGAGCTCTCCCCCCACCGCTCCGTTCCGGGAGCCATCCGCCGTCCCGAGTACGTCGGGAAGCCCGCACCCACCCCGTACACGGGGCCCGAGGTGCAGGATTCCGACACCATCGAGCGGATGCGGATCGCCGGCCGCATCGCCGCGCAGGCGATGGAGGAGGCCGCCAAGCACATCGCACCGGGCGTCACCACGGACGAGCTGGACCGGGTCGCCCACGAGTTCATGTGCGACCACGGGGCGTACCCCTCCACCCTCGGCTACCGCGGCTTCCCGAAGTCGCTCTGCTCCTCGGTCAACGAGGTCATCTGCCACGGCATCCCCGACTCCACCGTCCTCAAGGACGGCGACATCGTGAACCTGGACGTCACGGCGTACATCAACGGGGTGCACGGCGACAACAACGCCACCTACCTCTGCGGCGACGTGGACGAGGAGTCCCGACTGCTCGTCGAGCGCACCCGGGAGTCGCTCAACCGGGCGATCAAGGCCGTCAAGCCGGGCCGCCAGGTCAACATCATCGGCCGGGTCATCGAGTCGTACGCCAAGCGCTTCGGCTACGGCGTCGTGCGCGACTTCACCGGGCACGGCATCAACTCGTCCTTCCACTCCGGGCTGATCATCCCGCACTACGACTCCCCGCACGCCACCACCGTCATCCAGCCCGGCATGACCTTCACGATCGAGCCGATGCTGACGCTGGGCACGCACGAGTACGACATGTGGGACGACGGCTGGACGGTCGTGACCAAGGACCGCAAGCGGACGGCGCAGTTCGAGCACACGCTCGTCGTCACGGACAGCGGGGCCGAAATCCTTACGTTGCCCTGAGCCCGTCCCGGGGTAGCGTTTTACCGACAGGTCGTCGGGAACCAGTTGACTTAGGTAAGCCTAAGTAGCAAGATCTCAGTAGGTTCCCGTCCCCATCGGTCCCGGAGGCACGCCTTGGACACGCCCTTCTCGACGCTCATCCGCACTGCCTCGCACGAACAGCACACCGAGGCCGAGACGTCGACCTTCATGAGCGACCTCCTCGGCGGACGCCTCGCCGTGGAGGCGTACACGCGGTACACGGAGCAGCTCTGGTTCGTGTACCGCGCCCTCGAGGACGGTGCCGAGGCGCTGAAGGACGACCCGGTCGCCGGGCCCTTCATACAGCCGGAGCTGTTCCGCACCGCCGCCCTGGAGCAGGACCTCGCCCACCTCCGGGGCCCGGAGTGGCGGGCGGGGCTCTCCCCGCTGCCCGCCACCGCCGCGTACGCAGCCCGGGTGGCGGAGTGCGCGCGGGACTGGCCGGCCGGCTATGTGGCCCACCACTACACCCGCTACCTCGGCGACCTCTCCGGCGGCCAGATCATCCGCGACAAGGCCGAGCGCACCTGGGGCTTCGCGCGCAAGGGCGACGGCGTCCGGTTCTACGTCTTCGACGAGATCACGAACCCGGCAGCCTTCAAGCGCGGCTACCGCGAGCTGCTCGACGGTGTGAACGCCGACGACCTGGAGAAGCAGCGGATCATCGACGAGTGCAAGCGCGCCTTCGACTTCAACGGCGCGGTGTTCCGGGAGCTGGGCAGCGAGTTCCCGCTCAGCGCGTGAGTGTCAGGGTCCGCTCGAGGCGGACCCGTCCGCCCAGCTCGATCACACCGTCGGGGCCGGGGGCCGTCAGGATCTGCGACCCACGACCCTGCGTGATGTTCAGGGCCCGGCCCAGCTCGGCCGTGAGCAGCAGGGCCGCCGCACCCGTCGCCTCGTCCTCGTCGATGCCGTCCCCGCGCCCCGGGAACGCCCGCGCCCGGATCCGGCCGGCCGCCTCGTCCTCCCAGGCCCAGGCGTAGATCCACTCACCGGGCTCGGGCACCTCCAGCGCGTCGACCTCGTCGGCCGATCCGTACCGCCGCAGGGTGCGCGGCGGCGCCCACTCGGCGCGGGCCTCGATCCAGGTGAACTCCCCGTCCCCGCGCACCCAGACCTCGCCGGCCGGCGGGTGGACGACCTCCAGGTCGAGCAGCCAGGCGGCGCCGACGACCGGATGACCGGCGAACGGCAGCCGCACACCGGGCGTGTAGATGTCGACGTCCCCGCGCTCCGGGTCGTCCACGAACACGGTCTCGCTGAAGCCGAGTTCCTTGGCGAGCGCCTGCCGGGACGCCTCGTCGGGATGCGTGCGCCCGTCCCGTACGACACCCAGGGCGTTGCCGTACCGGCCGTCGCCGGCGCAGAAGACACGCAGGACGTCGATGTCGGTGGCGCTACTCGTCACGGTCGTGTGCATGGCGGAATTCAAGCATCCAGGCGTCCCATTCCGCCGGGCCACCCGGAATCGGCCACGCGCAGGTGCGTGCTTCGTCGTACGGGACGCTCGCGGCGAAGTCGGAGAGGCCCCGGACGGACGCCGCCCGCTGCCGCTCCGGATCGGGGCCGGCGAAGTCGCGTACCAGCAGCTTCTCGTACTCCTCGGGCACGGAGCCGAGGAGCTCCGCCATCCTCTCCTCGTCCTCTCCACGGGACAGTACGACCGTGCGGGGCGTCCGTTCCTCGGCCAGCGCCGCCACCGCCCGGTCGTGGCCGTCCAGGAGCAGCCAGCCGTCGAAGGCCGTCACCCACCACAGGAGTACGGGTGCGAGGCTGCCGTCCCTGGCCTGCTTGCGGTACGCCTTGACGCGCGGGGCGTCCGGGGCGGACACCCGCCGCAGCGGGACGACGCCGTTCCAGCCGTGGTTCCAGTTCAGATGGCCGTCCGGCCACCCCGACAGGAAGTCGTCGCCCCAGACGTACGGCGGGAACACCTCCCGCTCCCAGAGCATCCACCGCCCCGCGTGCAGGGGTCCCTCGTCGGCGGCATCCAGCCAACCGGCGTACCGACGCACCCAGTCGGGCGTTTGCCGTGATTCGTCGGCCCGTATCGGCGGCAGGGGCGAGCGGTAGCCGGGGCGGCGGTGGAGCCGTACCCCGCCCCGGTCCTCGTCGACGCGCCCGAGCAGGACGGGCCGTCCCGACTGGCGGAGCAGCATCCGACGGCCGTCCGTCATCTCCCAGCGCAGCGGTGGTGGTTCGGCCGGTCCCGCGATGCGGAAGACCGATCCGGGAAGGTTCTCTCGGCGCAGGCGCATGGACATGTCCCGCACGCTAGCCGGGCATGCGGCAGGGCCGCACACCCGTTTTCGGGGTGCGGCCCTGCCTGTGGGGGGTGGCGGTTTCAGAAGCCGGGCTCAGGACTCCGTCGTGCGGCGCCGGACCGCGAAGACGACCGCCGCGCCCGCGAGGGCGGTGGCGCCGGCCGCGCCGAGCAGAGCGCCGGTCGGGAGGCCCGCGCCGGTGGCGGCGAGGGAGCCGGTGCCGCCGACGGTGCCGCCACCCGTGGTGGAGGAACCACCGGTGGTCGAGGTTCCCCCGCTCGTCCCGCCGGTCGTGGTCGGCAGCGTGGCGTCCTTGTCCACGGTGAGGGCGACCGTCACCGGGTCGATCGCGGTGCCCGGCTGGTAGAAGGCCTCGCCGTTCGGGCCCGCGAACTGGGCGGCGCCGTCCTTCGTCAGCTCGGCCGGGACGTTCTTGAGCGTGACGACACCCTTCTCGGCCGTGTAGTCGGCCTTCGACAGGTCGAGATCGGCGAAGGTGACGTCGTTCTTCGTGCCCTTGGCGGTGGCGACATCGGCGACGAGCGTGCCGGCCGAGCCGTCGGCCTTCACCTTCACGTCGCTGATGGCCCAGTCGATGGTGTGGGCCGCGCACTCGAAGCGGAGGGTGCCGTTGAACGCCGTGGCGGCCTTGCGGGCCTTCGCGTCCCACTGGGCGGAGCCGAAGGCGAAGTCGTACACCGAGCCGTTCTTCTTCGCGCCACCGGTCGCCGTCGCCTTGCCGCCGCAGGTGTCCACGACGTACTTCCGCCAGGACTCCTTCACGCCCCAGGTGAGCTTGCCGTTCAGCACGGACGGGGTGCCGGTGGGCCGCGCGGTGGTGGGGGCGGTGGTCGGCGGGGCCGTGGTCTTCGTCGCGGTCGGGGTGGGCGAGGGCGAGGTGGTCTTCGTCGGGGTCGGGGACGGCTTGGTGCCGCCGGCCTTCACCGTCAGGGTCGCCGCGTCGAGCGGGTCACCCTCCTTGTAGAACCCGGCGAACGCCTCCGCGCCGCCCTTGGTCAGCTTCGCCGGTATGTCCTTGAAGACCATCGCGCCGCCCGCGCCCTGCCCCGGCCGCACCCCGGTCATGTCGAGCGCCGCCACGGCGACGTCGTCCCGCGTGACGAACTTTCCGTCCTTGCCCTTGGTGACGACATCGGCGGTGATCTCACCGGTCGGCGCGGCCGTGCCCTTGGTGGTCAGCTTCACGTCGGAGAGCGTGATGTCGAGGACGCCGCCGTGGGCCTCGAAGTGGACGCTGCCCTTGAAGGCGTTGGCGGTGGCGTGCGTCCCGGTGTCGTACGTACCGGTGCCGTCGACGAAGGTGAAGACGCCGTTGTCCGCGGCCTGCTTCGCGCCGCCCGCGACCGTGGTCTTCCCCTGCGCCATCGGCGAGGCGAGGTATTTGCGGAAGGACTCCTTGAAGCCCCAGTCCAGCGTGCCTTCCTTCAGTTCCGTCGCGGGGGCGGCGTCCGCCGCGAGGGCCGGCAGGGCGAAGACGCTCGCTCCGAGCGCGAGCCCGGTGGCGACGGCGGCGGCGAGGACGACAGGGCGTCGGGTGGGCGTGGACATGGTGGGTGGTCTCCTACGGAAGGGGAATCGGGGGTCAGTTGGCAGTGCGGCGGCGACGCAGTGCACCGAACACGGCGAGCGCCGCGATCAGGAGCACGCCGGCGCCGGTGGCGAGGTACGTGGCCGTGCTGGACGAATCGCCCGCAGCGGCCGTCTGCGCGGGGGCGCCCGCGGCGGAAGCCGAGGGCGAGGCCGTCGCCGAGGGCTTCGCGTCGCTGCCCAGGTCCGGCAGCGCCGGAAGCTGTGCCTTCGTGTCGACCACGACGGCCAGCGACACCGGGTCCATCTCGGTCCCGGCCTTGTACATCCCGGCGAAGGCCTTGGCGCCGCCCTCCGTGAGGGTCGCGGGCGCCTCGGTCAGTACGGCGAGGCCGTTCTTCGGCGCGAAGTCCGCGGCGGTGAAGGTGATCAGGGGGACGGCCTTCTCGGTCTTCCCGCCGCTGGTGACATCGGCGCCGAGCGTGCCCTTGCCGCCGGTCACCTCGACCGTGACCGCGCCGAGCGTGAGGTCGAGGTGGGTGCCGGTGAAGCGGACGGCGCCGGCGAACGCGGCGTCGAGGGTCCGCCTCTTCGGGTCGTACGTGCCCTTGCCCTGCGGGAAGCGGAACAACGCGCCGCCGTCCTGGGCGCCGCCGGACAGGGTCCACTTGCCCTGGGCGATGGAGCCCGTGACGTACTCACGGAAGGTGCGGCGCACCCCCCAGTCGACCGCCGCGTCCCGGAGGGTTCCGGTGGCGGCCGGGGAACCGGCCGTCGCCTCGGGCGACTTGGTCGCGGTCGGCTCGGCCGGCGCCTTGACGTCGACGGTGAGGCTGATCGGGTCGAGCGGCGTCCCGGCCGTGTAGTACCCGGCGAAGGCGCGTGCGCCCTGCGAGGTGAGCGTGGTGGGCACGTCGGCGAGGGAGACGGGGCTGCCTCCGCCGCGCATGTCGATGCCGGAGAGGTCGAGCGAGGCGAGCGGCACCTGGGAGGAGGTGGTGACCTTCCCCGTCCCCTTGGCCTTGCTCGCCATGTCGGCGTAGAGCGTGCCGCGCCCGCCCTCGATCCGGACGCGGGGCCCGCTGATCCTCAGGTCCAGCTCGTGGGTGCCGTCGCTCTTGCGGTGGCCGAGGAAGTGCACCCCGCCCGAGAAGCCGGCCTCGAAGGCGCCGCTCGCGGGGTCGTACGAACCCTGGGCGGAGTGGAAGCGGAACTGGCTGCCGCCGACGGTGGCGGCGCCTCCGGTGAGGTTCCAACTGCCGTGCGCGATGGGGCCCGTGACATAGCCCTGGAAGGAGGATTTGATTCCCCAGTCGAGTCTCCCACCCCGCACGGCACGGCCCGCGGCCTCGGCGGCAGTGGCCGGGAGCAGGGACCCGAGGAGCGCCGCGAAGAGCGTGACGGCGAGCGCCCGGGCCGGTCTGGACAGCAGCATGGAACCCCTCCGAGGGCTAGCAAGTGAGGTAAGGCTAACCTAAGCTACTCGGAGGCAGAACGACAGACTGCCGCCCAGAACGAACAGGACGGTGCTTCCCCGTGCAGAGAACTCGCCTCGCGGGTGTACTGACGTCGGCACTCGCGCTCGCACTCCTGGCGACCGGCTGCGGTGACGGAAGCACCCCCCGACAGACCGCCCCCACGACGGACTCCACGCAGGCGAAGGCCGCCCCCGACCGGGTCGAACCGCTGGCCGGCGCACCGAAGTCCACGCTCCCGGCGACCGTGGACTCGGCGGACGGCCGCAAGGTCACCGTCGCGTCCACCGAGCGGATCGTCCCGCTCACCGGCTCGCTCAACGAGATCGTCTTCACCCTCGGCCTCGGCGACCGGGTCGTCGCCCGGGACATCACGGCCACCTTCGAACAGGCCGCGAAACTCCCCGTGGTGACCCGCGCCCACGACGTCTCCGCCGAGAGCGTCCTGTCGCTGCGGCCGACCGTCGTCCTCGCCGACACCTCCACCGGGCCGGCCGAGGCGATCGCCCAGATCCGCGACGCGGGCATCCCACTCGTCGTGGTGAAGCCGGCCAAGGAGCTGGCGGACATCTCCGCCCGGATCGACACGGTCGCCGCCGCCCTCGGCGTACCGGAGGCCGGAGGCGCGCTGAAGCAGCGCACCCAGGACCGGATCGACGCCGTCCGCAAAGACATTCCCGCCGGGAAGGACCCGAACGACCCGAAGGACCCGAAGGACAAGCCCCGGGTGGCCTTCCTGTACGTACGGGGATCGGCGGCCGTCTATCTGCTCGGCGGGGCCGAGTCCGGGGCGGCCTCCCTCCTGGAGGCTGCGGGAGCCGTCGACGCGGGCAAGGAGTCCGGTCTGAAGAAGGACTTCACGCCGATCACGAGCGAGGCGCTGGCCGCGGCCGCGCCCGACGCGATCCTCGTGATGAGCAAGGGACTCCAGTCCGTCGGCGGCGTCGACGGACTGGTGAAGATCCCCGGCGTCGCGGAGACGCCGGCCGGAATGGACCGCCGGGTCGTCTCGGTCGACGACGGCGTCCTCCTCAACTACGGCCCACGGACGGACCAGGTCCTGAAAACCCTCGTGGACCAGCTGTACGGGGAGCCCAAGTGACCGCCGTCGACGACTCGGTGGCCCCGGGCACGGCCGCGGAGGAAACGTCCGCACCGGAGGCCCGAGGCCCAGCGGTCGGATCCCCGCGGCGCAGGCCGCGCGGTACCGCCACCACCCTCACCTTCGGCCTGCTCGCCGTTCTGCTGCTGCTCGCCCTGCTCTCCGCCGGGATCGGGGCGTACGAGATCCCGCTCGGGGACGTGCTGGCCTCCGTCCAGCACCGTCTCGGGCTCGGCGGCCACGCGCTGGAGCGCTCGGCCGAGAGCGTCCTGTGGAACATCCGGCTGCCCCGGGTCGTCCTCGCGATCCTCGTCGGCGCCTCGCTCGGCTGCGCGGGCGCACTGATGCAGGGCGTGTTCGGCAATCCGCTCGCCGAGCCCGGGGTGATCGGCATCTCGGCCGGCGCGGCCGTCGGCGCGGTCGGGGCCATCGCGCTCGGCCTCAGCTTCTTCGGCAACTGGACGGTGACCGTCTGCGCGTTCGCGGCCGGGCTCGCGACCGTCTTCCTCGTGTACGCGATGTCCCGCGCGGGCGGCCGTACGGAAGTGGTGACGCTGATCCTCACCGGTATCGCGGTGAACGCCTTCGCGGGCGCTCTGATCGGCCTGTTCATCTTCTTCGCGGACAACGCGCAGATCACCCAGATCACCTTCTGGCAGCTCGGCTCGCTCGCCCAGGCCACCTGGCCCAAGGTGCTCGCCGTGCTGCCCTGTGCGCTGGTCGGACTTGCCGTCGCCCCGCTCTACGCCCGCAAGCTGGACCTCCTCGCGCTCGGCGAGCGGCCCGCCCGACACCTGGGCGTGGACGTCGAGCGGCTGCGGATCGTCCTGATCCTGGTCGTCGCGCTGCTGACGGCCGCGGCGGTCGCGGTGGCGGGGATCATCACCTTCGTCGGTCTCCTCGTCCCGCATCTGCTGCGGATGGCGAACGGTCCGGGCCACCGCTTCCTGGTCCCGGGCAGCGCGCTCGGTGGCGCGGTGGTGCTCGCGGCCGGCGACCTGGCGGCCCGTACCGTCGCGGCCCCGGCCGAACTCCCCCTGGGCGTCCTGACCGCCCTCTTCGGCAGCCCGTTCTTCTTCTGGCTGCTGCGCAGGACCCGTCGTAGGCAAGGTGGTTGGGCATGACGTCCGCACTGTTCCGCGGTCTGCTGACCCGTCGTACGCGTGAACTCCCCACCCCTGCCGAGCCCGGCGAGGCCGTCGCGGAGGCCCGGGGGCTCCGGGTCGGCCTCGGCGGGCGGGAGGTCCTCCGCGGGGTCGACACCGCCGTGCGGGCCGGCGAGGTGCTGGCCCTGGTCGGGCCCAACGGGGCCGGGAAGTCGACCCTGCTGGCCGCGCTGGCCGCCGATCTCGCGCCGTACGGCGGGGAGGTACGGATCTGCGGCCGGCCCGCCGCCGGCTGGTCCGCGCCCGAACTCGCCCTGCGCCGGGCGGTACTGCCACAGGCGGCCGCGCTCGCCTTCCCCTTCCCGGTCGCCGAGGTGGTCCGGATGGGCCGTGCTCCGTGGGCCGGGACCGGGCGCGAGGAGGAGGACGAGGCAGCCGTCGCGGAGGCCATGGCGGCCACCGAGGTGGCGGCCTTCGCGGCCCGTCCCTTCTCCGCGCTCTCCGGCGGCGAGCGGGCCCGGGTCGCCCTGGCCCGGGTGCTCGCCCAGCGCACCCCGCTGCTGCTGCTCGACGAACCGACGGCCGCGCTGGACCTGCGCCACCAGGAACTGGTGCTCCGCGTCTGCCGCGAGCGCGCCGCCGCCGGGGTCGCGGTCGTGGTCGTGCTGCACGACCTCGGCCTCGCCGCCGCGCACGCTGACCGCGTCGGGGTGCTGCACGACGGCCGGATCGCCGCCGAGGGGCCGCCGGCCGAGGTCTTCGAGGAGGAGTTGCTGAGCCGGGTGTACCGACAGCCGGTGGAGGTGCTTGCGCATCCCCGGACCGGCGTTCCGCTGGTCGTCCCGCGCCGCGCCACCCTCGACACCGAAACGGACAAACCCGGCGCCTTGACCGGTACTTGACCAGGCCATGGGGGACCGATGAGCGCTCCGTGACCTTGTCGTGCCCGGGCCCGGAAGGTGAGAGTCGAATCACTGGACGCCCCGGTTTGGGTGAGGTAAGCCTCGGTTAAGTTAGGTCCGCCTCAGCCCGTCCCCGTCCTTTCTGGAGCGCCCATGCGAGCCGTCCGTCTCTCCGTCGTCACCGCCGCCGCGACCGCGGTGGCCCTGACCGCCGTCACGGGCTGCGCCGAGAAGAGCGACGCCAAGGGCGGCGACGGCGCCGTCCAGGTGGTCGCCAAGGACGACTCCTGCGAGGTCTCCAAGAAGTCGTTCCCGGCCGGGCACGTGGAGCTCGCCGTCGAGAACAAGGGCACGAAGGTCACCGAGGTCTACATCCTGTACCCGGACGACCGCATCGTGACCGAGCGCGAGAACATCGGCCCCGGCACCAAGGCCACCATCACCGCCGAGGTCAAGGCCGGTGACTACGAGATCGCCTGCAAGCCCGGCATGAAGGGCGACGGCATCCGCCAGAAGGTCACCGTCACCGGTGCCGCCGCGGCCGCCAAGCGCTCCCCCGAGATGGACGCCGCCGTCGCCGCCTACCGCCAGTACGTGCAGGCGCAGGCCGACGCCACCCTGCCGAAGGTGAAGGTCTTCACCGACGCCGTCCGCGCCGGAGACCTCGAGGCCGCGAAGAAGGCCTACGCCGACTCCCGTATCGGCTGGGAGCGCACCGAGCCCGTCGCCGAGTCCTTCGGCGACATCGACCCGAAGGTCGACGTCCGCGAGGACGGCCTGGAGGCCGGCCAGGACCCGGCGAAGGACTGGACCGGCTGGCACCGCCTGGAGAAGGCGCTCTGGCAGGACAAGAAGATCGGCGACCGCGAGAAGCAGCTCGCCGACACCCTCGACAAGGACCTCGCGGACTGGGTGAAGCGGGTCGGCAAGGCCGACATCACCCCGACGTCGATGGCCAACGGCGCCAAGGAGCTCCTGGACGAGGTCGCCACCGGCAAGGTCACGGGCGAGGAGGAGCGTTACTCCCACACCGACCTCGTCGACTTCAAGGCCAACGTCGAGGGCGCGCAGAAGTCCTACGAGCTGCTCAAGCCGGTCGCCTCGAAGAACGACCCGAAGCTCGTCGCCGAGCTCGACAAGCAGTTCGCGGCGCTGAACACGCTCCTGGACAAGTACCGCACGGACAAGAGCAGCTACGTCTTCACCTCGTACGACAAGGTCGGCAAGGCCGAGCGCAAGGAGCTGTCGGACGGCGTCAACGCGCTGGCCGAGCCGCTCTCCAAGCTCGCCGCCGCGGTCGTGAAGTAGGAGGACACGGACATGTCCGAAGCGAACGAGAACACGGCCCCGGAGAGCACTCCGACCTCGCGGCGCACGGTCCTCGGCTGGGGAGGCGCCGGGCTCGCGCTCGGCGCCGCCGCGGCCGGCGGTGCCGTCGCCCTGACCCGTACCGGGGACACCACCGCGCCCGTCGCCGACAGCGGCGCGGCCGTTCCCTTCCACGGCCCGCACCAGGCCGGAATCGCCACGGCCGTCCAGGACCGGCTGCACTTCGCCGCGTTCGACGTGAAGACGAAGGACCGCGCCGAGCTCGTCCAGCTCCTGAAGGACTGGACGCGCGCCGCCGAGCGGATGACGGCCGGCCGAGAAGTCGGCGAGGGCGCCTACGGCGGCCTGCCGGAGGCCCCGCCGGACGACACCGGCGAGGCCCTCGGCCTCAAGCCCTCCCGGCTCACCCTCACCATCGGCTTCGGCCCGTCCCTCTTCGACGGACGCTTCGGGCTGACGGACAAGCGGCCCGGCGCGCTGGTCGACCTGCCGAAGTTCCCCGGCGACAACCTGGACCCGTCCCGCAGCGGCGGCGACCTGTGCGTCCAGGCGTGCGCGGACGACCCACAGGTCGCGGTGCACGCCATCCGCAACCTCGCCCGGATCGGCTTCGGCAAGGTCGCGGTCCGCTGGTCGCAGCTGGGCTTCGGCAAGACGTCCTCCACCACCCCCGACGCGCAGACCCCGCGCAACCTGTTCGGCTTCAAGGACGGCACGCGCAACATCGCGGGCACCGACACCGCGGCCCTGGACAAGCACGTGTGGGTCCCCGCCAAGGACGCCCCGGGCGCGGCCGGCTGGATGACGGGCGGTTCGTACCTCGTCGCCCGCCGGATCCGGATGAACGTCGAGACCTGGGACCGCACTCCGCTCCAGGAGCAGGAGGACATCTTCGGCCGCGACAAGCGCGAGGGCGCTCCCGCCGGCAAGGCCAAGGAGCACGACGAGCCGTTCCTGAAGGCGATGAAGCCGGAAGCGCACGTCCGGCTCGCGCACCCGGACTCCAACAACGGGGCGACGATCCTGCGCCGCGGCTACTCCTTCACGGACGGCACGGACGGTCTCGGCCGGCTGGAGGCGGGCCTCTTCTTCCTCGCGTACCAGCGGGACGTCCGTACCGGCTTCATTCCGGTGCAGACCTCGCTGGCCCATGCGGACGTCCTCAACGAGTACATCCAGCATGTGGGTTCGGCCCTGTTCGCCGTCCCGCCGGGCGTCCGCGACAAGGACGACTGGTGGGGCCGGGCACTGTTCGCATAGCCAGGGAGGGACCGGCATGTTCGGCAACTATCTGATCGGCCTGCGCGAGGGCCTGGAGGCAGGCCTGGTCGTCTGCATCCTCATCGCGTACCTGGTGAAGACGGACCGCCGTGACGCCCTGAAGCCGATCTGGATCGGCATCGGGGTCGCGGTCGGCATCGCGCTGGCCTTCGGCGCCGGCCTCGAGTTCGGCTCGCAGGAGCTGACCTTCGAGGCGCAGGAGCTGCTCGGCGGCTCGCTCTCCATCCTCGCCGTCGTCCTGGTGACCTGGATGGTCTTCTGGATGCGGCGTACCGCCCGGCATCTGAAGGCGGAACTGCACGGCAGGCTGGACGCGGCGCTGCAGATGGGCACGGGCGCGCTGGTCGCCACCGCGTTCCTGGCGGTCGGCCGGGAGGGGCTGGAGACCGCCCTGTTCGTCTGGGCGTCGGTGCGGGCCTCCTCCGACGGGACGTCCGCGCCGCTGGTCGGGGTGCTGCTCGGCATCGCGACGGCCGTCCTGCTGGCCTGGCTGTTCTACCGCGGCGCGCTGAGGATCAACCTGGCGAGGTTCTTCACCTGGACCGGTGGAATGCTGGTCGTGGTGGCGGCCGGTGTCCTCGCCTACGGCGTGCACGACCTCCAGGAGGCGCGCTTCCTGGGCGGGCTCGCGAACAAGGCCTTCGACATCTCGGCGACGATTCCGCCTGACAGCTGGTACGGGACGCTTCTGAAGGGCGTCTTCAACTTCCAGCCCGACCCGACGACCCTTCAGGTCACGGTGTGGGCGCTCTACCTGGTCCCGACGCTCGTGTTGTTCCTGGCCCCGGTAGGGTCGGGTCCGTCCGTGCCGGTGGAGGAGCAGAAGGCGACCGATGAGAAGGCTGAGGCGACCGTCCAAGGGGTTCGTGGCGACGACGGCGGCGACCGTGTTGGCGCTGACGGCGAGCGGCTGCGTGACGGTGCACGGCGAGCGGGAGCTGCTGCCGGCGGCGACGAGGACTGAGGCCGAGCAGGCCCTCAAGGACTTCACCGACGCGTACAACAAGGCCGACAAGGCCTACGACCCGGCCCTCGACGCGGGCCGGGTCACCGGTCCGCTCGGGGCCATCAACCAGGCGGGGCTGAAGTCCCGTTCGATCACCAGTCCCGGCGGGAACCGGAGCCACAAGGCGCTGGAGCTGACGGACGCGAAGTTCGTGCTGCCCAAGAAGGCGGGCTGGCCGCGCTGGTTCGTCGCGGACACCGACTCCAACCGGGACACCGACCAGGGCAGCGGAGACAACCGCTGGCTCCTGGTCTTCGTGCGCAACGGCTCCGAGCAGCTGTGGGAAGTCGCCTATCTGGCGATCCTGACCCCGGACGAGGTCCCGGCGTTCAAGACGGAGGGCGGGTACGCGGTGCCGGTCGCCGCGGACTCCGCCGAACTCGCCGTCGCCCCCAAGGACCTGGGCCGGAGCTACGTCTCGTTCCTCGGCGGCGGTGAGCAGGGCCAGTTCGCGGCGGGTCCGCACACCACCGAGTGGCGGGATCAGCGGCGCAAGGGCGCGAAGCGGGCGGGTCTTGCGACGCAGTACATCGACCAGGTCGCGGACGCCGGGGACTTCGCGCCGCTGGCCCTCGCGACCGAGGACGGCGGGGCGCTGGTCTTCTTCGCTACGCGCTACTTCGAGCAGCAGACGGCTGCGCAGGGCTACCGGCCGAAGGTCACGGCCGACGTGAAGGCCCTGATGACCGGCGAGGTGAAGAACACCGTCACCAAGGAGTGGGTGTCGAGCCAGACCGTCCTCGTGAAGCCGGCCGGCTCGGAGCGGGACGGCGTCACGATCGCGGGCCGGCTCCAGGGCGTGACGGGCGCGAAGGGCTCGTGACGCCGGGCGCTGAGGGAAGGGCTCGTCAACGGGCGTGACGCGGGGGCGCTCAGCGGCGACGAGGGGCGCTCCGGCTCGAAGAGGAGCGCTGCTGGCTCGACGAGGGGCGCTGCGGCTCGAAGACGGGGCGCTCAGCGGCGCCCGAGCGGCCAGGCGACCTCGTGTCCGGTGTGCTGGTCCCCCTGCTCGGCGGCGTGCCGGGCGCAGGCGTCGGTGAGGGTCTCCAGCAGGTTCAGCGGGTCGGGCAGGGCGTGCTCGGGGCCGCGGACCCAGGCGAGGGCGGGCTGCTCGTCCTCGTCACCGATGAGCCGGGACGGCGGTACGAGGACGTAGCTGCCGCGGCAGTGCCAGCGCAGCCCCGGGTGCTCGTCCATGGTCTCGGGGTGGCAGTCCAGCTCGCAGGGCCACCACTCGTCCTCGTCCTCGGGGGTGCCGCGGGTGGCGGTGAAGAAGAGCATCCGGCCGCCGTCGCCCGCGCTCTCGGCGGACTCGGCGACGGGCCCGACGTCGACGCCCTGGGCGAGGAGTCGCTCCAGGGCGGCGCGGCCGGCCTCCAGGGGGACGTCGAGGACGTCGTGGACCATGCCGGTGGCGGTGATGAAGTTCGCCTCGGGCTGGCCCAGTGCCCAGCGCTCGATCTGGGCGCGGTCGGTGGTCGACTGGGTCTGCCAGGCGAAGGAGACGGGGTGCCGGGCGGGGGTCGGACAGCCGATGCGCTCGCAGGAACAGCGGTAGCCGACGGGGTACGCGGCGGGGGCGAGGGGCAGTCCGGCGGCGGCGACGGCCAGGAGCAGCTTCACGCGGTCGTTCTCGTCGTCGGCCGCGGTGCGCTTGGGACGCCTGCGCAGCCACTGCGCGAGTTTGCTCTCCGTGCCGCGGTAGCGGCCGATACCGTCGCCCATCTATCCCCTCACACCTGTGCTCGCCCGTTCGGCTCTGCCCATCGTCCCACCATCCTGCGCCTTGGGTGACCGGAGTACGGAACCGGGGTACATATCCGGGTTACGCCCGCGGTGCCGGGGTCACGCGCGGGGTGCGAGCCCGCGCAGCGCGTAGTCGA
Organism: Streptomyces sp. NPDC059875; assembly: GCF_042731085.1. Taxonomy (NCBI): domain Bacteria; kingdom Bacillati; phylum Actinomycetota; class Actinomycetes; order Kitasatosporales; family Streptomycetaceae; genus Streptomyces; species Streptomyces sp. NPDC059875. Next base: position 36,579 of record NZ_JBHWJZ010000005.1, read on the forward strand.
CGAGGGTGTCGGCGTAGGCGTGGGTGAGCGGCAGCGTGCGGTGCAGCCAGCGGTGGTTCAGAGGGCCGACGAGGAGCTCGAGGGCGATGCGGGGGTCGACGTCGGGGTCGATGTCCCCAGCCGCCTGAGCTGCCTCGATGCGGCGGACGTAGTACTGGAGCTGGGGTTCGAGGAGCTGCTCCACGAACCGGGCGCCGAGTTCGGCGTTGACGATGCCTTCGGCGGCCAGGGCGCGGGAGGGGGCGTCGTACGTCGGATTGTTCAGCTCGTCGACGGTGGCGCGCAGCACGTACTTGAGGTCGGCGGCGAGGTCGCCGGTGTCGGGGATCTCACTGTCGGCGTCGCCTCCGAGGGCCTCGTTGGCCTGGACGGCGAGGTCGAGGAAGGCGTCGAGGAGGACGGCGGCCTTGGAGGGCCACCAGCGGTAGATGGTCTGCTTGCCGACGCCGGCGCGGGCGGCGATGCCCTCGATGGTGGTCTTGGTGTAGCCGACCTCGGAGACGAGGGCGAGGGCGGCGTCGAAGATGGCGCGGCGGGAGCGTTCGCTGCGGCGGGAGGCGTCGGGGCCCTTGGCTTCGGACATGAGTCCAAGTCTAACAGGAGACGAGACGCGGCGTCTCGCCACCTGGGGTCACCCTCCTGATGTTCGGTCGAGTTACGTCGAACCACCCGAACGGTTCACTGCGCGGAGACGGTGAAGGGCGGACCATGGGCTCCGTCCGACCATCTCACTTCTTCCGTGAGGAGCCCTCATTGCGCATGACTCCGCGCGAGGCCTCGCCCCGCCGTTATCTGATGTGCCCACCCACGCACTTCGAGGTGACGTACTCCATCAACCCATGGATGGACCCGACGAAACCGGTCGACCTGCCGCTCGCCCTCGCCCAGTGGGAGGACCTGCAGGCCCGCTACCGCTCGCTCGGCCACACCGTCGAACTCCTCGACCCGCATCCCGGCCTGCCGGACATGGTCTTCGCCGCGAACGGCGCGACCGTGGTGGACGGGCGGGTGCTGGGCGCGAAGTTCGCCTATCCGGAGCGTACGGACGAGGCGGCGGCGCATCTGGACTGGTTCCGCAGGAACGGTTACCCAGAGGTGCGGGTGCCGGAGCACGTGAACGAGGGCGAGGGCGACTTCGCGGTGACCTCGTCGTGGATCCTGGCCGGCCGCGGCTTCCGCTCGAGCCCGCTGGCGCACCACGAGGCGCAGGAGTTCTTCGGGCGCCCGGTCATCGGCCTGGAGCTGGTGGACCCGCGCTACTACCACCTGGACACGGCGCTGTGCGTCCTGGACACGGAGGGCGACGAGGTCATGTACTACCCCGACGCGTTCTCCCCCGGGAGCCGGGCGGTCCTCTCCCGCCTCTTCCCCGACGCGCTGCTCGCGACGGAGAGCGACGCGGCGGCGCTGGGTCTGAACGCGGTGAGCGACGGCCGCCACGTCCTGCTGCCGCAGGCAGCGGTGGGCCTCTTCGCCCCACTGCGCGAGCGGGGCTTCGAGCCGCTGGGCATGGACCTGACGGAACTCCTGAAGGGCGGAGGCAGCGTGAAGTGCTGCACGCAGGAGCTGCGGCTCTGAGACGACGGGGGTGACGGGACCGGGGCCGGGCCCGGGCGACGTGGCCCGGTGGCCCGGCGCGGTGACCTGGCACGGGCAACCGTGCTCTGTGCCCCCGGGACGGTGACCCGGCACGGGCAACCGTGCCCGGGCCGCCCCGGCCCGGGGCGGTCCTGGTCCCTAGCCCTGCTCCGGGGGCCAGGCGTCGCCCCACTCCGCGTCCCTGGCCGCCTTGTACAGCGTCCCGTGGCGCTTGGTGACCGTCTCGCGCGTCAGGCCCGTCTCTTCCGCGCCGCAGAGCTCCAACAGGACCTGGCCCTTGCGGATCTGGGGCTTCCGGGTCACCCGGGACAGCGCGGGCGTCACGGGGAACCGGGTCGCCGCGACGTAGCTGAACTTCTCGTCCTCGTACGGCAGTGAGCCGCCCTTGACCCGCCGGTGCAGCGACGACCTGCTCACCCGTGCCGCGAAGTGGCACCAGTCCGCGCCGGGTTCGATCGGGCAGGCCCCGCTGTGCGGGCACGGCGCGGCGACGGTGAGCCCCGCCTCGACGAGGAGGGTGCGGGCGGCGATGATCCGCTCGTAGCCGTCGGGGGTGCCGGGCTCGACGATCACGACGGCCTGGGCCACTCGCGCCGCCTCGGTCACGACCGCGCGGCGGTCGGCCTCGGTCAGCTCCTTCAGGACGTACGAGACGGTGACGAGGTCCGTCGCGTCGAGCGTCAGCGCGCCGCTGATGCGGGCCCGCCGCCACTCCGCGTCGAACGCCCCGGCCGCCAGCTCCCGCCCGAGCGCGAGAGCCGGCTCCGCCCAGTCCAGGACCGTGGTGCGCGCGAGGCCGTCCCATGCCTCGGCGACCGCCCAGCTCGCCGCGCCCGTGCCACCGCCGATGTCGGTGTGCGTGGCCGGCTCCCACCCGGGCGCGGCGTCCCTCAGCGCGTCGAGCGCCGCCCGTACCGCCTCGAAGGTCGCCGGCATCCGGTACGCGGCGTACGCGGCGACGTCGGAACGGTCGCGCAGCACGGGGGCGTCGGTCGGGGTGGTGCCCCGGTAGTTGGCGATCAGCCGCTCGACGGCCTGCGCGGCCTGGCGCGGCGGCAGCCCGTCGAGAAGCCCGGCGAGGGCGGCGCGCAGCGAGTCACCGGAGGCAAGGGAGGCGGAGGCATTCACCTCCACATTTTAGGCGCCCCACCACGGCCGCCGGCCCGCCGTCCCTGGGGGCGGGGGCAGAGCCGGCTGGGCCGGGGCCGGCGGGCTGGGGGCGGGGCCGGCTGGGCCGAGGGCCCGAGGGCCGCGTAGCCCCCGGGGCAGGTGGGCCGGTGGCCCAGAGGGCCGTAGGGCCGGGTACCCCCGACGGTCCAGACGGCCGGGGCGACGGGCTCCCCGGCAGGCTCCGAGGCCCCGCCCCGCCCTACCCGCCGCCCGCCCGCACGGGCGGCAGGCCGCGTCAGGCCCGTCCCTCCCCCACCGCGGCGCGCCGCCAAGGGCGGCACATGAGCAGGAAGCACGTCAGCGCAGCCGTCGCGCAGGTCAGCTGGACCACCGCCATCGGGACGGCCGTCGCCTCGCCGGCGATGCCGACGAGCGGGGAGGCGACCGCGCCGACCAGAAAGGACGACGTGCCGAGCAGCGCGGACGCGGAGCCCGCCGCGTGCGGGGTGCGCATCAGGGCCTGGGCGTTGGTGTTGGGGAGCGCGAGGCCCATCGCCGACATCAGGACGAACAGCGCCGCCGAGATCGGGGCCAGCCCCACCTGCCCGAACACGCCGCTCGTCATGAGCACCAGCGCCACCGAGGCGAGCAGGATCACGCTCAGACCGCAGCCCAGCACCTTGTCCAGGCTGACCCGCCCGACGAGCAGCTTGCCGTTGATCTGGCCGGCCACGACGAGGCCGATGGAGTTGAGGCCGAAGAGCAGGCTGAAGGTCTGCGGCGAGGCTCCGTAGATCTCCTGCACGACGAACGGGGAGGCCGCGATGTACGCGAAGAGCACGGCGAAGGCGAGCCCGCCCGCCAGCATGTAGCCGGTGAAGACCCGGTCCGCGAGCAGCCCGCGCATGGTGCGCAGCGCCTCGCCGACCCCGCCCGCGTGCCGCCGCTCGGGCGGCAGCGTCTCGGCGAGGAACTTCCACACCACCACCGTGAGCAGGACCCCGATCGCGGCGAGGACGTAGAAGATGCCCCGCCAGTCGGTGACCCGCAGGATCTGGCCGCCGATGAGCGGCGCGACGATCGGGGCGACACCGGAGATCAGCATCAGCGTGGAGAAGAACCGCGCCATCTCGACGCCGTCGTACAGGTCACGGACGACGGCCCGCGCGATCACGATGCCGGCCGCGCCCGCCAGGCCCTGGAGCAGCCGGAAGGCGACGAGGAGTTCGGCGGAGGGGGCGAGCGCGCAGACCACGGTCGCGGCGACGTAGACGAGCATGCCGATGAGTAGCGGCCTGCGCCGGCCCCACTTGTCGCTCATGGGGCCGACGACGAGCTGGCCGAGCGCCATGCCGGCGAGGCAGGCGGTGAGCGTCAGCTGGACGGTCGCGGCGGGCGAGCGCAGCGACTCGGTGACCTCCGGCAGGGCCGGCAGATACATGTCCATGGAAAGCGGGGGTACGGCCGTCAGTCCACCGAGGACCAGCGTGACGAGCAGCCCCACGCGCCGGGCGGCGGCGACGGGGGTGGTGGCTATGTGTCCTTGCGTCGTGGTCTGGCCGCTCTCCGGCATCGAATGCTCTCCGTTTCGTCGAAACCGTCCCTATGCTCTCAGCTCGTCCGAGTGGTCGAGACCTTTATGGGGTGGGCATGGGAAGGACCGTGCGGTGGGGTGTGCTGGCGACGGGCGGGATCGCGGCGCAGTTCACCACTGATCTGCTGACGACGGAAGACGCGGAGGTGGTGGCCGTGGCCTCCCGTACGGAGGCGTCGGCACGGGCCTTCGCCGACCGGTTCGGCATCCCGCGGGCGTACGGCGGGTGGGCCGCGCTCGCCGCCGACCCGGACGTGGACGTGGTGTACGTGGCGACCCCGCACCACGCGCACCGGCCGGCCGCCGGGCTCGCCCTGGAGGCGGGCAAGGCAGTCCTCTGCGAGAAGGCTTTCACGCTGAACGCGCGGGAGGCAGAGGAGTTGGTCACCCTCGCCCGGGACCGTGGCCTCTTCCTGATGGAGGCCATGTGGATGTACTGCAACCCGCTGATCCGGCGGGTCGTGGAGCTGGTGCGAGACGGGGCGATCGGCGAGGTCCGGTCGGTCCAGGCGGACTTCGGCCTCGCCGGGAACGACCTCGGGCCCGGCCACCGGCTCCTGGACCCCGCCCTGGGCGGCGGCGCGCTGCTCGACCTGGGCGTGTACCCGGTCTCGTTCGCGCAGCTGCTGCTCGGCGAGCCCGATTCCGTACAGGCGCACGCGCGGCTCTCTCCCGAGGGTGTCGACCTGAACACCGGAATGCTGCTGGGCTGGGAGTCGGGCGCGGTGGCCACGCTGTCCTGCTCGGTGGTCGCGGACACCCCGCGGACGGCGTCGGTGACGGGCACGGCAGGCCGGATCGACATCCCGCACGGCTTCTTCGCGCCGACGGGGTTCACCCTGCACCGCGCCGGCCGCGAGCCGGAGGAGTACGTCGGCGAGGGCGAGCGTCTCACTTTCCGGCACGAGGCGACGGAGGTGATGCGGTGCCTGCGCGCGGGCGAGACCGAGTCGCCGCTCGTCCCGCTGGCCGGCTCGCTGGCGGTGATGCGGACGCTCGACGCGGTACGGGACCGCGTCGGCGTCCGCTATCCCTCCGAACGGGCCGGACTGTCGGTCACGCCGGCTTGAGACCCGGGTCGCAGGCCGGACTGTCGGTCATGCCGGCTTGAGACCCGGGTCGCCCGCCTCCGTGACGAAGGAGCCGGCCGTGGTGACCGGGGCGCCCGGGGTCGTCACGGCCGAGACCGTACGGAAGTCGGCGCGGGCGCTCTCCTGCCCCAGGGCGACCGTCACATAGCCGCGCCGCCCGTTGTAGAACTTCATGTGCGGGTTGGCGGTGGTGAGGGCGTCGTGGTTGGCGGGCCGGTCGGCACCGTCCTTGCCGCTGGCGATGGAGGTGGCGACGATCTCGGTGCCGAGGGTCCGGGACGCCGGGTCGCGGTAGTCGGCCTTGATGTCGAGGCCGTAGCCGACATGGACGTCGCCGGTGAGCACCATCAGGTTCTCCACGCCGGCCGCCGCCGCTCCGTCCAGAAGGCGCTGCCGGGAGGCCGGGTAGCCGTCCCAGGAGTCCATGGACAGCTTGAAGTCGGCCGTCGGCACGTTGCGCCGCTCGGCGAAGACGACCTGCTGCGGCAGGACGTTCCACAGCGCGCCCGAGTCGCGCCAGCCGTCGAGCAGCCACCGCTCCTGCGTGGCGCCGGTCATGGTGCGGCTCGGGTCCTCGGACTCGGGGCCGGGGACCTGCCAGCCGTCGCCGTACGCCTGGTTGGAGCGGTACTGGCGGGTGTCGAGGATGTCGAACTGCGCCAGGCGGCCGAAGCGGAGGCGGCGGTACAGGCGCATGTCGGGGCCCTCGGGCTGCTGGGGCCTGCGCAGCGGCTGGTTCTCCCAGTAGGCGCGGTAGGCGGCGGCGCGGCGGAGCAGGAACTCCTCCGGGGGCACGTCGTTCTCCGGGATCTCGCCGGCGTAGTTGTTCTCGGTCTCGTGGTCGTCCCAGGTGACGACGAAGGGGTGCGCGGCGTGCGCGGCCTGTAGGTCGGGGTCCGACTTGTAGAGGGCGTACCGGAGCCGGTAGTCCTCCAGGGTGATCGTCTCCCGGTTGAAGACGGCGGGCAGGCGCCGGTCGGTGTAGGCGCGGGCGCCGCCGGTGGCGTTGACGGCGTACTCGTAGAGGTAGTCGCCGAGGTGGAAGACGACGTCGACGTCCTCCCGGGCCAGGTGTCCGTACGCGGTGAAGTAGCCGTCGTGGTACGCCTGGCAGGAGACGGCGGCGAGCGTGAGCTCGGAGATCCGGGCGCCGGCGGCGGGCGCGGTGCGGGTGCGGCCGACGGGGCTGATCCAGTCGCCGACACGGAACCGGTAGAAGTACACGCGATCCGGGTCGAGGTGGTCGATCTCGACGTGGACGCTGTGCTGGAACTCGGGGTGCGCGGTGACCTGGCCACGCCGGACGGTCCGGGTGAAGCGCTCGTCATGGGCGAGCTCCCAGCGCACGGCGACCCGGGAGCGGGGCAGTCCGCCGTCGGACTCGAAGGGGCGGGGTGCGAGCCGGGTCCACAGGAGGACGGAACCGGGCAGCGGGTCACCGGATGCCACCCCCAGGGTGAACGGGTTCTCGGTGATTCTGCCGGGGTTCAGCTCGGCGGCGCTCGCGGTACCGGCGGCCGGCAGGTTGACGGCGAAGGCGAGCGCGGCGGCGGCCCCGGTGACGGTGAGGAAGCGTCGACGGCCGAAGTGGCGGGCGGCGGCCCGCAGTTCGTCGCCGTGCTGGTGAACGTGTGTCATGTACCCCTCCCCAGGCGGATGTTGTCCGTCCGGTATTCGAGTGGGGTGGGACGACGTCACGTTGTCGGGTACAGAACATCCACGTGTCGGACGGATGAGTTCATGGGGCACACGTCTGCCGTACGCTGCGCGCCCATGAGTACTGAGTCGCGCATCGCAGTGGTGACGGGAGCGGGTTCGGGCATCGGCCGCGGCGTGGCGCGGGCCCTGGCGGAGGCGGGCTGGTCGGTGGCGCTCGCGGGGCGCCGGCGGGAACCCCTGGAGGAGACGGCCGCGTCCGTTCCGGCCGGGGACTTCCTTTCCGTACCCACGGATGTGACGTCACCGGAGGCGGTGACGTCCCTCTTCGAGGCGGTACGGGACCGGTTCGGCCGGGTCGACCTGCTCTTCAACAACGCGGGCACGTTCGCGGGCGGCGGCGTCCCGGTCGAGGACCTGGACCACGAGACGTGGCGCTCGGTCGTCGACGTGAACCTGACGGGCGCGTTCCTGTGCGCCCAGGCGGCCTACCGGGCGATGAAGGAGCAGTCCCCGCAGGGCGGCCGGATCATCAACAACGGCTCGATCTCGGCGCATGTGCCGCGCCCGCACTCGATCGCGTACACGGCGACGAAGCACGCGATGACGGGCCTGACGAAGTCGCTCTCCCTCGACGGACGCCCGTACCGGATCGCCTGCGGCCAGATCGACATCGGGAACGCGGCGACGGAGATGACGGCACGGATGCAGACGGGAATCCTGCAGGCCAACGGGGAACTGGCGGCGGAGCCGGTGATGGACGCGGCGGACGCGGCGGCGACGGTGGTCCACATGGCGGGCCTGCCACTGGAGGCGAACGTCCAGTTCGCGACGGTGATGGCGACGGCGATGCCGTACATCGGGCGGGGGTAGGACGGAGGGATAGGGGCGACCGGGACGACGGACGGCGCGGGGGCGCGCCGGGCGGCGGACCGGGGGGCGGGACGCGCCGGTCTACCCGGCCGGGGCGGCAGCCCAGGGCGGAGCCCACCGGGGCGACGCGGCCGGGGCCGCGACCCAGGGCGGAGCCCGCCGGTCCACTTGGCCGGGGCGGCGACCCGGGGGCGGAGCCCGCCGGGGCGACCCGGCGAGCTCCCCCCGCCCGTCCCCTGGCCGCCGCCCGCCCGAGGGCTACGCCTGGCCGGTTTCGAAGCGGGCGACCTTGCCGTCCCGCACGTCGAACCGCCAGGCGGTCCGCATCTCGCCCCAGGTGTCGTTGCGGTAGCGGGCGACGAGGGCGCGCCCGCCGTCCTTCTCGGACTCGATCTCCATGTGCCCGCGCGAGGAGAAGATCTCCTTGTCGGTCCACTCGTCGACGTTCCGGTCGGAACCGTCGTCGGACATGGAGGCGTCGGCGGTGAGCGCCGCGAAGAAGGCGTCGCGGTCGTTGGCGTTCAGGGCCGTGACGAAAGCGCGCACGGCCGGGTCGCTGAGTCTGTCCACAGGGATCGTCATGGCCTACCCGTACACCGGCCCGCCCCGATCCCCACGGACCCGGGCCGCACGTGTGGCGCGCGTCAGCGCACGGACTCGGCCACCTGGGCGAGCAGGCCCGTCGCCTCCGCCTCGGGCAGCACGCGCTCGAGGACCAGCTCGCCGGTCATCCCCGGGAAGAACCGACCACCCTGGACTGGCAGTCTTCTCTCTCATGACCGACCCGTGGAACACCGTCGACCGCCTCGCCTCCTGGATCGCCGCGCACCACACGCTCCCGCCGGAACAGGACGTCCTGCTGCGGGTCCTGAAGCTCTCGGAGGAGGTCGGCGAGGTGGCCGAGGCCGTCATCGGTGCGACCGGTCAGAACCCCCGCAAGGGCACCTCGCACACCTGGCAGGACGTCGAGTCCGAGCTGTGCGACGTGATCATCACGGCGATGGTGGCGCTGCGGACGCTGACGCCGGACGCCTCGGAGGTCTTCGCGGGGCACCTCCGGCGGGTGGCGGAACGGTCGTTGGCGAAGTGACGGGCCGAGACGGGCCGTCAGGGGCTCCGGCGGCGGCAGTACACTCCTGCCGCTACTTCAACAGGATGTTGACGATCCGTTATCGGAGATTGGTCTGATGCCGCCTCAGCCGTACGCCCCCACGCCCGCCGCGCCCGCACGCCGATGGTGGCAGCGGCCCGGCGGGATCATCGCGCTGCTCGTCCTGTTCCCGCCGGCCGGTGTGGTGTGCGCCTGGCGGAGCGACTGGAGCCGGAACCGGAAGATCGTGGCCACGGTGCTGTCGCTGCTGTGGTTCTTCGCCGCCGTGGTCTCCGACTCCGAGAAGCCGGACGCCGGTGCCGACGCGAAGGGTGCGGCGCGGACGCAGGCTCCACGGACGGCCTCCTCGTCCCCGTCGCCGTCCGCGAGCACGCCCCCGCCTCCGCCGAACTACGTTGGCCAGAACCTGGAGAAGGCCCGGGCCGCCGCCCGCGCGGCCGGGTTCGCCTCGGTCTCGCACGATGCCTCGGAGGGCAGCGCCGGTCAGTGGGACGACGACAACTGGCACGTGTGCTTCCAGACGCAGACCGGCAGCGGAGGCTCCCGGCCGACGCTGGACTTCGGAGTCGTACGGGTCGAGGCCCCTTGCCCGCCGAAGGACGGGGAACCCGTCCCCTGGCCCAGGATGCCGAAGGTGGTCGGCATGACCTTCGAGACGGCGTCCGAGGCGGTCCGGCGGATCGGCATCACGAAGATCGAGGCCGAGGGCGCGTACACCGACGTCACCCCGCCCGTCGACCCCGACTCCTGGACCGTCTGCTTCCAGGACCCCGATGCGGGCGACGAGGTACGCGATACGCGGTACGAGACGGCCCGCCTGAAGGTGGTCGCCCCCGGCACCTCGTGCCCGGCGAACGAGTACACCGAGCTCCATGACGACGATGACGACACCCGCCATTCGGGTTCGTCGGGCGGCTCCGGGTCGTCAGGTGGTTCCAGTACGTCCGGCGGCTCCGGCGGGGGCCAGACCGGGATCCAGTTCGGCCGCTTCTGCTCCCCCGTGGGCGCCCGCGGCGTCGCCACCGACGGCCGGCCCGCGAAGTGCTTCATGGGCAAGGACGGCCGGGCCCGCTGGGGCTACGGCAGCTGACCGCGCAGCGAGAAGCCCCCGCCGGACATGCGTCCGTCGGGGGCTTCTCGACGTCGGAAGGCAGACGAGCCGGGCTGTACGCCGGGTTCTGTGCCCCGGGACCTCGCGGTCGTCGGGGTGACGGCCATCCATCTAGGGCCGGCGTTGCCGCCGGCCTCGTGCGGTCTACCCGCGAACTCGGGCGGGCAGCCCTCGAGCGTTCGCGCAGAGTCGTCCGAGGACGACCCCTCTTGACCTTGCTCCGGGTGGGGTTTACCTAGCCGCCTGAGTCACCTCAGGCGCTGGTGGTCTCTTACACCACCGTTTCACCCTTACCGAGGACCGAGGTCCCCGGCGGTCTGTTTTCTGTGGCACTGTCCCGCGGGTCACCCCGGGTGGCCGTTAGCCACCACCCTGCCCTGTGGAGCCCGGACGTTCCTCGGGAGGATCCGAGGATCCCCACGCGGCCGCCCGCCCGGCTCGTCTGCCGTGCCGACCATGCTACCCGCCGTGTCGGCCCCGCTGGACATCGTCGGCTCCGCTTGACCTTGCCGCAGCGTCAGGGTTTGTACTGGGCTCATGCGAATCGGCGAGATCGCCGCCCTCGTCGGGGTCACCCCTCGGGCCGTGCGGCACTACCACCATCTCGGGCTGCTGCCCGAGCCCGTACGGCGGGCCAACGGCTACCGCGAGTACGGCATCCGCGACGCCGTCCTGCTCGCCCGGATCCGGCGGCTGACCGAGCTCGGGCTCGGGCTCGACGAGGTGCGGGACGTGCTCGCCGACGACGAGGGGCGGGAGCTGGTGGAGGTCCTCGACGAGCTGGACGCCGATCTCGGGCGGCAGGAGGCGGTGATCCGCGAGCGGCGGGCACGCCTCGCCGTACTGCTCGAGGAGGCGCGGGCCGGTCGGCTGACCGCCGAGGGGCCCGTCTCGGCCGAACTGGCCGACCTCTTCGCGGGTCTGGGCGAGGTCCCGGAGTCCCCCATGGCCGCCAAGGACCGCGAGCTGCTCGCGCTGCTCGACACCATGGCCCCGGACGAGGAGCGGTCGAAGCTCATGAGCGCGATGCGCACCATGACCGAGGATCCTCAGGCCGTCGCGCGCGCCCACGACGTGTACGCCCGGCTCGACGCCCTCGCCGACGCCGACGCGGACGACCCGCGCGTGACGGAGGCGGCGCAGGCCCTCGCCGACTGTCTGCCGGACACGCTCGTGGCGCACCTCGGCGAGCAGGGCGGCCTGCCGCAGGGGCGGCTCACCGAGGCGTTCTTCGGCGACTTCTCCCCGGCGCAGAGCGCCGCCGTCGTCCTCGCCCTCCGCCTGGTCCAGGAGCGGGCCCGATGACCGCCGTGATCCGCCTCCTGCGCGGGGTCGCCTACGCCGCCCTGCCCGCCGAGGTCGTCCTCGTCGTCTGTCTCGTCGCCGGCGTACGGATACCGGCGCCCGCCCTCGCCGCCGCCGAGGCCGCGAGTCTTCTGCTCGTCGTCGCCGGCCTCGTGGCGTACGTACGCCTCCGGCGGAGCGGGCTCTCCGCGCGCAAGGCCCTCGGGGAACTGGTGCCCGAGCCCGTGCTGCGGCTCATCGGGCACGAGCTGCGGCTGATGGCGAGCCTCGGCCTGTGGGTGGCCCGGCGCCGCACCGGCGTACGCCCCGGTGACCAGGTGTTCCCGCACGCCCGCGACCAGGCCGCCCTCATGTACGGCTTCGCGTTCGTCTGCCTCGTCGAGACCGTCGGCATGTCGTACCTGCTCGCGGACTGGCCCGTCGTCCACGCGATCGTGCTGGTCCTGGATGTCTATTCGGGGGTGCTTTTCGTCCTCGGGATCCACGCCGCCTGCGTGACCCGGCCCCATGTCCTCACCCCCGACGCGCTCCGCCTGCGGAGGGCCGCGCACGTCGACCTCCGCATCCCGCTCGACCGGATCGCCTCCATCCGGCACGAGCTGGTCTTCACCCACGAGAAGACGGAGGGCGAGCTGAACCTCGCCGTCGCCTCGCAGACCTCCCTCACCATCGAGCTGACCGGGCCGGTCGACGCGCCCCGGTTCCTCGGCGGTCCCCGGCCGGTACGGATCGTCCGCTGTCACGCCGACGACGCCCGCGCGCTCCACCGGGCGTTGACGCGGGCCGTCGCGGCCGCGTGACTCACTCCGCCACGTGCTCGAAGAGGACCTTGTCCCTGCCCGGGTCCGCCGGGTTCGCCTTCTTCAGCCTCACCCTTACCCGCTCCCCTTGCTCCAGCCCCTCCTGGCTCTTCACGGTGCCCACCACGGCCGGATCCTTCAGATGCACGACACCCTTCTTCCCCTCGGTGTCCTTCACGTCGATCACGAACCCGTCGAAGACCTCGTCGATCCGGTCCTTCAGCAGCGCCGCCTCGACGACGTCCATGCTCTCCCTGTCGGCCTCCTTGCCGCGCCCCCTGTCCATGTCGGCCGGCAGTTTCGTCAGCGCGTCCTTCACCCACGCGGGTGGCGCCTGGTCCGCGACGGCCGCCAGACAGAGCTCGCCCACATAGCGGTCGACCAGGCGGCGCAGGGGCGCGGTGCAGTGGGTGTACTCGTCGGCGATGGCGGCATGGACCACGGACTCCGGAAGCCGACCGTCCGCGAAGTCGACGTACGCGGACTTCTGGAACAGGCCGGTGGCGTCCAGCAGAAACGCGGCGTGCCGGGGGTTGGTCGCCGGATCGAGCGAGCGGATGAGCTCCGCGTACGAGACGTGGTGCGGCCAGTCGATCTCCAGCGCCTGCGCGGAGCGGCGCAGCTTGTCGACCCCGTCCGGGGCGGCGCCGAGGGTGCGCAGGATCCCCGTGCCCGCGGCGATCATCAGATCCGCTGCGGCCATGCCGGTGAGCAGGGAGATCTGCTCGTTCCAGCCGTCGACGGCGCGCGGGGCGCGGTAGACGAGGGTGTACGAGTCGCCGTTCTCGACGACCTCCTGTTCGGGGAGGTCGAGGGAGACCCCGCCGCGGTCGACCTCCAGGGCCTCGCGGAGCGTGCCCACGGTCTTGAGCAGGGCGAGCGGTTCCTCCGCCGTGCCCGCGTCGATCAGCTGCTGGGCGCCGGCGTAGTCGAGCCTGAGGCGGCTGCGGACGCGCGCGCGGCGTACGTCGGCGGCGACCTGGACTCCGTAGTCGTCCAGATCGATCCGCCAGAGCAGGGCGGGCACGGTCTGGTCGGGCAGCAGGCTGGCGGCGCCCTCGGAGAGGACCTGCGGGTGCAGCGGGATCTTCTCGTCGGGGAAGTAGAGGGTCTCGACGCGCCGGTGGGCCTCCTTGTCGACTTCGCCGCCCGCGGTGACGAACGCGGCGACGTCGGCGATGGCGTAGTGGACGCGGTAGCCGCCGCCCGGCCGACGGGCCAGGTGCATGGCCTGGTCGAGGTCGCGGGAGTCCGGCGGGTCGATGGTGAAGAGAGGGATGTCGGTGGCGTCGTACTCCGGCAGCCGGGGGGAGGCCGCGGCTGCCTCCGCCTCGGCGAGGACGGCCGGCGGGAAGCTGTCCGGGACCTGCATCCGGGTCCTGAGTGCGCGCAGCGCGGCCCGCAGGCCCTCGGCTGCGCCGGTCACGTGAATGTGGCGGCGGGGCATGGACCGAGCGTATGGCGGGGGGCGTGGCCCGGCACTTTGTAGGCTGAACGCTCTGGGGCCGCACCCCCAGCCCCGTACGTACGAAGGAGAACCACCGTGCTCGTGCTGTTGCCGCCGTCGGAGGGTAAGGCCGCGTCGGGGCCTGGGGCGCCGCTCAAGCCGGAGTCCCTGTCGCTGCCGGGCCTGGCCGAGGCGCGGGCGGCGGTCCTGGACGAGCTGGTCGAGCTGTGCGCCGCAGACGAGGAGAAGGCGCGCGAGGTGCTCGGTCTCAGCGAGGGGCTGCGCGGCGAGATCGCCAAGAACACGGAGCTGCGGACGGCGGGGGCCCGGCCGGCCGGCGAGATCTACACGGGGGTGCTGTACGACGCGCTGGGCCTGGCGACGCTGGACGCGGAAGCGCGGAAGCGGGCGCGGTCCTCGCTCCTGGTCTTCTCGGGGCTGTGGGGCGCGGTGCGGGTGGACGACCGGATTCCGTCGTACCGCTGCTCCATGGGTGTGAAGCTGCCGGGGCTCGGGGCGCTGGGTGCGCACTGGCGGGGCGCGATGGCGACCGTCATGCCGGAGGCCGCCGGGGGCGGGCTCGTCCTGGACCTGCGGTCCTCGGCGTACGCGTCGGCGTGGCGGCCGAAGGGCGAGGTGGCGGCGCGGACGGCGACGGTACGGGTGCTGCACGCGCCGACCCGGAAGGTGGTCAGCCACTTCAACAAGGCGACGAAGGGGCGGATCGTCCGGAGTCTGCTGGAGGCGGGCGCGGCCCCGAAGGATCCGGTGGAGCTGGTGGAGGCGCTGCGGGATCTGAAGTACGTGGTGGAGGAGGGCAAGGCGGGGGTCCTGGACGTGCTGGTGGACGAGATCCACTAGGAGTCGGACGGGAGCGTTGCAGAGCGCGCAACGCTCGTTGCGCGTGTTGCTCTACGGGGGCAGGATGGGGGCCATGACCTCCGCGCTGCCCTCTGTCCTCGACCTCGCCCCTGTCGTCCCGGTCGTCGTCATCGAGGACGCCGCCGACGCCGTACCCCTCGCCCGCGCCCTGGTCGCGGGCGGACTGCCCGCGATCGAGGTGACCTTGAGGACCCCGGCGGCGCTCGACGCCATCCGGGCGATCGCCGCCGAGGTCCCCGACGCGGTCGTCGGCGCGGGCACCGTCATCTCGGCCGCCGGGGTCGCGGACGCGGTCGGGGCAGGCGCGCGCTTCCTGGTGAGCCCCGGCTGGACGGACGGCCTGCTGGACGCCATGACCGCTTCGGGCGTGCCGTTCCTGCCGGGGGTCTCGACCACCTCGGAGGTCGTGACGCTGCTGGAGCGCGGGGTGCGCGAGATGAAGTTCTTCCCGGCGGAGGCGGCGGGCGGCGTCCCGTATCTGAAGTCGCTCTCCGGCCCGCTCCCCCAGGCCCGGTTCTGCCCGACTGGCGGCATCTCCCTGGCCTCCGCCCCCTCGTACCTCTCGCTCCCGAACGTCGGCTGCGTCGGCGGTACGTGGATGCTTCCCGCCGACGCCCTCGCGGCCCGCGACTGGGCGCGGGTCGAGTCGCTGGCACGCGAGGCGGCGCAGCTGCGGGCTCGCTGACCTGCCGTCAGGAGTCCGTCAGGCGATCGCCAGACCGACGTGGTCGGTCACCGGGCGGTACCCGAGCCGCTGATAGAGGGCGTTACTGGTGGGGTTGGCCAGGTCCGTGAAGAGCAGGACCTGTTCCGCGCCCGCGTCCAGAGCGGCCCGACTGACCGCGCCGGTGACGGCGCCCGCGTAGCCGCGACCGCGGAGTTCGGCCGGCGTGTACACGGGTGAGATCCGGGCCTGGCCGGCCGCGATCGGCGAGATGCTCGCCATCGACACCGGTCCGTCGTCGGTCTCCCAGAAGTGGAGGCGGCCTTCGGCGACGCGGGGCTCGATGTTGGGGGTGTAGTCGACGTCGCCGTCCTCGCCGATGTCGCGGGCGAAGTTCCGCATCCATGCCACGGCGAGGGGGATGTCCTCGGCGACCGCCGTCCTCGCCCGGCCCGGTGGTGCGGGCTCCGGCGGCGTGAGGTCGCCGAGCCGGTAGAGCCGCATCCGCCGCGTGGTCGTCCAACTGCGCCCGGACTCACGGGCGAACGCCTCCGCCGTCTCCCGCTCGCCGCGCACACTCGTCACCTCGGCCGCGTCCGGCAGTACGTGGACGAGGGCGCGGGCCGCCGCCACGGGCATCGGCCCGAGCGCGGGCTCGTGGGGCAGCGTGAACAGGAAGGCACCGGTGACCCGGCCGTCCGGCTCGGTCCACCAGCCGTACCGCGCGGACTCGATGGGCCGGCGGCGGGCGCCCTCGCTGAGGGTGAGCAGCACCGTGTTGCGCGCGGGGTCGGCGGCGAAGTGGTCGTGGGCGGCGGCGCTGAAGACGCCGGCGTCCTTGGTGATGTGCCAGGTCATGGCGTCGATGGTGCTACGGAACGAGGGGCGGGGCCACGGAATTCCGTGGCCCCGCCCCTGGCTCGGTGTGAAGCGCCGTCAGCTCACCTCAGGTGCGAGGTGTCGTTCAGGAGCCGTACGGAGGCGTTGCCGTCCGCGTAGTACGCCACGGCCGACAGCGAGGCCGCCGAGAGCTCCATCCGGAACAGCGACTCCGGCGGGGCGCCGAGGGCCAGCCGCACCAGGGTCTTGATGGGCGTGACGTGCGTGACGAGAAGGACGGTGCGGCCCGCGTACGCGGCGGAGAGCCGGTCCCGGGTCGCAAAGACGCGGCGCGAGACGGTCGCGAAGCTCTCGCCGCCGCCCGTCGGGGCGGCCTTGGGCGAGGCGAGCCAGGCGTCGAGGTCCTCGGCGTACCGCTCCCGTACCTCGGCGAAGGTCATCCCCTCCCAGGCGCCGAAGTCGGTCTCGCGCAGCCCGTCCTCGATGCGTACGTCGAGACCCAGGCGGGCGGCGACGGTCTCCGCGGTCTGGCGGCAGCGCTTGAGCGGCGAGCTGACGATCTCCTGGATCGTCCCGCGCGCGGCGAGCGCGGCGGCGACGGCCTCGGCCTGCCGCATCCCGGCGGCGGACAGCTCGGGGTCGGTGCCCCCGCTCCCCGAGAACCGCTTCTCGGGCGTGAGCGCGGTCTCCCCGTGCCGCAGCAGCACGAACGTGGCAGGGACCCCCATGTCGGGCGCTCCCCAACCGGGCGCGGCGGCGCGGGCCGGGGCAGCGCCCTCGGCACCGGCTGCGGGGCCGGGCTCGGCCGTTCGGCCGTGAGCGGCATGGCCCGGGTGTCCCAGGACGCCCGCCTCGGCCTCGAAGTCACCGCTCGCCGCGGACTCCCGCTCGGCCGTGCCGGCCGCGGCCAGCGAGGCGCGGGCCTGGGCCGCGATGGCCTCTTCGGCGGCGAACAGGCCGTCGTCGGGGCGCGCCGCGCCGGTGGCCCCGACGGCAGCCGAACGCCCCGCAGCGGAGCCCGTACCGGCACCGGCGCCCGTACCCGCGCCCGCCAGCGCCGCCCGCGCACGAGCCGCGCCCGCCGTCGCATCGCCGGGGGGACCCGAGGGCGCCGTCGCCGCGTTGCGCGCGGCCGACGCGTCCAGGGCCGCCGAGGAGGCCGACGGCTCCCACTGCTTGCCCCGCTTGCCCGCGTCCATCGCCTCGTTCGCGAGGCGGTCCGCGTGCTTGTTCTTCTCGCGCGGGATCCACTCGTAGCGGACCTGGCTCGCCGGGAAGACCCGGGCCGCCTCCGCCGCCAGCGGCTTCATGTCCGGGTGCTTGATCTTCCAGCGGCCGGACATCTGCTCGACGACCAGCTTGGAGTCCATCCGGACGTGCACCTTGGCGTCCGGGAACAGCTCACGCGCCGCCTTCAGACCGGCCACCAGGCCCTTGTACTCGGCGACGTTGTTCGTCGCGACGCCGATGTACTCGGCCCGCTCCGCCAGCGTCTCGCCGGTCACCGGGTCCAGGACCACCGCCCCGTATCCGGCGGGCCCCGGGTTGCCCCGGGAGCCTCCGTCGGCCTCGACGACGACTTCCCTGATGGCCGTCATTACAGGCCGGACTCCGACGTGCGGACGAGGATCCGACGGCAGTTCTCGCACCGCACCACGGTGTCCGCGGCGGCCGCCCGGACCTCGTTCAGCTCGGTGATGTTCAGCTCGATGTGGCAGCCCTCGCACTTGCGCTGGTACAGCCGCGCCGCGCCGATACCGCCCTGCTGCTCGCGCAGCTTCTCGTAGAGCTTCAGCAGGTCGGCCGGGACGGAGCCGGCCACCAGCTCGCGCTCCTTGCCGACCGACGCCGCCTCGCCGTCCAGCTCGGCCTGCGCCGCGTCGCGGCGGGCGGTCGCGTCGTCGGTCTTGGCCTGCACGGCGGAAGCGCGCTCCGTCAGCTCGGCCACCCGCTCCGCCGCGGACTCACGGCGCTCCATGACCTCGAGGACGATGTCCTCCAGGTCGCCCTGGCGCTTGGCGAGCGAGGTGATCTCGCGCTGGAGGTTCTCCAGGTCCTTGGGGGAGGAGACGGCGCCGGAGTCCAGGCGCTGCTGGTCCCGTACGGCGCGCTGGCGCACCTGGTCGACGTCCTGCTCCGCCTTGGTCTGCTCGCGGGCGCAGTCGCTCTCCTCGGTCTGCGCGGCGACGAGCAGGTCGCGCAGCTGGGTGAGGTCCTTGGTCAGCGACTCGATCTCGGCGTGCTCGGGCAGGGACTTGCGCTTGTGGGCGAGCTGCTGGAGACGGACGTCCAGGGCCTGGACGTCGAGAAGTCGGATCTGGTCGGCGGGCGCGGCGTTCAGTTGGGGGCTCCAGGGGAGGTGTGGTGGGAGGACCAGGGGTCGGTGACCGTCTTCGAGACGTGGACGCGCAGGTCCCAGCCGTGGCGGTCGGAAATCTCGTCGAGCTGGGCGGCGGCCTGCTCGCACCAGGGCCATTCGGTGGCCCAGTGGGCGGCGTCGATCAGGCCGATGGGCGCGTGCTGGGTGGCCTCGGAGACCGGGTGGTGGCGCAGGTCGGCGGTGAGGAAGGCGTCCACGCCCGCGGCCCGTACGGCGTCGAAGAGGCTGTCGCCGGAGCCGCCGCTGACCGCGACCTTGCGGACGGTCATCTGCGGGTCTCCGGCGACCCGGATCCCCTGCGCGGTGGCGGGCAGCCGCTTCGCCGCCCGGGCCGCGAACTCGGCCAGCGTCTCGGGGTGGTCCAGCTCGCAGATCCGGCCGAGGTTGTTCTCGGGGACCAGGGGGCCGGTGATCCGCAGGTCGAGGGCGCCGGCGAGAGCGTCGGAGACCCCGGGGTCGGCGGTGTCGGCGTTGGTGTGCGCCACATGCAGGGCGATGTCGTGCTTGATGAGCGTGTGCACGACCCGGCCCTTGAAGTGGGAGGCCGCGACCGTCGTCGTACCGCGCAGATAGAGCGGGTGGTGGGTGACGATCAGGTCGGCGCCCAGCGCGATCGCCTCGTCGGCGATCTCCCGCACGGGGTCGACGGCGAAGAGGACGCGGGTGACCTCGGCGTCGGGGTCGCCGCAGACGGTGCCGACGGCGTCCCACTGCTCCGCCCGCTCGGGCGGCCAGAGAGCGTCGAGCGCGGCGATGACTTCAGACAGACGGGGCACGAGGCAAAGGCTACCTGGCCTGCGTGCCCCGCCGTCCTGCCTGTGGACAACCGTGGGAAACGCCGCCCGCCGCGGGCGTCCGTTACTTCTTCACGAGGTCGGCGCGCAGGTCGTCGAGGACGCTGTTCGCCGCCGTCACGCCGAGGCCGAGGTACCAGGTCTCGTCCGGGACGTCCTTGGCCTGGCCGGCCTTGACCGCCTTGAGGTTCTTCCAGAGCGGGTTGGCCTGGGCGGTGTCGCGCTTGGTGGCCTTCGGGTCGCCGTAGACGCCGGTGAAGATCCAGTCGGCGTCGGCCTGGTCGATCTTCTCGGGGCTGATCTCGGCGGCGAGGTCGTTGATCTGCTGGTTCTTGGGCCGGGGCAGGCCGGCGTCCTCGAGGATCGTGCCGATGAAGGACGCCTTGGCGTAGAGGCGGATCTTGCCCGGGAGGTAACGGACCATCGAGATGGACGGCTTGTTCGGGCCGATGTCCGTACCCAGCTGCTTCGCCTTGGTCTCGTACGCGGCCAGCTTGGACTTCGCGTCGGCGGTCTTGTCCAGGGCGGCGGCGTTGAGGAGGTAGTTCTCCTTCCAGGTGAAGCCGGGCCGGATGGAGAAGACGGTGGGGGCGATCTTCGAGAGCTCGTCGTACTTGTCCGCGGCGCGCAGCTGGCTGCCGAGGATCAGGTCGGGCTCCAGGTTGGCGATCGCCTCGAGGTTGAGGTTGTTGATGGTGCCGACGGACTTGGGGCTGCCCGCGTCCTTCTTCAGATACGTGGGGATGCCATCGTCCCCTTCGGCGGGGGCGTAGCCGACCGGCTTGATGCCGAGCGAGACGACGTTGTCGAGCTCGCCGACGTCGAGGACGACGACCCGCTTCGGGGCGGACGTGATCTCGGTCGTGCCGAGCGCGTGGGTGAGGGTGCGCGGGAACTGGCCGGCCTTGGCGTCCGTCCCCATGGCGGCCGTCTTGGCGGCCGCGTCGCCGAAGTCCTTGCCGCCCGTGGCGACGTCCTTCTTGGCGGCGTCCTCCTTCTTCTCCGAGGTGGAGCCCGGTGCGCCGTCGCCGCTTCCGCAGGCCGCGAGGGAGACCGCGGCGGCGAGGGCGAGGGCTGCGGCGGTGCCGCGGCGGCGGAGGGACATGAGGGGTTCTCCTGTACGGGTACGGGGACGGCGGCTCGCGAACCGGTACGGAAGGGGTCCCGCACCCGGAGTCACAGACTCCACTTAGGGTCGCCTTACCTTAGGCCCCACCCTCCTCTCCAGCACAACCGCCCCCCTCTCCTCAGCAAAATCGATTCATGGCCACCCTTATGTGTGAAGTGACCGGGCTCGTGTTGTTCGGCAGGAAGTGCGAAAACTAGCTTCGGTGGCCGGAGGTGACGAGTCGATGACAGCCTGTGCCATCGAGACAGCGGCGGAGGACGGCGGCGCGGTGTGGGCGGCGCGGTTCACGATCACGGCGAACGGGGCGTACGCGGCGCGGCTCGCCGGCACGGGGGACGCCCTCTACGCGGAGCGGTGGACCCTCGACGGGCCGGAGCCGTACGCCGTACCCCTTCCGCTCGACCAGCCCGAGGAGCCCCACACGCAGCTGCTGCCGCTGGCGGACGGGCGAGTGCTGAGCGGACGCCGGGTGGACGGCGACCGGCACACGTTCTCGCTGCTCTACCCGACGGGGCCGGGGACGGGGGAACTGTCCCTGGGATCCGTGGAGTCCGAGAACCTCACCCTGCTGCCGCCCTCGCCGGACGGCATCTGCGGCTACGCGATGTGCGTCGGGACGGACACCACCACGATCTGGCTGGTGGCGGGCGGGGCGTTCGGCCCCGAGCAGGTCGCCGAGGTCAAGGGCCGCTGTACGGGCGGGGTCTGGCTGGACCGTACGGGACGGATGCTCGCCCTCGACCGGCAGCTGGACGACGGCCCGGTGAAGGCGGTGGCGGTCGACCTGGAGCGGGGCGGGGAGGTGACTCCGCTACTGCAGATCACCGAGGAGAGCGACGACCGGCTGCTGATGGCCGACCCGGACAGCGGGCTGCTGATGATCCGCTCGGACGCTCCGTCCCCCGGGCACGAGCGGCTCGGCTGGGGCGTCCTCGGCAGTCTGCTGCCGATCCGTTTCCCCGACTGCCTGCGGCTCGACGACGCGGCGGTGACGCCGTTCGCCGTGCAGCCGGGGCAGGCGCTGCTGCCGGAAGGCTGCTCGGTCGCGCTGCGGATCGACGCGGCGGCGGGGAGCTGGGTCGGGATGTGGCGCCCTTCGGATCGCCGGATGCACCAACTGGCCGCTCCTGCGGGGTGGCTGGCCGGCTCGGGGGTCTG
Organism: Streptomyces sp. NPDC059875; assembly: GCF_042731085.1. Taxonomy (NCBI): domain Bacteria; kingdom Bacillati; phylum Actinomycetota; class Actinomycetes; order Kitasatosporales; family Streptomycetaceae; genus Streptomyces; species Streptomyces sp. NPDC059875. Next base: position 58,123 of record NZ_JBHWJZ010000005.1, read on the forward strand.
GACGGCGGAGGGCGTGCTGCGGCTGCCGTACGCGACGGAGGAGACGCCCTGCGGCCTCGTGGGCCTGGAGGTCCCGCCGGATCCGGAGCCCGCCACGGCGTCGGTCACGGTCTCGGCCGAACCGCGCGTCTGCCGCCCCGTCCCACTCCAGCAGGCACCCCTCGCCGACCGTAAAGCCGCTGGCTAGACTCACGGCCGCACGACAACAGCGATCACTACGGGGTGAGTTCCACCATGTCGGAAGCACGTACGGACGGGACGGAGCCGCACGGCTCCGGAAAGCATCGCGGCGAGGCGGCGCCGTCGGAGGAGTCCACCTCCTCCCCCCACGGCCGCCACCGCCGCGACGCGGAAGCGCAGTGATGTGAACCGGCCCCGGGGGAATCCCCCGGGGCCGGTTCTTCTTCTCCGCCCTTCCGGGCCGCGCTCAGTACGTCAGCGCCTCGGGGAGAATCCCGCCGAGCGACTCGGCGGGGCTCTCCCTCATCTCACCTCATCTCATCGCCGCGAGGGCGGGAACGAGATCTCCTCGCTCCAGACGATGTCCTGGCTCTTCGCCGAGTAACGACCGGTGGCGTAGTGCTGGTTGAGCGGTTGCCCGGCCTTCTTCTCGTACCAGTCGCTGTAGCCGCCCCACCCCGGGCTCGGGCGCGAGGCCGAGAAGATGGTGCTGTTGTTGTGCACCTTGAACCCTACGGTCGCCTTCCCCGTCTTCGCGTTCACCGAGAGGACCTGGTACTTGAGGGTGTACGAGCCGAGGTACGCCGCGGAGGTGTTCGTCGTGAAGTCGCGGACGAGCTTCACCCAGGACTTCCCCTCCTCGTCGTCCTGGCCGAGGCGATACGGCTTCTCGTGCCACTTGTCACCGGCCTTGAGCTTTCCGCTCCCGAGGTCCTTGGCGATGGCGTCCTTCGTGTAATCGACGTGGGCGTGCTCCTTGAGGGTCTTGGTGAACCTGCTGTTGCCGTCGAGGACCCGGTGCTTCGGCCCCTTGCCGCTCACCCAGTCGTAGCCGAGATCGAAGGCCGAAGGATCGCGGGAGGTGCCGAAGAGGGTGGGAACGAGAAAGCGCAGGGGATACTTTGTGGCGCTTATCGAAGCGGCGTTGGAGTCGAAGACGCCGCGGACACCGGCCATCCAATAGCGCGCGAAGCGGTCCCGCCTCTTGTCCAGGTCCCTGAGGAACTTCGCACGAGCCTTCTTGATCTTGAGGGACCTCACGAAGGCCGCTTTGGCCTTCGCCTTGTTCGCCCTCGCCAGATTGGCCTGGTACCTCGGGTCCTTCAGGATCCTGAGCCTGGCCTTCACCGCCTTCTTGGCCTTGACCCTGACGTATCTGACGACCTTCTTGACGCTGTCCCGGATGCGGGACACCACCTTGACCACACCGCGCGGCTTGTGGCGGATCACTCTGACGACCCGGTGCTTCTTGCGCGGCTTGAGGACCGACTTCACAGCACGTCGGGTGACCGACTTGACGGCCTTCTTCACCTTGTTGATGAAGCTCGGCCAGTGACCCGTGGGGTCGGTGGCCGACATCGGGTTGTCGTCCGCGTAGGCGTAGCGGTTGGCGCCCACCGACGCCGGCAGCGGCGAGAGGCTCACCGTGTCCCGGCTGGTGAACTGGCCGGCGTCCGGCGAGTACCAGCGCGCGGCCATGTTGACCTTGGAGGTCTCCGGGTCGGTCCAGCCCGACTGGTAGCCCAGGCTGCCGAGGAACCCGCTCGTCTGCGACACCTTGCCGAACGGGGAGTACGTCCTCGAACCGATCAGTGCCTCGCCCACAGCGGTGAACTGCGCCACCACGTCGTCGTGCAGGTCCGTGAGGGCCAGCACCGAGGAGCCGGGCGTCTTCACACCCAGCAGGGAGCCGTCGGCGTTGCGGCTGTAGGACGTCACGCCGTCCGAGGCCACGTCGTTCCCGACGCCGCTGTACGCGAACGAGAACAGGCCGGTGCCCGTCTCGTCCTTGGCCTCCAGGACCCGGTCGAGACCGTCGTACGCGTAGGTACGGTCGCCCTCGTTGACGACCCGGTTGAAGGCGTCGGCCTTGATCGCGACGGTGCCGCCGACGTTCGTGACCTGACTCAGCGTGCCGCGGGCGGTGTACATGTACGTGTCGTCGCCGGCCCGTGTGAGCCGGTTGCGGGCGTCGTAGGTGTACGTGTCCGCGCCCACCTGGGTCCGGTTGCCGGACTTGTCGTAGCCGTAGGACTCCGTCGTCGTCCCGTTGTTCCAGGACGTCAGACGGTTGGCCCAGTCGTACGTGTACGTGTTGGCGGAGGAGCCCGCGAGACCGGCCGTCGTCTTCGACGTCATGCTGCCGTTCTCGTCCCAGCCGTAGTCGATCGAGGACAGGATCCCGCCGGTCGGGGAGGTCAGCTTGTCCTGGGTCACCCTTTCCAGAGCGTCGTACGAGAAGGCCCGCTTGGACTTTCCTGTGCCGTAGTCGATCGACGCGACGGCGTTGTTGACATCGTAGGCGTACGTCGCCGTCGTGCCGGTGGCGCCGTCGTCGACGGTCTTGAGCCGGCCCGCGGTGTCGTAACCGTACGCGGTCGTGCCCGAGGCGTCGGTGCGTGCGGTCATCGCCCCGTCGGCGTTGTACGCGAAGGACGAGGCGCCCGACGGACCCGCCGTGGACAGGAGCTGGCCGCGGTCGTCGTAGGTGAAGGTGCTCTTGACGTCACCGGCACCCGCGACGGCCGTGACCCGGTCGTCGGAGTCGTACGTGTAGGTGTGGTCGACCGTGGCCGCCTCCGCACCCGTACCCGACTGCCGGACGAGACGGTCCTGCGCGTCGTACTCGTTGACGACGTTCACACCGCCCGGGGAACGGATCTCCTTCGCCCGGCCGCCCGCGTCGTACACCGTGGTGAACGTCCGGTCCGCCGCGGCGGGGTGGGACGGCGTGGACGGCTCGATATCCGACTCGACCAGACCCCAGCTGTTGTACGTCGTGAGGAACGGGTTGCCCCGGCCGTCGGTGAAGCGCGTCCGGTTGCCCTCCGCGTCGTAGCCGAAGGTCGTGGTGATCGACTCGGTCGCCGAGACCGGCTGCACCGCCTTCGTGACGGCACCCGAGGCGTCCGTCGTCAAGGTCGTGGTGCGGCCCCGGTAGTCCGTCACCGAGGTGGCATTGCCCTCCCTGTCGTAGGTGGTGCGCATGGTGCGCAGCACCGCGCCCTGGGCGTCCAGGTCGCTCGTGGCGACAAGCTGCCCGAACGCGTCGTACGTGTTCTTCGTGCTGGTGCCGTCCGGGTCCGTCGCGGTGAGGACGTGGCCGTCCATGTCGTACGTGAACCGGTTGATGTGGCCCGAGGCGTCGGTGACCTCGGTCTTCTCTCCCAGCACGTTGTACGTGTACGACTCCGGGACGCCGGCGGCGCTCACCGTCCGGGACAGCTCGCCGCCAGGAGCGTCGTACTCGTGGGTCACGGTGTGCACCCGCTGCGTGGGCTGCCGGACGATGTCCGAGACCGTGATCCGGCGACCCCGGTAGTCCCAGGTGCTCTCCTGCCGGGCGCCGTTCGCCCGGGTGCCCGAGAGCTCGTCGCCGTTGGTGGTGTAGGTGTACGTCGCCGTACCGCCGCCGGGCTCCGTGACCGAGGCCTTGTCGCCGAGCTGCGTGTACGTGTAGGTGGTGCGGTTACCGAGCTCGTCGACCTCCGCCGAGAGCTGGCCGAGCCTGTTGTACTCGTTCCAGCTCGTGGCCTGGATGGGCGTACCACCCGCCGGGGTGTACCCGGGCAGCTTCGTCGACGTCTCCCGGCCCTCGGCGTCGTACGCCATGACCGTCACGTTGCCGAGGTTGTCCGAGGTCTCGGTCAGCTCGCCGAAGGTGTTGTAGCCGGTGAGGGACACGGGCCGGACCGCGACGGGAGCGCCACCGTTCTGCTCCGCGTCGACGACCGGCTCGGTGACGACGGTCTGCCTCTCCTCCTCGTCATGGCTGTAGTCGGTGACGTCGCCGTCGGCGTCCGTCATCGACAGCGGCAGGCCGCGCTGGTCCAGGTTCCACGAGGTGGAGCGGACGGAGCTGCCCGCTGCCGGGAGGGTGCCGCCCTTGACCGCGGCGACCTGCGCCGGGGTCAGTGCCTCGCTGTAGACCTGGACGTCGTCGATACCGCCCTTGAACTCGTAGTCGTAGTTCGCGGCACCCATCTGGTGACGGCCGATCTGGAACGGACCGGTCGCCTCCCAGTTGCCGGTGACGGCGACTTCCTGGGCGAGCGTGCCGTTGACGTACAGGCGCAGCTTTCCGGCCGGTGCGTCGTACATGCCGACCAGGTGGGTCCAGGCTCCGGCGACCGCCGCCGACGGAGCGGAGACCGCCCGGTCGTAGGCGAGGGGCAGCGCGTCCGTGCGCGGACGGGCGAACGCCCAGCCGGTACCGGCCGCGTAGTACAGCACGAAGCCGTACACGGTGTCGCCGTCCTGGGACAGCACCGTCCGTCCCGCGGTGAGGTCGGACAGCTTGGCCCAGGCCGAGACCGTGAAGCTGCCGGCCGTGTTCACGGCCGGGCCCGAGGCCTTCGCCCAGGAGTTGACGTCACCGTCGAAGGCGGCGCTGCCGCCCCGGTCGGTGTTCCAGTGCATGCCGGTGCCGTGCGTGGCGGTGTTGTTCGCGCCGGAGGAGTCACCGACGGAGTAGCCGGTCGTCTCGTCGAGCTTCCAACGCGCCACCGGGGCCGTCGTGCCGTCGTGCACGGTGTTGCCCGTGACGTTGCCGAGCTTGTCGTGCCGGGTGTCCGTCGTGGACGTCTGGCCCGTCGCCGGGTCCCGCTCCGTCTCGGACACCATGTTGTCGTCCGGGTCGTAGGAGACCGTCTTCGACCGTGCGAGCCCGTTCGGGTCCAGGACCGAGGAGACCGTGCGGTCGGCCGCGTCGACCGAGAAGGTGGTGCGCTTCCGGCCGTCGTCGGTGATCTGCTCGATCAGGTTCCCGGCCGCGTCATAGCTGTTCGCCTGCTCCGTGAACGACTTGCCCGACTGCGGGTCCTTGCGGACCACGCTCGCCGGCAGGCCGTCGTCGGTGTAGGTGTAGGCCGTGACATAGCCCATCGCATCCGTGATGGAGGCGAGTCGGCCCGCGGGGTCGTACGCCCGCGACTCCCGGACGAGAGTCGTCGGCGCGGAGGGGTTGTTCGGGTCGCCCGTGTAGTTCAGCAGGTTGGTGGTGAGCGGTCGCTGCTCGCCGTCGAAGGTGGAGGTGGTGACGTTCCCGACCGGGTCCGTCTCCTTGACCTTGTTGCCGTACGCGTCGTACTCGTACGACGTGGTGTCGCCGCCCGGGTCCGTCTTCGTCTGCAGGCGGTTGTGCGCGTCGTACGTCATCGACGTCGTACGCGCCGTGTCACCACCGGTCAGGTCGGCGACCGTCTGGGACAGGATGTTGCCGTCCGGGTCGAACGCCGTCGTCGTCCCCGCCTGGTGCACCGCGCCGGTCACCCGGTTGGTGACCTTCGGGTCGGTCGCGGTGACGACGTGGTCGTTCTTGTCGTACGTCTGCGAGGTGGTCAGACCGGCGGGGAACGCGTCCGAGATCTCGGTCTCGGACACCGCGCGGCCGAGGTTGTCGTAGGTGTACTTCACCTTGGCGCCGTTGGCGTCGACGGCCTCGGCGAGGTCACCGTTGGCGTAGTAGGTGTGAGTCGTCCTCTTGCCGCCCGGGGTGGTCACCTGGGCGACGAGCCCGGCCGGGGCCTTGGCGGTGCCGCCCTCCGCCGCCACGGTGGACGTGGTGGTGTACACCGTGCTGGTGGTACGGCCGTTGGGGTGTCCGGGCACCGGCGGGGAGGTCACGGCCGTGACGTTGCCACCGGTGTCGTAGGTGTACGTGGTGAGGTAGGTGTTGTCCGTCGGACCGGAGGAGCGGCCGTCGCGCTCGGTGAGCACCAGGTCGTTCCGCGGGTCCATCGGCGGGAAGGCCGTGGTCGCGTCCGGGAAGTACGTGAAGTACTCCGTCGAGCACTTGTTGGCCGCGGTGTCCTGGCACGTGGTCTTCGAGACCGCGTTGCCCCGGACGTCATGACCGGTGATGGACCGGTTGCCGTTGGCGTCCGTCACGGTGTGCAGGAAGCCACCGGTGTCGTAGCCGTAGGTGGTCCGCTTGCCCTCGGTGTCGATCGCGGCGAGGAGGCGGTTGCCCAGCTCGGCGTCGTAGACGTAGGTGAGGGTCTTGTCGGTCGGTGTCGTCAGCTTGACGGTCCGGACCGGGGCGACACCGGAGGACGCCTTGTAGGCGGACCAGTGCTTCTCGACCTCGGCCGCGGTCAGGCCCTTGGAGTAGACCGCGACATCGGCGATGGAGCCGGTGAAGTGGCTGATCCCGTCGGGCGCGTTGTACCAGTTCGTCGAGAAGCCGGCGCCGACGTAGGTCCGCGACGTCGTCTCGGCGTTGGCCGCTCCGGTGCACGTGCCCTGCTTGACGCCGTCGAGGTAGAGCGTCTGCGTGGTGCCGGTCGCGGACAGCACCGCGTGGTGCCAGGCGTCGTCGGTGACGGTCGCCGTGGAACCCATGGTCGCGGTGGCGTTGCAGGTGGAGCTCCACCAGTGGCCGCGCAGCTTGCCGTCCGTGCCCACGTACAGCAGATCACTGTACGAGCCACCGACACCGGCGGGGTCGTTCAGCGCCCGCGTCTGGTCGCTCATGAGGACGCCGGGATTGGCCGTCCTGAACCACAGCTCGACGGACCGGTCCGGCTTGTTGTGCCAGACGCCGTGCGGCACCTCCACAGAGGAACTCGTGCCGTCGAACTGGGCCGCCGTGACATCGGCGGCGCCGAACGGACCCTCCACACCCTGCGTCACGTTGTTGTACGTGCCGAAGCCGGTGTGCAGCTCGTTCGCTGCCTGCGGCGCGGCAAGGGTGTCGTCCAGACGCCAGTAGCCGGCGGGCGTGGAGCCCATCACGGCCGAACGGTAGACCTGCGAGGAGCCGGTGACCGTGGCCGGGTTGAGCTTCCAGGTGCCGCCGTTGCCGTCGGTGGCCTGGAGGACCAGGTCATCGGCCGTGTCGTAGACGACCGAGGCCTGCGTCTTGCCACCCGGCGTCGTGATCTTCTGCAGCAGACCGGCGGACCGCTTCGCGGCCTGGTACTGCGCGGAGATCACCGAGGCGGGAAGCGGCTCGGCGTAGATGGCCACCTCGGCCATCTGACCCGAGAAGTGCCCGAGCTTGTCGTTCGGGTTCATCGACGGCCAGCCGTTGGTGTTCACACCCGCGCCCAGGCTGATGTAGGGCTGCACCCAGTCGTTGATCGTGCCCGTCAACGAACCCTGCGAGACACCGTCCAGGTACAGGGTCTGGCTGCTGGCCACGCCGGTGAGGACGGCGTTGTGCCACTGCCCGTCGGTGACGGTGGCCGTCGACGTGATCGTCGACATGCAGCCCGGCGACATCGCCAGGCAGCCACGCAGCTTGCCGTCCATGCCCACGTACACCGCGGGGGTGTTCTTCGTGGTGTTCGCGACCGGGTTCGGGTCGCTCAGCGGCTTGTCACCGTAGTAGAACAGCACACCGCCGGCCGTGGTCGTCTTGAACCACAGCGACACCGACGTGTACGACGGCGTCGCACCCGGAGCGCTCGGCATCTCCACGTACGACGTCGTGCCGTTGAAGGTCGCCGTCTTCTGCGTCGAACCCGCCAGCACCGACGAGGAGCCCAGCGTCACATCGCGGTACGTGCCGTTGTACTGGCCCTGGTTCGTGTCCACCGCGTCCGCGGCGACCGTGCCCGACGTCTCGCCGAGCCGCCAGTAGGCGAACGGGTCGGCGTCGAGGACCGTGGTCCGGTAGTGGTTACCGGTGGCGTACGTGTACGTCGTGCACTTGGTCCAGTCGGCCGGCGGGCACACCTTGGTGAGCTGGTCACCGCTGTAGCCGTACTTCCACGTCTTCACGCTGGCGGCGTCGCCGACGACCGACGGGTCGGTGAAGACGGTCTCCACGTGGGGCGCGGTCGCGTCGACCGGCGTGATCCACGTCAGGCCGAGGGAGCGCTTCGACGTGGTGTTGGTGATCTTCGTCAGGCGCTTGCTCGTGTCGTACGTGAACGTCTCCGCCCGGCCGCCGAAGTCCACGATGCCGGAGATCGCGTAGACCCCGGCCTTGCCCGTGGCCTGTGTGAAGGAGTAGGCCGTGAAGTCCTTGTCCGTCAGCTTGAACCCGCCGGTGACCGCTTCCAGTCGCGCGTAGCGGCCCAGCGGCGGCACGTACGTACCGTTGCTGTTGCGGGCGAACGCGACCTGCTCACCGCCCGGGTAGGTGATGACGACACTGGTGATCACGCCCGCCGCGTCCTTGACCTCGGCCGCCTTCATGTCGACGACCGTCGACCAGCCGGCGCCGAAGGCGCTGTCCACGCGCGGGTCGAGGCTGTTGTACGAGCGCTCGATCTCCAGGGACGGGCCGATCACCGGCACGTCGGCGTCGGTGTCCTCGGTCGTGTAGTTGCCGTCCGACGGGTCGAAATCGTGGCCGTGGGTGTTCTGCGCCAGGCCCGAGGTGACCGGCGGCTGCGGCACCGCGGTCGTGAAGCGGCTGGACCGCGTGACCTGCGTCGTGCCGTCGGTGACACCCACGTACCAGAGGTAGTTCTTCGACCAGCTGAGCTTGGCCGCGGGGACCTTCCAGCTGCCCTTGGTGAGCGCGCCGGAGGTGGCGACGGGGGTGGTGGAACCGCTGTCGGCGTCGTAGACCTCGAACGTGTACGACAGCGGGTTCGGACCCTTGTCGGCGTCACTGGCCTGGACGATCAGCTCCGGCTGGAGGGTGTTGGCCTGGAAGTTCTCCGGCGGGTAGGAGGCGTTGACCTGCGGGGCCGAGTTGGCTGTGTAGGTCAGCTCCAGGGCCGGACGGAAACCGGCGGTGGCCGCGTTGTCCGAGTGGAACTTCTTCCAGTGCAGTCCGTCGCCGGTCGGCGCGGTCATCGCGAGACCGTGGTTCGCCGCGCCACCGGCGACCTGGTTGAACCACGTGGCCGACAGCGACACCGGCATCTTCACACCGACACTCGCCGAGTTCGCGTCGTTGGAGCAGGACGCTCCGGGCGCGGGCGTCGCCGTGCCGATGGCGGCGCCGTACGTCGGGCCGGGGTAGGCCGTGGTCGTGGTCGGCGACCACGACTGGGTCACCGGGTGGACCGTGAACGGCTTGGCCACACAGGTCGAGGACCAGAGCGCGTAGACGTTCAAGGTGGCGGCGGTGACCCGCTGCCCCGCCAGCGTGGTGCCCAGCGAGGAGAACTGCAGGAACGAGTTCGCCTTGTTGGTGCCCGAGTCGTACGAGCCCACCTTGATCTGCGTCTCGGTCGAGCGGTCCGCGCTGTAGTTGCTCTGGACGTACGTGGAGTTGGACGTCGTCACCGTCGGGTCGACGGTCACCGGGTAGATCCGCTCGGGCGCGTCGAGCCACTTACGGTCCGCGGTCATCCGCAGGGCGGGCTCGCCGTCGAGGGTGATGAGCTCGTAGCTCACCGCCCGGGACTGCGCGGCGTCGCCGGAGCGCGGGTCGATCGTGGAGTCCTCCATGTACGCGTGCGGGATGGTCGCGGTGACCTTGCCCGTCGCGTCCGTGAACTCCACGTCACCGTCGGCGGCCAATCGGGGGGTGAGCCCGTTGGTTGCGAGGGGGAAGGTCCACGAGTTCGATGCGCTCGGGGACTTCAGGACGATGTTCTCCTTGAAGCCCTCCGCGAGGGGGATGAGCTGGAGGTCGGTGTCCGCCAGCACACCCGCGTAGGTCACCGTGCCGTTGGCGGCCACGGTGGGCTCGGCCTTGGCGGCGCCCTTCAGCGCGTACCCGAACGAGCGCCCGGCGCCGAAGTCGACCGACGCGAGCTGCCGGTCGGCTGCGCTCCGCGCGAACTCGACGTCGAGCGAGTTCGCGCGCTGCTGGAGCCGGCCGTCCGTGTCACCGGTCAGCCGGGTGTCGATCGGCTTCCATGTGCCGTCGGCCGCCTTGAAGTTGGCGCGGCCCGGGTGGTGGCGGACGGTGGTGGAGCCGTCGGCGTTGACGTAGTAGTCCGACGTCGCCGTCGACTTCTTGGCGTCGCGCTTGCTGGTGCGGGCGTCGAAGCTCTTGGCGTCACCGGGGGCGGCGCCGGTCCTGGCCTGTCCGGGCTTGTCGGTGTGCCGCTTGAACGGATCGAGCTCGCCCTTGCCCTTACCGGGCTTGCGGCCCGCGTCACCTTCTTCGCTGGTGGCGTCGGACGAGGCGTGATGGCTCTTGCCGCGGGCGGTACCGCCCTGCTGGTCAGGGGTGTCGAGCGGGCTCTCGTCGGCCCACTTCAACAGGCCGGAGAGGGAGAGTTCGGGCATGCGCACCGCTTCGAGCGTGGCACCGGTGGCCATCGCCGACTCGGTGGCGAGCATGCAGGAGAAGGACGTCAGGACGAAAAGAGCCGTAGCCCTCAGTCTGCGTCTACCGGAACGACCCGGTGGTTGCAGTCGAGGGCTACGGACCCGAGGAACGCGCATGGGCCAGCCTTTAGTTATGTTGTGTTCACAGCAAACCTCCAGAGCCTGCCCGAGATACGCACACCAGTTCCACTCATCGCCGTCGGCATTTGCATGATCGTTACGCGCGAACGCGTGCTGGGGGTCGGGACGAAGCCCCTCAGCCCTTCTTCAACCCCAGGACCTCCGCCGCCGCGAACGTCTCGCCCGCCGGACGCGTCGCGTAGTGCGGGGACAGCAGCCCGTCCAGCTCCTCGTAGGTGAACGCGTCCTTCGCCGTGTCGAACTTCGCCGCGACCTTCGGGCGGTCCACGATCGCGACCATCCCGCCGTGGACGACCAGCAGCTGGCCGTTGACGGCGGCCGCCGCCGGCGACGCCAGATAGCCGACCACCGGCGCCACATGCTCCGGCGCCAACGCGTCCAGCTCCCCCTCCCCCGGCTCCGCGAAGCCGGCGAAGACGTCCTCCGTCATCCGGGTCCGCGCCCGCGGGCAGATCGCGTTCGCCGTGACGCCGTACTTCGCCAGCGCCAGCGCCGTCGACGTCGTCAGCCCCACGATCCCGCCCTTGGCCGCCGCGTAGTTCGGCTGTCCCGCCGAACCCGCCAGGAACGCCTCGGACGAGGTGTTGACGATCCGGCCGTAGACGCCGGACTCCCCCGCCTTCGCCCGTCCCCGCCAGTGCACCGCCGCGAAGTGGGTCGTGTTGAAGTGGCCCTTCAGATGGACCCGGATCACCGAGTCCCACTCCTCCTCGCTCATCGAGAAGACCATCCGGTCCCGCAGGATGCCCGCGTTGTTGACCAGAATGTCCAGCTTGCCGAACTCGCCGACCGCCAGGTCGACGAGGCCCCGCGCGGTCTCGAAGTCGGCGACGTCGCCCAGGTGCGCCACCGCCCGGCCGCCCGCCGCGCGGATCTCCGCGGCGACCTCCTCGGCGGGGGCGGCCGACGCCTCGCCGGAGCCGTCCCGCCCCGGCTGCCCGTAGTCGTTGACGACGACGGACGCGCCCAGGCGGGCCAGTTCCAGCGCCTCGGCCCGGCCGAGACCCCGCCCGGCGCCGGTGACGATCGCGGACAGCCCCTCAAGAGGGAGTGACATCGAATCGCGTCCTCTCAGATCTCGATGCAGGTACGCAGCGCGACACCCGTACGCATCTGCTCGATCGCCTCGTTGATCCCGGAGAGCGGCACCCGGTGGGTGATCAGCGACTCCAGGTCGATCCGGCCCGCCCGCCAGAGCGCGATGGCCCGCTCGTAGGAGCGCAGCACGTCACCGCCCCCGTACATCGACGGCAGGATCTTCTTCTCGTCGAAGAACAGCTCGAACATGTTGAGCTGCAGGAAGTCGTCGAGCGCGCCCGCGCCGACCACGCAGAGCGTGCCGCCGCGCCGGGTCGTCTCGTACGCGGTGCGGGCGGTGGCGGACTTGCCGACGACCTCGAAGACGTAGTCGAAGCCCTCGCCCGCGGTGATCCGCTGCTTGGCGTCGGCGAGCGCGTCGGGGGCGACGGCCTCCGTCGCGCCGAAACGCAGGGCCGCCTCGCGCCGGGACTCGACGGGGTCGACGGCGACGATCTGGGCGGCGCCCTGGAGCTTGGCGCCCTGGATCGCCGAGATGCCGACGCCGCCGCAGCCGATGACGGCGACCGAGGAACCGGCCTCGACCCGCGCCGTGTTGATGGCCGCGCCGAGCCCGGTGGTGACGCCGCAGCCGATGAGGGCGGCGATGTCGAAGGGCACGTCGTCGGGGATCGGCACGGCGCAGCCGGCGTCGACGACGACCTCCTCGGTGAACGTGCCGGTCCCCGCGAAACCGAAGACCTCCCCTCCGGGCCTGCGGAAGTTGGGGGTGCCGGCGTTCATGAACCCGGCCAGGCACAGCTGGGTCTGGCCGCGCTTGCACGCGGGACAGGTCCCGCAGGCGGGCAGCCAGCACAGCAGGACCCGCTGTCCTTCGCTCAGCCCGGTGACGCCGTCGCCGACGTCGAGGACCTCGCCCGCGCCCTCGTGGCCGGGGATGAACGGCGCGGGCTGCGGGAGCACGCCGCTCATGGCGGAGACGTCGGAGTGGCACAGTCCGGTCGCCCTGACCCGGATCCTCACCTTGCCGGGGCCGAAGCCCACCGCCTCGACGTCGTCGAGGACTTCCAGTTTGTCCTGGCCGATCTCGTGCAGTACGGCTGCGCGCATGGTGCGGCTCCCTCCGGGAGATCAGGGGTTACGAATACTCGACGAGGGTGTCGGCGAGCACGGGAGCGTCCTCGCGCTCGACCGCAGTGACCGACACCTGGACGCGGCCGGGCTCGGGAGAGTCCTGCCACATCCGGATACGCAGGGTCTCGCCGGGGAAGACGATCCCGGCGAAACGGGTGCGGTACGACGTGACGCGGGCGACGTCTCCGCCGAGCACCGTGTCCACCACCGCCTTGAGGGTCATGCCGTAGGTGCACAGTCCGTGCAGGATCGGCCGGTCGAAGCCGGCGAGCTCGGCGAACTCGGGGTCGGCGTGGAGCGGGTTCCAGTCGCCGGAGAGCCGGTAGAGCAGCGCCTGGTCCTCCCGTACGGGCCGCTCGACGGTCTTGTCGGGCTCCCGGTCGGGGAGTTCGAGGCGCTCGGAGGGTCCGCGGTCGCCGCCCCAGCCGCCCTCTCCCCGTACGAAGATCTGGGCGTCGCTGGTCCACAGCGGACCGTCGTCGTCGGCGACCTCCGAGCGGAGGACGAGGACGGCGGCCTTTCCCTTGTCGTGGACGGCGGCGACGCGGGAGGTGGTGACGGCGCTGCCCTTGACGGGGATGGGCCGGTGGAGGGTGATCGACTGGCCGCCGTGCAGGACGGCGGCGAGGTCCACCTCGATGCCGGGCGCGGAGAGCCCGCCGACGACTCCCATGCCGGCACCGGCGACGGTGGCGAAGCTGGGCAGTACGTGCAGCCGGGATTCGAGGGTGTAGCGGAGCTCGTCGGGGTCGGTGGCGGGGGTGCCGGCACCGAGGCCGAGGTGGTAGAGCTGGATGTCCTTGTGGTCCCAGGCGATCTCGGCGCTGCGGGGCTCGGCGGCCACGGCCTTGGCGGCGTCAATGGGCATCGGGATGCTACTCCTTGGAGATCCCGGAGGATCCTTGAAGAGGGAAGACCTCGGTGCGACCGTCCGCACCGTCGGCCACACCGAGGCCGTGCGGGACCGTCCCGTACGCGCCGTTCTAGAACGCGTTCTAGGTCGGTGATCCTCATGTATAGCCGAGCGGGTGGGGGTTGTGAACCCTCCCGACGAGACGCACTGACGGTACGTCAGATATGGCGGGGCGGTCCGGCGCCCGGGCGGCTGCGCGAGCGGGACCCGGCGTCAGGCGGCACTCTTGATTCGGGACCCGCGCCGCGGGGCGGGTTCCGGGTCGCCTCGGCACGGGCTCATGGCGGCTTTGGTGTCGAGTGAGCGGAGCCACACGATGATCAGAATTCTCCTCGCCGAGGACCGGGGCACCGCGACGCGGGGCGGGCTCGCGCTGCTGCTCGGCATGACACCCGACATCGAGGTCGTCGCCCAGGTCGGCCGGGGTGACGAGGTCGTGGAAGCCGCCCTGATCAGCCGCCCGGAGGTGGCCCTCCTCGACACCGAACTCCCCGGCCGCGCGGGGCTCGACGTGGCGGCCGACCTCCGCGACGAGATCCCCGACTGCCGGGTCGTGATCCTGACCACCTTCGCCCGCCCCGGACACCTCCGCCGCGCCCTGGCCGCGGGGGCGGCGGGCTTCCTCCTGAGGGACGGTCGGGTGGACGACCTGGCGGAGGCCGTCCGGCGGGTCGTCCGCGGCGAGACGGTCGTCGACCCGGCTCTCGCGGCGGCCGAACTCCCGGCGGGCCCGACGACCGAGCCCCGCCCTCCGGCGCGCTGATACGGCTCACGTCGCTTGGTTCAGGGGCCTCTTGGGGCCGGAACCGCTGGTACGGCGCTCTCCCGGCCGGTCAGGAAGGGCTCGGCTTCACGTCCGTCCCCGCGCTGCCGCGGGCTGATGCGTCGTGGCCCTCGGGAGCCAGAGCAGCATGAGGAGCGCCGCCGCGAGGAGCACCCCCGTGGCCGTGCGGAAGGCCAGGGCGTAGCCCTCCGTCAGGGCATCGGGGGTCGTGGCGCCGGCCGTGCGGGCGGCGGCCACGGTGGAGAGGACGGCGAGACCCAGGGCGCCGCCCATCGTGCGGGAGGTGTTGACCAGGCCCGAGACGAGGCCGGCGTCGGCGGGTGCGGCGCTCGACGTGGCGAGGGTGGCCAGGGGGGTGGTGAGGAGGCCGATACCGGCCATCATCAGGATCCCGGGGCCGAGGATGGTGGTCAGGAACGTGCCGTCGGCGGTCATCGTCGACTGCCAGCCGAAGCCGGTCGCGGCGACGAGGGCGCCGATGACCGCGAGGTTGCGGGCGCCGGTGGTCGGCATCAGACGGGGGGCCAGTTTCGAGCCCACGATGACGCTGACCGAGCTGGGGACCAGGGCCAGGCCGGCCTGGAGGGGGGTGTAGCCCAGGACGTTCTGGGCGTACACGGTCATGAAGAACCACATGCCGAAGGAGGTCGAGCCGGCGAGCAGGATCGACACGTTGGCCGCCGAGACCGCCCGTGAGCGGAAGACCTTCAGCGGCATCAGCGGGGCCGCCGAACGCGCCTCGACGGCGACGAAGACCGCGAGGAGGGCCAGGCCGGCGAGCAGCGGGATCAGGGTGGGCGGGGCGCCCCAGCCGCCCTCCTCCGTCTGCACGATGCCGTACGCGACGGAGGCGAGACCTCCGGTGGCGAGGACGGCGCCCGGCAGGTCGAGCCGTCGGCCGCCGCCGGTGCGGCTCTCGCGCAGCCACATCCCTGCGCCGACCAGGACCAGGACGCCGACGGGGACGTTGATCAGGAGCACCCAGCGCCAGGAGAGCAGGTCGACGAGGACACCGCCGACGAAGCCGCCCGCCGCCCCGCCCGCCGCGCCGACGGCCGTCCAGGTGCCGATGGCCCGGGTCCGCGCGGGCCCGGCGGGGACGGCGGCGGTCACGATGGTGAGCGTCGCGGGCGCGAGGACCGCGGCGCCGAGGCCTTGGACGGCCCGCGCGGCGATGAGCTGCCAGCCCTCCGACGCGAGCCCGCCCCCCACGGAGGCCGCCGTGAAGAGTCCCAGGCCGAGGAGGAACATCCGCTTCCGACCGAAGAGGTCCGCCGCCCGCCCGCCGAGCAGCATGAACCCCGCGAACGCGATGGAGTACGCGCTCAGCACCCACTGCAGTCCGGTCCCCGACAGCCCGAGGTCCGCCCGCATCGACGGCAGCGCGACGTTCACCACCGACACGTCGAGGACCACGAGGAACTGCCCCGCGCACGCGGCGAGCACCACGAGCCAGGTGCGCGGGGCGGGGCGTAGGGAGGACGACCGTGCGGTGGCTGATTCGGTGCGGACCATGCCTGTGATGGTCGCAGACCGCCCGTGACCCGTACATCGGGATTCGGACCTACGTCCGGGGCGCGGGGGCCTACGACCTGCGGAGCATCGTCACGACCGCCGCGCCGCCCAGGCCGATGTTGTGCGCGAGGCCGACGCGGGCGCCTTCGACCTGTCGCGCGCCCGCCTCGCCCCGTAGCTGCCAGACCAGTTCGGCGGCCTGGGCGAGCCCGGTGGCGCCCAGGGGGTGGCCCTTGGAGATCAGCCCGCCCGACGGGTTCACCACCCACCGCCCCCCGTACGTCGTCGCACCCGACTCGACGAGCTTGCCGGACGCGCCCTCCTCGCACATGCCCAGGGCCTCGTAGGTCAGCAGCTCGTTGATGGAGAAGCAGTCGTGCAGTTCCACCACGTCCACGTCCTCGATGCCGAGGCCGGACCGCTCGTAGACCTGCCGGGCCGCGGCGCGGGACATGGGGCGGCCGACCGCGTCGATGCACGAGCCGGAGGAGAAGGAGTCCTCCGTGTCCGTCGTCATCGCCTGGGCCGCGATCTCGACGGCCTTGTCGTGCAGCCCGTGTTCGACGACGAACCGCTCCGACACCACGACGGCCGCCGCCGAGCCGTCCGAGGTGGGCGAGCACTGGAGCTTGGTCAGCGGTCGGTGGATGGTCTTGGCCGCGAGGATCTCGTCGACCGAGTACACGTCCTGGAACTGGGCGTTGGGGTTGTTCGCCGAGTGCTGGTGGTTCTTGGCGCCGACGGCGGCGAGCTGCACCTCCGTCGTCCCGTACCGCTCCATGTGTTCCCGGGCGGCGTTCCCGAAGATCTGCGCGGTGGGAGGACTCATCTCGAAGCCGTGGCCCGCGGCCATGATCCCGTAGTGCCGGGCGACCGGAGACGTCTTGAAGTCTCCCCCGTCCGATCCCCCGCCCAGCGCCCCTCGCGCCATCTTCTCGAAGCCGAGCGCGAGAACGCAGTCACTGACCCCGCCCTCCACGAACTGCCGGGCCATCATCAGCGCCGTGGACGCCGTCGCGCAGTTGTTGTTGACGTTGTAGACCGGGACACCGGTCAGGCCGAGTTCGTACGCCGCGCGCTGCCCGGCCGTCGACGCCTGGAAGCAGTAGCCGACCGGCACCTGCTCCACCTGCGCGTACGAGATCCCGGCGTCGGCGAGCGCCGCCGTCCCGGCTTCCTTCGCCATGTCCCAGTACTGCCAGTCGCGCGTCTCGGGCTTCTCGAACTTCGTCATCCCGACGCCGACGATGTACGCCTTCCCCATCTTCGGTTCCCCCTCAGTCTCTCGGCAGGCCGAGCAGGCGCTCGGCGACGACATTGAGCTGGACCTGCGTGGTGCCGCCCGCGATGGTCAGGCAGCGGGACATCAGCAGCCCGTGGACCGCCCGCTCCCCCGCCCCTTCGCGCACCGCGCCCTCGGGGCCGAGCAGTTCGAGCGTGAGCTCGGCGACCTTCTGCTGGTGGACGGTCTGGACGAGCTTGCGGACGGACGCGCCCGCACCCGGTTCCAGACCGGAGAC
Source organism: Streptomyces sp. NPDC059875 (assembly GCF_042731085.1). Classification (NCBI taxonomy): domain Bacteria; kingdom Bacillati; phylum Actinomycetota; class Actinomycetes; order Kitasatosporales; family Streptomycetaceae; genus Streptomyces; species Streptomyces sp. NPDC059875. Next base: position 75,533 of record NZ_JBHWJZ010000005.1, read on the forward strand.
CTGGAGCATGGTGGTCCGCAGCCCGATGCAGGCGAGCGCGTGCGCCTCGGCGGCGAGCGCCCCGATCCGTACCCGCACGGCGCTGTCGGCGTCGGTCGCCCGGTCGATCAGCGCCTCAAGGCCGGAGTCGAAGGCGACCTGGTCGGCCATGTGGACGCGTTCGTTGCCGAGGGTGTTGCGGGCGACCTTCCAGCCGTCGTTCACCTCGCCGACGACGGCGTCGGCCGGCAGCAGGACGTCGTCGAAGTACACCTCGTTGAAGAGCGAGTCCCCCGTGATCTCCTTCAGCGGCCGGATGTCGATCCCGGGTGTGTTCTTCATGTCGACGAGGAAGTACGTGAGCCCCCGGTGCTTGGGGGCGTCCGGGTCCGTCCGGGCCAGCAGGATGCCGTGGTCGGCCCACTGGGCGGCGCTCGTCCACACCTTCTGCCCGTTGATCCGCCAGCCGCCGTCCTCGGTGCGTTCGGCCTTGGTGCGGAGGGAGGCGAGATCGGATCCGGCGCCGGGCTCGGAGAACAGCTGGCACCACAGCAGCTCACCGCGCAGGGTGGGACCGAGGTAGCGCTCCTGCTGCTCCGCCGTCCCGTACGCGAGGAGGGACGGGACGACCCAGGTGGCGATCCCCAGCCCGCTGAGCGTGACGCCCGCAGCCGCCAGCTCCCGTTGTACGGCGAGCTGCTGGAGGGGTCCCGCGCCGAGGCCGTACGGCGGCGGCAGGTGCGGGGCCGCGTAGCCGGTGGCGGCCAGGGCGCGGCGGGCGGCGCCCGGGTCGAGGCCGACGGCGGGGGCAATGGCCGCGCGCGCCTCGGTCCGGAACGCGTCGGCCTCGGGAGGCAGTTCGAGCCGGAGCTCGCGCCGGGTGCCCTGGGCCGCGAGACGGGCGGCCTGCGCGCGGTGGGTGTCGCCCGGGCCGAGGAGCTGGCGGGCGACGAGGGCCCGGCGGAGCGAGAGATGGGCGTCGTGCTCCCAGGTGAAGCCGATGCCGCCGAGGATCTGGATGCAGTCCTTGGCGCAGTCGTACGCGGCGTCGAGGGCGGTGGCGGCGGCGAGCGCGGCGGTCAGGGAGCGCGACTCCTCCTCGGTGGACCGGGCCGCGTCCCAGGTGAGGGCGCGGGCCTGCTCGACCCGTACGAGCATGTCGGCGGAGAGGTGCTTGATCCCCTGGAACTGCCCGATGGGCCGCCCGAACTGCTCGCGCACCTTGGCGTACTCCGCGGCCGTCTCCAGCGCCCGGGCGGCGTTCCCGCAGGCGTCGGCGGCGTGGAGGACGGCGGCGAGATCCAGTACGAGGGTGGGGTCGACGCCCAGGACCCGGTGCGCGGGCACGTGCGCGCCGGCCGCGGTGACCTCGGCGGTGGGCCGGGTGGGGTCGGCGCTCTCGTGCGGGCGTACGGCGAGGCTGTCGGCGTCCACGGCGGCCCAGACGGTGCCCCGCGCCGTGGTCGCCGCGAGGATCAGCAGGTCGGCGTGGGCGGCGCCGAGAACGGGCGGCGCGGCCCCGTCGAGGAGCAGCCCGCCTTCGGTCTCGACCGCGGTCAGCCCGCCGGGGGCGAGGGCGACGGCCCCGATGCGCTGCCCGGCGGCGAGGGCGGCGGTCAGCTCCGCCTGTCCGGCCCGGGCGAGGATCTCCCCGGCGAGTACGGAGGGCAGGTACGGCCCGGGGAGCAGCGCACGCGCGGCCTCCTCCAGGACGACGGCCAGATCGACGAGATCGCCGCCCCCTCCCCCGTACTCCTCGGGCAGATGGATCCCGAGGAGCCCCTGCTCGGCGAGTCCGTCCCAGTGCGCGGGGCGCCCGGTGACGGTGTCGGCCGGCGCGTCGAGAAGCTTGCGGATGTCCTCGGACGGTACGGCCCGGGCGAGCCATCCCCGCACGGACCGGGCCAACTCCCGCTGCTCTTGCGTGATTCCGATGCCCATGCGCGGCAGACTAGAACACGTTTCAATCTGACGGAAGGTCAGATACGGAGATCGGCCGTCTCCGCGCGCCGGTTCCGCCACCACGGAGCGAGCTGGACGACACCGAACGCCACCTCGACGGCGAGGAACAGCCACAGCACCCGCGTGGCACCGTGGGCCAGTGCGTACGTCTGCCACGCCGCGAACAGGGCGCGGGCGACGCCGTCGAGGAGGCCGTGCAGGGCGATCGGCCGGACGATGCGCAGGACGGCCCAGACGACGACGACCGAGCCCATCAGATTCGCGTACAGGACCTGCATCGGCTCGAGTTCGGGCATGCCGCCGAGACCGAGCGCCCGACCGGCCGACGACAGCGCGTCGTGCACGAGCACGTACGTCCACGGCGTCACGAATCCGGCGGTGACGACGAGGTCGTACCAGGCGCTCGCACGGACGAGGCGGAGGTAGGAAGGGTTCACGATGAGGCTCCTGCGGGGTCGTGGGGTGGCACGTCGTGGGGTGGCAACGGGCCTCACGCTAAACAGTGGAGTACGGTCCAAGGTCAAGCCCGCGACTCGACGGAGGAGCCATGCGCATCGGAGAGTTGGCCGCGCAGGCCGGCACGTCCAGGGACACCATCCGCTTCTACGAGAAGGTCGGCCTCATCGAGGGCCGGCGGCTGCCGAACGGCTATCGCGACTTCCCGCCCGAGGCCGTGCCCTGGCTGCACTACGTCCGCACGGCGCAGACGCTCGGCTTCTCCCTGGCGGAGATCTCACGGACCGCCGAGGAACTGCGGCAGGCGCCGGACGCCTCCGAGGTTCTGACCGCGCTGCTCAGGGAGAAGATCCAGCTCATCGACGCCCGCATGTCCGAACTCGCCGCCCTCCGGGCCGACCTCACCACCCGCGTCGACACGAACTGCCCGCTACGACCGTCCGACGCCTCCCGCCGGACCTGACCCCGTCGCCCGCGGTGCCCGAGGGCGACGCATAGGGTTCCCGCATGCATCTGGACGAGGGACGAAGGGCCGCGGAGGCCGGGGACTGGGTGGCCGCCGGGCACGCCTTCGTACGGGCCGCCATGGAGGGCAGCGCCGAGGGCGCCGAGCTGGCGACCCGGGTGACCGTCGAGCTCGTACCGCTGGCCGACGGCGGATCGGCGGAGGCCGCGGCACTGCTCGCCGGGATCTACCTGGAGTACTTCACCGAGGACGCCCTCCCCCTGGCCCTGAGGTACGCCCGCGCCGCCTCCGACGCCGGGCTCCCGGCCGGACAGCGCACCTACGGGCACATGCTGGTGATGGGCCTCGGCGTGGACGAGGACGCCGAGCGTGCGACCGAACTCTTCCGGGCGGCCGCCGAGGGCGGGGACGCCTACGGCATGTTCAATCTCGCCCAGCTCGTCGACGACCCCGACGAGTCCCTGCGGCTGCTCGAAGCGGCCGCGCGGGAGGGAATCGACGACGCCGGCGCCGTACTCGGCGACCGGCTCTCGGAGCAGGACCGGGACGAGGAGGCACTGGGCTGGTATCTCTGGGCCGCCGAGCGCGGACACACCGGAGCCATGAACGCCGCCGCCTGCTGGTACCGCGACGGCTTCGGCACGGCGCCCGACCCGGTCCAGGCCGTGCGCTGGTTCTTCGTCATGCTCGCCCACGGCGACGGCGACGGCATCCACGAGGCCATCCAGCTCGCGAAGGCCGGGGCGCTGGACGAGCACCAGATCCGCGAGGCCGGCCGCCTGGCCGGCGACCCGTCGTCGGCGGAAGCCCTGATCGGCACCGTCCTGGGCGCCGCCTGAAGCGGACCGAGGACGGGCTCGGCCCCCGCTTCGAGCAGCGGTCTAGCATGAAGAGCAAGGCTTCATCTCCAGGCCCGGGCCGCAGCGCCAGGGAGGCGCCGGTATGGCGTTCGACACGGCTGGTTTCGAGCAGGCGGACGACTGCCGTTACATCCCGATCTCCGAGCACGGCCTGATCGGCGATCTCCGTACGACCGCCCTGGTCGGCACGGACGGCACCATCGACTGGTACTGCTGCCCGCGCTTCGACGCGCCCAGCGTCTTCGGGTCCATCCTCGACGCCGACCGGGGCGGGTCGTTCGAGTTGGCCGCCGAGGTCCCGACCCGCACCAGGCAGTTCTACTTCCCCGACACGAACGTGCTGATCACGCGGTTCTTCGCCGCGGACGGGGTGGCGGAGATCCAGGACTTCATGCCCGTGGTCGACGAGTCGCGCGAGGCGGCCCGGCACCGGCTGATCCGGCGGGTGATCTGCGTCCGCGGAACCCTCCCGTTCAGGGCGCGGATCGCCCCCCGCTTCGGCTACGGCGCCGAAGCGCACACCACGCACCTCGAAGGCAACGCGGCGGTGTTCCGCTCCCCGTCACTGACGCTCGCGCTGACCGCCACCGCACCCCTGGAGAGCGACGGCCTGGACGTGTGGTCGCGCTTCAAGCTCCTCGAGGGCGAGTCCAACGTGTTCGCCCTCGACCAGATCGGCGACGACGTCCCACCCCGGTCGTGCCCGCGCGCCGAGGCGCAGGAGCAGGCCGAGGCGACCGTCCGGTTCTGGCGCCACTGGCTGGCCGGTTCGCGCTACCACGGGCGGTGGCGGGAGATGGTGAACCGCTCCGCGCTGGTGCTGAAACTGCTCACCTACGCGCCGACCGGTGCGATCGTCGCCGCACCGACCACCAGCCTGCCCGAGCAGATCGGCGGCGAGCGCAACTGGGACTACCGCTATGTCTGGGTCCGCGACGCCGCCTTCTGCGTCTACGCGATGCTGCGCCTGGGGTTCACCTCGGAGGCCGAGGCGTTCATGGGGTTCATCTCCGAGCGGGGCATCCTGCGGGGCATGCGGGAGAGCGGTCCGTTGCAGATCATGTACGGCATCGACGGGCGCACCGAGCTGCCCGAACGCGAGCTTCCGCACCTGGAGGGATACCTCGGCTCCGCGCCGGTCCGGGTGGGCAACGCCGCCACCGGCCAGCTCCAGCTGGACATCTACGGTGCGCTGATCGACTCGATCTACCTCTACGACAAGTGGGGGCAGCCGATCAGCAGTGACCGCTGGGACGAGGTCGGGGCCGTGGTGGACTGGCTGTGCGAGCACTGGGACCAGCCCGACGAGGGGGTGTGGGAGACCAGGGCGGGCCGGCGGAACTTCGTGTACTCGCGGCTGATGTGCTGGGTGGCGCTGGAGCGCGCGATGCGCATGGCGAACCACCGCGGTCTGCCGGCGGACCTGCCCCGCTGGCGGGAGTCCCGGGACGCGATCTACCGGCAGATCATGCGGCGCGGCTGGTCGGCCGAGCGAGGGGCGTTCGTCCAGGGGCTGGACGACCACGTGCTGGACGCCTCGCTGCTGATGATGCCGATGGCCAAGTTCGTCTCGCCCACCGACCCCAAGTGGCTCTCCACCCTGGACGCGCTCACCTCGGACCTGGTCTCCGACTCACTGGTGTACCGCTACGACCCGACCACCAGCCCGGACGGCCTGCACGGCCCCGAGGGCACCTTCTCGATCTGCTCCTTCTGGTACGTGGAGGCGCTGGCCCGCGCAGGCCGGCTGGAGGAGGCCAGGCTCGCCTTCGAGAAGATGCTCACCTACGCCAACCACCTGGGCCTGTTCGCGGAGGAGATCGGCCCGACCGGAGAACAGCTGGGCAACTTCCCCCAGGCCTTCACCCACCTCTCGCTGATCAGCGCCGCCTTCAACCTCGACCGCGCGCTGGGCTGACGCGGCATCACCGCTGGGGCTCAGGACCCGGGTTGGGCGATGTCGCGCGGGGCGGGGGTGACGTCGCAGGGGTCAGTGGCCAAGTCCATGTCCCGGACGTCGCAGGCGATCCGGCTGAGCAGGGTCCGGAACGCCTGGCGCTCGTTCTCGTCGAGCGTCTCAAGGAGCCGGTCCTCGGCTTCCCGTACCTGCCGCTGCAGGTCCCGGAGGGTGTGGACGCCCTGGGCGGTGGCGACGATCTTGCGCTGGCGTCGGTCGGCGGGGTTGAGCCGGCGCTCGACCAGTCCGGCCGTGACGAGGTCGTCGATCAGGTAGGTCATCACCGTGCGGTCGATCCCCAGGTACGTGGCCAGGGCGAGCTGGTTCTCCTGGTCGCCTCGGGCGACGACGGCGAGCGTGTGGTAGCCGCGGGCACCCTGCGGGACGCCGTCGAGGGCCGACGCGACGACGGTCTGGTACGCGCGAATCAGGACCAGGAGGGAGAGACCGAAGTCCCCCGCGAAGCCGACACCGTCGGCGACCGGCGTGGTCGGTGTCTCGGCGCTCATAAAAGGAATGATACCCACCCATTCGTTGTTGGACAGATCATCTGCTCAGCATGCGATCTACCAGACAACGCACTTCCGTGACGAAGCGCCGCAGACGAGAAGGCCAGCGTCATGCTCAAGATCGGCATCATCCTCGGCAGCACCCGCCCCAACCGCAACGGCGAACAGGTCGCGAAGTGGGTGCTCGACATCGCCTCGCGGCGCAGCGACGCCACGTTCGAGCTCATCGACCTCCGCGACCACCCCCTGCCGCACCTCGACGAGCCGCTCCCGCCGTCGCTCGGCCAGTACCAGCACGAGCACACCAGGCAATGGGCGGCCAAGATCGCGTCGTTCGACGGGTTCGTCATCGTGACACCGGAGTACAACCACGGCATCCCCGGCACGCTGAAGAACGCCATCGACTTCCTCTACGCCGAGTGGAACAACAAGGCGGTCGGCTTCGTGTCGTACGGCGGCGTCGGCGGCGTACGAGCCGTCGAGCACCTGCGCGCGGTCGCCGCCGAGCTCCAGATGGCCGACGTACGCCAGCAGGTCACGCTGTCGATGATCACCGAATTCGAGAACTACAGCGTCTTCAAGCCCGGCGACTACAACCTGCCCGCCGTCGACACGATGCTCGACCAGGTCATCGCCTGGAGCACCGCGCTCGCACCGCTGCGCCTGGCCTCGGCCCTAGCAGCCTGAGCCGCCCGCCACAACAGGAGTTCGACATGAGCAATGCACTCGACTGGAACGCGAAAACCATCGCGGAGTTCCGAGCGAACGAGGGCAGGGTCGGCGGGGCCTTCGAGGGCGCTCCGCTGGTCCTCGTCCATCACCGCGGCCGCAAGAGCGGGCAGGAGCACGTCAACCCGATGATGTACCTCCCGCACGACACCGCGCCGGACATCGTCTACGTCTTCGCGACCAAGGGCGGTGCACCCACCAACCCGGACTGGTACCGCAACCTGATCGCCGCCGGCGAGGGCACCGTCGAGCGCGGCACCGCGACCTACCCGGTGACCGTCCGCGAACTGACCGGCGCGGAACGCGACCGCATCTACGCCGAGCAAGCGCGGCGTTACCCCGGCTTTGCCGAGTACGCACGCAAGACCGCCGGAATCCGCGTCATTCCCGTGCTCGAACTCCGGCGGGCGTAGCGCACCCGCGACCGAGCGGATCGACACCATCGCCGATTTCGCCGCCGCCGAGAAGTTCGGGGTGAAGACTGACGGAGGAGTCGCGGCCGGGCCGGGCGCCAAGGTGCTCGCCGAGCTTGCCGGCCTGATCGCCGACGGACACCTCGACGTGCCGATCGCGAACGTCTACCCGCTGACGCACGTCCGCGAGGCCTACACCGAGCTCGAACGCCGCCACACCCACGGCAAGATCGTCCTCAGGCCCTAGAACTCACGCGACCGACGCCCGGAAAGGGTCGGTGGGATGGATCTCCGCCTCGTCGAAGAGCTGCTCCAACGCCTCATGACCCTCGCGCCTGCGGAACTCGATCTCGGCGGCCGTCACCGGCAAGGTCCACAGGATGCGGGCGTGCCCCTCGGGCAGCGGACAGCTTTCAAGATCGGGTCCGTGGAGATAGGGCAGGCTGACCAGCAGGTGGTCGCAACTCGAACCCGGCACCCACGGTTCACCGATCGGCATGCTGTGTTCCACGTCGAGCTGATGTCCTCCGCAGTGGTAGTACGCGATCATGGCCATGAGCTCGATGAACCGCTGGTCGCGCACCTGCGCGGTCATGACGAACTCGAGCCCGTGGCCGTCCTTCTCCATCGCGGCCCAGCACCCGACGGTCACATAGGCCCAGCTGTCGCTGCGGGGACCAGGCCCGACCACGAGAACGCGCAGGTCGGCCACGACCTCACGCCTTCCCGGCCCCAGGTCGTAATCGACGACCTCCAGGGAATGCCCGGCGAAGAACGCCCGGACATGTGCCTCGACGGCCTCTGCGGCCGGCAGTCTCGCATCGCTCACCGGGCGATCATCCCAGTCAGCCGATCCGGCCCTCCGCGGCGGCGGCCACGAACGCGCTGAACGCGGCCGGGGTGGCCAGGAGGGCGGGGCCTTCGGGGTTCTTGGAGTCGCGAACGGCGACGTGGGAGGCGAGGTCGGCGACCTCGACGCACTCGCCGCCGGTGTCGCCGCTGTAGGAGGACTTGCGCCAAGCCGCGGCGCCGAGCGGGGCACACTCGATGCAGTCGCCTCCGGTGTTGCCGCTGTAGCTGGACTTACGCCACCGCGCGCTGGTCAGGCCCTGGTCGGTCCCCATAACGTTCCTCCATCACGCGCATGATCAGTTCCGCTGAATCCTCCACGGAGAGGGCGGACGCCTGCAAGTGAGCGTAACGAAGCGCGGCTTCCTTCACCGTGTCGGGATTCGCGGTCATGTGCCCCGCGATGAGGTCCTCCGTGTAGACGATGTCCGGATCGTCCTCGAACCGTAGCGAGTTGAAGGCACCGATCAAACTGGCGTGCTCACCGGCCGCGAAGGGCAACACCTGGATGCGCAGCCAGCGGTTCGCTCGGAAACCCAACAGGTACGCGAGTTGGTTTCTCATGACCTCTGGGCCCCCGATCGGCCGATGCAACGCCGACTCGTCGAGAATGACCCAGGCCATCGGCGGCTGCTCCCTGCTCAGGATGCGCTGGCGCTCCATCCGAGCAGCCACCAGCCCTTCGAGGTCGTCGGGCAACCCAGTCGCCAGGACCGCTCGCGCGTACTCCTCCGTCTGAAGCAAGCCGTAGACCAGCTGCGCCTGGTACGTCGAGATGTACGTCGCCCTCGCCTCAAGCTCCGCGTACTGCTGGAACCACGTCGGCAGTTGGCTCTTCAGAACCAACCCCACCAGCCGCGAGAACAACCCGCCCGTCATCAACGCCGCGTCGAGCCGTTCCGAGAACTCGCGCGTGGGGACCTTCTTCGCCGTCTCTATCTGGCCGATCAGCGACGCCGTGCAGAAGACGATGTCGCCCAACTGCTGCTGCTTCAGCCCCGCCTCCTCCCTCAGGCGGCGGAGTTCCGAGCCGTAGTAGTCCAGCGGCGACGCGCTGGGATCGAGACTGCGGATGTTGACCACGACGAGGTCACCCCCAAGCTCACGCATCACTGCGTTCGTTTCGGTCCGTAGCCGAGCGTAACCACGCCAGCTCACCCTGGTGGCATGAATCACGCAACTGACCTCTATCCGGCGGAACTTCAAGCCACCTACCGCATGGGCTTCACCGTCGGTGAGCACTCCGCCGGTCACATGCGTCGCATCCTGCGCATGTTCCTCGGCCGTTGGGGGCTCGACCACCTCGCCGACGCCGCCGGGCTCGCGCTCACCGAGCTCGTCGCAAATGTCGTACGGCACGTCCCGGGGCGGCGCTGCACCGTGCTGATCCTGCGGGAGCCGCACGGGCTCCGGGTCGAGGTTGCGGACGGGGTGCCGGGGGCGGTGCACGCCAAGGTCGCCGAGCCGCTCGCGGAGGGTGGGCGGGGGCTCGCGCTGGTGGAGGGGGTGACGGACCGGTGGGGGGTGGACGAGGCGGTCGGAGGGAAGACGGTGTGGTTCGAGTGCGACGCGTAGGGCACCATGGGCGCTCGCACCTGCGTACCCGCCAGTAGGAGGACCCCATGCCCGCCCCCGAGATCCTCGCCGCCTTCGAGGCCGCCAAGGGCTTCATGCCCCTCGACGAGGGGCGTGCCCTGCACGACGCCGCCACCGAGGCCGCCAAGCTCGGGCTGCCGCTCCTCGAGGTCGGGACGTACTGCGGGCGCTCCACGATCCTGCTGGCCGACGTGGCCCGGGAGGCCGGGACCGTCGCGGTGACCGTGGACCACCACCGGGGCAGCGAGGAGCAGCAGCCGGGGTGGGAGTACCACGACCCGACCGTCGTGGACCCCGAGGTCGGCCTGATGGACACCCTCCCCACTTTTCGCCGGACGCTGCGCAAGGCGGGCCTGGAGGAGCACGTGATCGCCGTCGTCGGCCGCTCCCCGCAGGTCGCCAAGGTCTGGGCGGGCGAGCTGGGCCTCGTCTTCATCGACGGCGGCCACACGGACGAGCACGCGACGGCGGACTACGAGGGGTGGGCGCCGAAGGTCGCCGCAGGCGGCCTCCTCGTCATCCACGACGTCTTCCCGAACCCGGAGGACGGCGGCCAGGCCCCCTACCGCATCTACCTCCGGGCCCTGGAGTCCGGCGACTTCGAGGAGGTCTCCGTGACCGACTCCCTCCGCGTCCTGCGCCGCCGCTAGAAGCCGAAGCCCGAGGTCACGTACAGACAGTTCGTGTAGCTGTAGCCCGGTTCGATCTTCGCCGTACTCGACTTGTCCGCGGCGGACAGCGAACCCGTCGTCCCCGACCGCTTCTGCAGGAAGTGGTAGTCGCCGGCGGGCAGCATCAGCGTCGCCTTCGGGTACTTCGACGACGGTCCGGTGCACACCTTGGGCTTCGACGCGCCCAGCCGGAGGCTGTCCTTGTACGTCGTGCAGCTTCCGCACGCCTTCAGCGCGACGCGACCGGTCACCGGACCGGTGTAGAGCAGCTCGACCTCACCCGGGCCGTCGTTGGACACGACCATGACCATCCGGGAGCCGCCGGGCGACGTGGCGGGCGGCAGCCGCTTGCCCGCGTCCGGCGACTCGTCGGCTATCTCGGCGGCGATCGCGATGGACTTGGCGTGGGCGGTCTGCGGGCTGTCCGGGTACTGCTCGGCGTACTCCGTCATCGTCTGGACGGCCTCCGAGTACTCCTTGTCCTCGAACTGCTCGACCCCGCAGGCGAAGTCGCCCTTCTGTATCTCCTTGCCCGTGTCGCGCGCGACGGCGGCGAAGGTGTCCTTCGGCTGGAGGAGGTCGACGGCGGTGTCGAAGCGCCGCAGTTCGACCACGGCGGCGCAGGCGTCGGTGCTGGCGGCGGCCATCGCGGCGGACCGGGTCCTGAGGCCCTCCCGGACCGCGGGCTCGACCTTCCCCGCGTACGAGGACTGGGGGAACGTCGACAGCAAGGCGTTCAGGTGCTCCCCGGCCGTCGCCTCGGTGCCCGCGCGGCCGAGCCCGGCGATCCCGCACTCGTACCAGGAGTGGGCGAGCGGCTCGTCCGCCTTCCCCGTCAGCCCGTCCAGCAGGCCGCGGTCCACCGTCTCCGGCAGTGCGCGCAGGTGTTTGAGGGCCGGGACCGCCTCGCAGTACTTCTTCTGCTCGTACGGCGCGGAGACGGCCGTGTAGTAGTCCTTCAGCCGGTCGGGGGCGAGCTTGCCCGCCCGCGAGCCGGCGTGGTTCGTGCCGAGGTCCTGGTAGACGGCGAGGGCCTTGCGGTAGGTGTGCGCGGCTCCGTCGAAGCTCTGGCCCGCCACGGACTTCACCTGCGTGTCGGCCGCGGCGAGGCGGTCCAGGAGGGACTGCTCCACGGCCTCGTCGCGCGCCACGCCGTAGGCCACCGAGCCGCCCACCGGCACGACGAGCAGGACGAGCGCCAGCGACAGCGGGAGCGCGAGGCGCCGCGGCCCGGCGCCCGATCCCCGGCCGCCGCCGGTGCCGGCGCCGGTTCCCGTACCGGTGCCGACGCCCGCGCCGGGGCCCAGAGCGAGCGGGGCGCGCAGGCCGCGCCGCGCGCCGTCGGCGACCGCGGCCAGCAGGAACAGGCCGTACCCGACGAGGAGGCCGGTGGGGACACCGTCCACGTCGGCGGGCAGTGCGACCAGCAGCAGGACGGCCGTGGCGGCCCAGCAGACGGCGGCGAGGACCCACTGCTTGAGCAGCGCGTAGCCGAGCCCCAGACAGGACAGGTTGAGCAGGCCGACCAGGACGGCCTGCGCCGGGTTCGACTCGGGCGGTGGCGCGGGCGGCCCCGGTTCCGACGGCGGGCCGAAGCCGGGCGGCTGCGCGGGCGGTGGCGGTAACGCCGCCCCCGACCACGACCCGGCACCTTGCTCTGCCGAGGCCGCGGCTCCGGTCGGCGCCCCGTACGCCCACGGCGTCTCGGACACCCCCGGCGCACCCTGCTCCCCCGGCCGACCTTCCTCCCCCGGCCGGCCCGGCGGCTCGCCCTGCCGACCCTGCCCACCCTGCTCACCCAATGGACGTGCGTCGTTCGGTTCTTCCCCCGCCACAGTGCCCCCCGTGGTTCGTGCGCGGTGCCCCTCACCGACGCACTCACCTCCTCATACCCCCCACAGTCCCTTCACAGTCGCCCCGCGTCGACGGACTCTTCGGCGGCGGCTCCCGTTAGAGTCGCAAGGTGCCGTACGACCACCGGAAGATCCTCGCCCTCGCGAGCTCACTCGCCGCCTGCGTCGCCCTCGCCGGCTGCGGCGGGGAGTCGCAGCCCCCGAAGACCCCCGACGCCAAGGCGACCGGCGCTTCCACCCCCACGGCCCCCACCGGCCCCACGTCCGCCCCCGAGCCGACACAGGCGCGGTCCCGGACCGGTCCGCTCGCCGGACGGACCATCGTGATCGACCCCGGCCACAACCCCGGCAATTTCCGCCATTCCCGGGAAATCAACCAGAAGGTTGATATCGGCACAAGCCACAAGGAATGCGACACCACCGGCACCTCCACCAACGCCGGTTACACCGAAGCCGCGTTCACCCTCGATGTTTCACATCGTCTGCGTGATCTCCTCAAGGCCCAGGGCGCGAAGGTCGTCCTCACCCACGACGCCGAGCGCCCGTACGGCCCCTGCATCGACGAACGGGCCCGAACCGGCAACGAGGCACGCGCCGACGCCGTGGTCTCCGTGCACGCCGACGGGTCCGCCACCGGAAACCGCGGCTTCCACGTGATCCTGCCCGCCCGGGTCGGCTCCGGCGCCGCCGACACCTCGAAGATCGTCGGCCTCTCCCGTACGCTCGGCGAGGCCATCGCCCGCCACTTCGCCCGCGCGACCGGTACCGCACCCGCCAACTACCTCGGTTCCGGTACCGGGTTGGACGTGCGGGATGATCTCGGGGGACTCAATCTCTCAACCGTTCCCAAGGTCTTCGTCGAATGCGGCAATATGCGTGATCCGAAGGACGCCGCACTCCTCACCGATGCGGCATGGCGCCAGAAAGCGGCGCGAGGGATCGCGGACGGCATCGGGACCTACCTCAAGGGGTAGAACCGGCGGGCGATAGATTCGCTCCGTACGATGGGGCCGCCCCCGTGCTTCGCGCCACCCCGACGAGACGACCCGACGAAGGACTCTTACGTGAATATCCGCTCCCTCACTCGAGGCGATGGCGTGCTGATCGGTGCAGCGGTGGTGCTGTTCATCGCCTCGTTCCTCAGCACCAGCAGCTGTGAAGGCAGCTTCTGCGACAACGTCGACTCCCCGAACTCCTGGGAGTTCTCCCCGCTCGGCTGGGGTGCCTTCCTTCTCGGCATCGCGGGCGCCGCCCTGGTCGTCCTCTCCCACGCACTGCCGCAGCCCCGCAAGGTCGCCGGTCTCGAGCTGGGGCAGGTCGGTGTCGCGTTCACCGTGGCCGCGGCCTGGAACCTGCTGATGTGGATCTTCGAGTCGGAGAACGCCGGCGCGGGCCTCATCCTCGGCCTGATCGCCTCCCTGGTCCTCGCCGGTGGCGCCATCGCCGCACCGCTGGTCCCGGCCCTGAAGGCCCCGCTCCTGGGCGCCCCGAAGCCGCAGACCCCGCAGCCGTACGGCGTCCAGCCGGGCGCTCCCGGCGGCTACGGCTACCCGGGCGCCCAGCAGCAGCCGTACGGCGCGCAGCAGCCGCAGCCGTACCCCGGCCAGCAGCAGCCCGACCCGCAGGCCGCCGCCCCGGCCCCGCAGCCGACCCAGGCGCAGCCCCAGGGTCAGCAGCAGCCCGCCGCCGACTTCGCACCGTTCTGGTTCGCGGTCCCGGTGGCCCGCCCGCTGTACGGGGAGGACGGCTCGCCGACCCCGATCGCCGAACTGGCCCCCGGTACCTGGTACCTGGCGGTCGAGCAGCGCGGCCCCGGCCTGATCGCCCAGACCCAGGACGGCCGCCGCGGCGTCCTCCAGGACACGACCGGCATCCAGCGCGGCTGAGCGTTCCACCCCAGCGGCCCCTCGCCCTTCCGGGCGGGGGGCCGTTGTCGTACAGTCCCCGGGAAGTGATCTGACGGAACGTCAGGAAGGCATCGCGCCATGCGTCTCGGACTCGCCCTCGGCTACTGGGGACGCGGCCCCTCACCCGCCCACCTCGAACTCGCCCGCGAGGCCGAGCGGCTCGGCTACGACTCCGTGTGGACCGCCGAGGCGTGGGGGTCCGACGCGTTCACCGCGCTGACCTGGATCGCCGCGCACACCTCGCGCATCGGGCTCGGGACCGCCGTCGCGCAGATGGCCGCCCGGACGCCCACCGCCACCGCCATGCACGCGCTCACGCTCGACCACCTCTCCGGCGGCCGGATGATGCTCGGGCTCGGGCTCTCCGGGCCGCAGGTCGTCGAGGGATGGTACGGGCGGCCCTTCCCGCGCAGTCCGTTGACCGCGACGCGGGAGTACGTGGACGTGATCCGCCAGGTACTGCGCCGTGAGGGGCCCGTCGCGCTCGACGGCCGCTTCCACTCCCATCCGTACACCGGAGCGGACGGCACCGGGCTCGGGAAGGCGCTCAAGCCGATCACCCACCCCCTGCGGGCCGATCTGCCGGTGCTGCTCGGGGCCGAGGGGCCCAAGAACATCGCGCAGACCCTGCGGATCGCCGACGGCTGGCTGCCGCTCTACTGGTCGCCTTCGCGGTACGCGGAGGTCTACGCGCTTCCGGACCGGCTCCCGGAGACCTTCCTCGTCGCCCCCATGGTCCGCGCCCAGCTCTGCGACGACCCGGCCGAAGGGCTGCTGCCCGTCAAAGCGATGCTCGGCTTCTACATCGGCGGCATGGGGCACACCGCCCGTAACTTCCACGCCGATCTGATGGCGCGCATGGGGTACGAGTCGGAGGCCCGGCACATCCAGGAGCTGTTCGCGGCCGGTCGGCGCGAGGAGGCCGTGCTCGCCGTGCCGGACGCCTTCGCGGACGAGATCTCGCTCGTCGGCCCCAGGGAACGGATCGCCGAGCGGCTCGAGGTCTGGCGGAAGGGGCCGGTCACGGACCTGTTGGTCACGGCGCCCGACCCCGCCACGCTACGCCTGCTCGCCGAGCTCAACTCGTAGTCCGCGGCCACCGTTTCGTCCTCCACGGCAACCCTTTCACCCTCCGCGGCAACTCACGTGCGACCGATCCCCCACGCGAACGGAAGCAACGTGATCAACCACCGCGACACGGCACGGCACCGCAGACGCAGGACGACGCTGTGGGCGGGCGTCCCGCTCGCACTGGGCGCCGCAGGAGCCATGGCCTACGGCGGCGTCCTCGGTGTCTTCGGCGAGGACGCCCGGCCGACGGCGTCGGCCGCGGGCGCGTCCGCGGCCGCACCGGCCTGGGCCCGCGATGTCGCCGACGGTTTCGCCTCGGTCGACGCGCTCGGCCAGAACGGGACCTACGGCGGCCGGGACGGCCGCACCGTCACCGTACGGACCCTCGCCGAGCTGGAGAAGTACGCCACCGCGCCGGAGCCGTACGTCATCGTCGTCGCCGCGACCATCACCATGAACCCGGTCGGCAAGGAGATCAAGGTCGCCTCCGACAAGACGATCGTGGGCTCGGGCACGGCCGGGCACATCGTCGGCGGCGGCTTCTTCCTCGGGCCGGGCGTGCACAACGTCATCATCCGCAACCTGACGATCCGGGACTCCTACCAGGGCGTCTGGAACGACAAGGACCACGATTTCGACGCCGTGCAGATGGACGGCGCGCACCACGTCTGGATCGACCACAACGACCTGCGGCACATGGCCGACGGCCTGATCGACGTGCGCAAGGACAGCACGTACGTGACGGTGTCCTGGAACCGGCTGAGCAACGACAACAAGGCCTTCGGCATCGGCTGGACCACCAACGTCGTCACCGACATCACGATCCACCACAACTGGATCCGCGAGACCGAGCAGCGCAACCCCTCCACGGACAACGCGGCCCACGCGCACCTCTACAACAACCACCTCCAGGACGACCCCGGCACCGCCGTCACCTCCTCGTACGGCAACTACTCGCGCGGGGCGACGAAGATGGTCCTGGAGAACAGCCACTTCCAGGGCGTGAACAACCCCGTCATCAAGGACGCCACCGCCACCCTCGTCCAGCGCGGCAACATCTTCTCCGGCACCAGCGGGCGCAACGAGAGCGGCGGCACGGCCTTCGATCCGAGGACGTACTACCCGTACACCCTCGACAGGGCGGCCGACGTCCCGGCGCTCCTGAAGTCCGGTGCCGGTCCGCGTCCGTCCATCGCTACGAGCGCGAGCACGACCGCTCTCACCGTGGCCAAGGACGGCAGCGGCCAGTACCGGACCGTCCAGGCGGCCGTCGACGCCGTCCCGGCGAACAACCCCGCACGGGTCGTCATCTCCGTCGCGCCCGGCACGTACCGCGAGACGGTCAAGGTCCCGGCGAACAAGCCGCACATCACGATCGCGGGTGCGGGCGCGAGCCGCAAGGACACCGTCATCGTCTTCGGCAACGCGGCCGGCACGCCGAAGCCCGACGGCTCCGTTACGTACGGCACCGGCGGCAGCGCCACCGTCGCCGTCGAGGCCGACGACTTCCAGGCCCGTAACCTCACGGTCTCCAACGACTTCGACGAGGCACGGAACCAGGGCCTGAACGGCCACCAGGCCGTCGCCCTGCGCACGGCGGCGGACAAGGTGCTCCTCGACGGGGTCATCGTCAGCGGCGACCAGGACACCCTGCTCCTCGACACCGCCGCCAAGGGGAGGATCGGCCGCGTCCACGTCGTCAACTCGTACGTCAGCGGGAACGTCGACTTCGTCTTCGGCCGGGCCACCGCCGTCATCGACAAGTCGGTCCTCACCCTGAGGAAGCGCTGGGACGGCACCTCCGCCGGCTACGTCACCGCGCCCAGCACCGTCGCCGGCACCAAGGGGTTCCTGATCAACCGCTCCGTGGTGAACGGTGACGTGTCCGCGGGCAGCTTCTTCCTCGGCCGTCCCTGGCACGCGGGCGGCGACGCCTCGCTGGACCCGCAGACCACCGTCCGTGACACCACGCTGAGCGCGGCGGTCAAGGCCGGCCCGTGGACCGACATGGGCGGCTTCTCGTGGAAGGACGACAGGTTCGCCGAGTACCGGAACACCGGCGCCGGCGCCGGCACCGCGAGCGGCGAACGCCCGCAGCTCACGGACGCGCAGGCCGCGGACCAGGAGGTCCGGGACTGGCTCGGTGACTGGACGCCGACCGCCGGCTGACGCCCGACGCCCAGCGCCCAGCGCGTGCGGCCGGGGCCGTCCCCCGTGGACGGCCCCGGCCGTGCCGCATCCGGCAGTACGCGATCGGCCGGTCTCAACCGCCCAGCTGGGACGTGCTGGGCACCTTGTCGGTCACCACGGCGCCCGCGCTCTTGCCGGCGTCCTTCACGTCGTTGATGACGTCCTCGAACGCTCCGACGTCCGCCTCGCTCGCCTCGCCCTTGCGGAGCTTGGTGCCGAGGTCCTTCAGTTTGTCGATGCCCGCCGTGAGCGGTGCGACCGCCTTCGAGAGCAGCTCGTCGCCCTTCGCGTTCTCCGCCGCCGCCTTGAGCCGGTTGTACGCGAAGGCTCCCGCGAGGCCCGCCTTGACCAGGGCGAACGTCCGCCCGTCCGCACCCTTCTTGAACTTGCCCTCGCGGTACGGCTTGACGATCCACTGGTACGTGGCGCCGGCCGCCAACCCCGCGTTGGCCACGAACCGGGTCTTGGCGAGCTTCTGCTGCTCGACCGTGCCGGTCGGCGTCGCGCTGCCGCTCGCGCTCTGCGCGTCGTCACCGCCGCAGGCGGCCGTCGTCAGGAGCAGGGTGCACGACAGGAAGAGCGCCACGACTCCGCGGCGTATCGGAACGGGACGGGGCACGGCTGGACCTCCCTGGGGGGCTTCGGCGTCAGCTTCGCGCCGACCCCACGACTCCGCCACTCGGGCGACTCCGTCCGGGCGGTGGGACCCGTTTCGGGCCCCGAGCCGGTGGCGAGGTCACCCATCGGCCGCTCTACGGCCGGACGGGGCCGGCCCGAGCCGTACGCCGGGGAGCCCGGCCACCACCATCCACAGCCGCCGCACTGTGGTCCGGGCACACTGCCCGGGGCCCGTGCCGGTGGAACGTGCCGGTGCCGTCCGGGCCGACGACGGGGTCACCCTGCGACACCGTCCGTCGTGTGGCCGGCGCTCCTTGTGCCGGAACGTCGCCAGCCGGAAGCGTCTGAGGTGCGAAAACTCATTCGACGAGCGGCAGGAGGCCGGTCCGGCATGTTTCCCATCGCTACGCACAGTGATGAGGACCTTCTCGTGGATCTCAGCCGCGAGGTGTTCGCCTCGCTGCGAAGAAGCGACCAACGGCGCACCGCGGACCAGTACCTGCGCGGCATGCTCACCGTGCCGGGTCGCAAGACGGCGCGGAACATGGCGACGTACTCCGGGGAGCCGGCGGCCGAGCAGCGCTTCCACCACTTCATCGCCAGCTCCGGCTGGGACTGGCGGCCGGTCCGCGAGGCGCTGGTCCACTTCCTGGAGCGGACCGCCCCACCGGCGGCGTGGGTGGTGCGACCGATCACCCTGCCGAAGACCGGGGGGCGGCTCGTGGGGGTCGACCGGCGCTGGGTACCGGAGCTCGGACGGACCGTGAACGGCCAGTTCGGCTACGGGTTGTGGCAGACCTCGTCGAGCGGTGAGATCCCGGTCAACTGGCGCCTCGACCTGCCCGAGAGCCTCCTCGGCGACCCGGCCGAGATGGCGCGGGCCGGCGTACCGGCGGACTACGCGGCGTCGGTGTCACCGGAGGACTCGACGGTGACCACCGCCCTGGAGCTGCCGCTCCGGCGGGCCTCGGCGTACCGCCCGGTCATCGTCGACGCGCGGCGCGCGGCGCTGGTGACGCTGCTGAGCCGGTTCGAGGCGGCGCGGGTACCTCTGCTGGCACGGATCAGCAGGGCGACCCACCTGCTGGCCGGCGACAGCGGGCCGACCGGGGTGCGCCAACAGCCCGTCATGGCACGGCAGTTGCTGTCCTCGACAGGGATACGACGTCCGGTGACCCGGGCCGACGGGTGTCGGATGGCGGTGGCGCTGCGGGTGAGCCTGCCGACCGGGATGGGCGAACAGGGAGGCCGGCGGCGCCACGGGCAGCCGGCCGAACGGCTCCTGGTCGGGGAGTGGTTCGGGCCGCAGGCGCCGCCGGACCGGTTGTGGCTGACCGATCTGACGACGGCGCCGCTCTCCGCCCTGCTGCGGCTGACCGAGCTCGGGGGCGGCCGCTCGTCGATGCCGGCGGCGGAGGACTCGCCGGAGAGCGGGTCGGTCAGGCGCTCGGGGTTGCACGACTACGGCGGCCGGTCCTTCGCCGGCTGGCACCGGCACATGACGATGGTGTCGGTGGCCCAGGCGGTGCGGGCGCTCGCACCACGGGAGCCGGCCGGTCCGGACGAGGGAGCCGAGGCGCCGGGACGGCCATGGGAGCAGCGGGTCGGCCCGCGGCCGTGTCGGCGGACCGCCGTGGCGGTCTGAGGCATCGCGGACCGCCGCCGTCGCCGAAGCTCCCGTCGGCCGAAGCTCCCGTCGGCCGACGGTCCGCTCAGCGGTCGGCTCAGCCTTCCGCCGAACCCGGGCAGGGTGCGAGGGACTCCCGTGTCCGGTGGAGGCGCAGGGCGAGCTGGATGTCGAGGCCCGCGGTCAGGTCCTGCCACTGGGGGCCGAGGAGTTCGGTGATCCGGTCGAGCCGCCGGGAGACGGTGTTGGGGTGGAGGTAGAGGCGGCGGGCTGCCCGGGTGGGGCTGCCTCCGGCCGCGTAGTACGCCTCGAGGGTGACGGCGAGGTCGGCGGAGCGCCGGGCGTCGAACTCCAGGACAGGGCCGATCGTGGCCCGGATGAAGCCGTCGACGTCACGCTCGTGGGCGAGCAGGGTCATCACCGGGCCGAGTTGCTGCGCGGAGGCCGCCTTGCCGGTGGCGCCGAGCGCCGTGAGGGTGCCCAGGCACCGTACGGCCCGGTCGTACGTGGCGGGCAGGGCCCCCGGGCCCTCCGTCACCGGACCCGCGCCGCCCACGGTGGCCGGACTTCCCTTGCCACGGGCGAACGCCTCGACCGTACGGGCCGCTTCGCTCGGGTCCTCGCCCGGCAGCAGCAGGACGAGGTGGTCGTCGATCCGGACCCGCAGACCCCCGTTCTCGCGGGTGTACGCGGCGGCCCAGGCCAGGGCCCGGTCGGTGATCCCTGCCACGGGCCGGGCGACCACCACGACGAACGGTGCCGTGAAGTCGAGGCCGACGGTCCGACCGTGGACGAGCAGCCGCTGCCCGATCCACTCGCCGCCGACCAGCAGGGCCTCGGCGAGTTCCTCGCGCAGCACGGTCTCGTCGGTGGCGGCGCCCGGTCGCACCAGCAGCGCCACGGCCTGGCCGCAGAGCCGCAGCAGGCCGGCGTCCTCGGCGGTCGGCGGCTCCGCTCGGTGCAACACCAGATGGCCGATCCGGTCGTCGCCGCCACGGACCGGAGCGATCCACACCCCGGGCGCCGACTCCACCGGGGCGTCCGTCGCCCGGGCCGCAAGGGCCGCCGCCGTGAACGCCTCGGGGGCCGCCTGCGCCTCGGCGGCGCCGTGCCCCACCACCGTACGGCCCGCCGCGTCCGCGAGCAGGACGCTCCCGCCCAGCAGGTCCCCGGCGGTGGCCAGGAGCTGCGGCAGCGAACTGCCGTCCAGGGTGCGCTCCATCAGGGCGGCCTGTGCCTCGGCGAGCCGGCGCACGGAGCGCAGTTCCTCTCCGACCTGTACGGCCTCGGCGGCCCGCGCGGTGGTCTCGGCCCTCAACTCGTCCAGGAGTCCGGCGTTCTCCAGGGCCGCCGCCGACATCTCGCTGAAGGTCCCGAGCAACGCCACCTCCTCAGGGGAGAAGTGACGGACCGTGCGGTGTCCCGCGTACAGGACCCCGAAATGGGTGCCGTGGCAGGCGAGCGGGACGGCGATGACCGCGCGCAGCCCCTCCGCCCGTACCACCTCGTCGATGGTGGCGGAGTGGTTGATGCGGGCGTCGCCGAGGTAGTCCTGGGTCCACACGGGTGCCGCCCGTCGGGTGGCGGGATTGGCGAGTCCCGCGCCGGGCGGCACCACGAAGCCCGGTGTCAGATCGGAGGAGTGGCCGTCGACGGCCTTGACGACGTGGCTGCCGGTCTTCTGGTCGTAGAGGCAGAGGTACGCGATGTCGAGGCTGAGCAGCGTCCGCGCCCGGCGGCAGGTCAGCCGCAGCAGCTCGTCGACGCCGTGGCTGGCGAGGAACTCGCGGGCCACGTCGAGGAGGGCCGTGCTGCCCATGTCGCGGCGCTGCTGCCGCTCGAACATCCCGCGTATCTCGCGGGCGAGCTGCCGTGCCCGGTCGGAGGTGGCGCCGTCGCCCTCGGCGGTGGCGTCCGCCCCGGAGGAGGGCGGGACGTGGAGCAGCGGTTCGTCGAAGTGGGCGGCGGGCGCCTCGCGCGCGAGCAGCTCCAGGTATGCAAAGGCGTCGCGGGTGGCGGCGACCGGCCCCTCGTCCACGGATCCCCCAACGACGGCGGTTCTCAACATCACTACAGGTCAGGCGCCTCATCGTAGGGAAGTTCGGCCGAGGTCACGAATGCGTCTCAACAGGCGTGCAGCGATGGTCCCCGGAATGGCCTGAACCTTTCGCCGGACCGGGTGGGCGGGAGAGAGTGGCACCCTCTTCCGCCTTCGGGCGTCACCGTTCCTTCCAGCCGAGGTTTCCGTGCGACAGACGCAGAGTTACGAACGATCGCTGGCCCGGAGCGCCGAGTCGCGCACGCGAGCCGACCGTCCCCGGGTCTTCTCGATGCGGGGGTACGAGTGGGACCTGCTGGACGACGTGTTCGCGCCGGTCCACTCCCCCTCCACGGAGACCGCGCTCGACTTCCTGGGCCTGGGCTCCCCCGGCCCGGACGCGCCGGCCCCGCGGCTGGGCTCTTTCCTGGAGATCGGCTGTGGTGCGGGCGTGATCTCCGTGCTCGCCGCGCTCGCGGGCTGCGACCGGGTCATCGCGGCCGACATCAACCCGAACGCCGTCCGGAACACCGAACTGAACGCGGCCCGGCACGACATGACCGGGCGGATGCGGGTCGTGCACAGCGACCTGTTCCGCGCACTGGATCCGCAGGAACGATTCGACACCGTGTTCTGGAGTTCCAACTACGTCCTCGCGCCGGACGGCTACCGCTACGGCAACGACCACGAGCGCGCCTATGTGGACCCCGGTTACGCCGCCCACCGGCGCTACCTCGCCGAGGCGACGGGCCGCCTGACGCCCGACGGCCGGGCCCTGCTGCACTTCAGCAGCCGGGGGAACATGCCTCTGCTGCGCGGGCTCGCCGAAGAGTGCGGGCGCGAACTGCGGCAGGTGGCTTCCGTGGTCGTGGCGGAAGGCGACGCGCCGGTGGAGCACCTGCTCCTGGAGATCCGGGAGACCGGGCCTTCCGCGACATGACGGACCTCGGGACCACTTGACGGTCCTGCCGGCGCCTTCGTTGCCGCGTGCCCGACCCCTTCAGGATGCTCGACGGGGCAGCGCGGGCCAGGCGCCGACGCCGGTCCCCGCGGACGCCCCGACCGAAGGGTTTTTCCGCATGTTCCTCCAACGCATCGGCAACAAGGGCATCCGGCTGGGCACGGTCTTCGACCGGGCCGCCGCGCGCCACCCCGCGAACCCGGTCTACCTCGACCACGACCTGGACATCGCACCCGCCCTGGGGCGTCGGCCGACCCTCACCGAGCTCGCCGATCTCGTGGACGACTTCGCCTCCCGGCTGTGGGCCGCGCACGTACGGCCCGGCCAACGGGTCGCCGTCTTCAAGACGGACAACTTCGACATCTCCCTGCTCGCCTACGCCGTGGCCCGGGTCGGAGGCGTGCCGGTGCTCCTCTCGCCCAAGCTCGACGGCGAGACGGTGGCCCGGCTCCTGGAGCGGCTCGAGCGGCCGGTGCTGCTGACCGATGCGGCGAAGCTGGACGGCGAGCTGCCCCAGGAGGTGTTCGCGCTCGCCGACCGTGTGGTGACGGCCGTCGGCGACTTCCCGGGCGCCGTGGGGCTCGAAGGGCTCGCGGGCGTACCGCGGGTCGCCCCGGTGACCATGCCGCAGGACGGCCCGGCGCTGGTCACCCACACCTCGGGCACGACCGGGCTGCCGAAGCTGGCGGTGCAGACGGGCCTCACGATCCAGGCCCGCTGCCGCCCGCAGTCGGCCGTCCTCGCGGCCGTCGGCCGGCACGAACCGCTCGCCCTGCACGTCTCCTTCGCGCACTCCCGGATGATCAGCGGGGTCGCCCTGTTCGCGCTCCGCGGGCATCCCCTGATCGTGTTGCGGGACGACGACCCGGAGTCCGTCGCCGAGTTGTTCGCGCGGATACCGCCGGGGGTGATCGAGGCCCATCCCAACACGCTGCTCGGCTGGGAGGTCCTCGCGGACCACCCGGCCCGCCCGCTGGCCCGGGTCACCTGCTTCAGCAACACCTTCGACGCCATCCACCCGAGGACCGTCCGCACCCTGCTCGCCGCCTCGCGGCGCCGGGCGCCGTACTTCGCCCAGACGTACGGCCAGAGCGAGACCGGTGCCATCGCGGCCCGCACCTACACGCGCCGGCACCGTGCGGGCGCGGAGGGCCGGTGCGTGGGGAGCACCTTCCCCGGCATGACGCGGGTTCGGGTGGTCAGCCGCGACGGGCGACCGGTGAGCCGTACCTCCCCGGGACACATCGAAGTCCGCAGCGGGGGACGGATCCTCACCTATCTCGGTGAGGAGGAGCGGTACGACGAGCAGGTCACGCCGGACGGCTGGTGGCGGATGGGCGACCTCGGCTACCGGACGAAGTACGGCTGTCTGCATCTGCTCGACCGCGAGGTGGACGAGATCCCTGGCATCCCCAGCACGCTGGAGATCGAGGACCGGCTCTTCAGCCGTATCCCCTCGCTCGTCGAGGTCATCATCGTCCCGGGTCCCGACGGCAGGGCCGTCCCGGTGGTGTGCACACGGGACGACGAGCCGCTGGACCCGCTGAAGTGGCGGCGGGCGGTGGCCGACATGCCGATGCTCGCCCGGCCGGTGCAACGTCGGCTCGACGAACTGCCGCACACGGCGACGACGAAGGTGAAGCGGCTGGAGCTGGCCCGGCTGATCGCGGAGGACTGACGGCACGCGGGACGGCACACAGAAGGGGAGGGGCACCCGCCGAACGCGGGTACCCCTCCCCTGTGGCCCTTTCAGGCCGCTTCGGGTACGACCACTTCAGGCCATGTTCGGTGCGTGGCCGGTTCGGTGCCGCCCGGGACGACGCACTCCACGAGCACCGGCCGGTCGTGCACGGCGTGCGCCCGCTCGACGGCGGCGGCGAGACCGGCCGGATCCGTGCGCCCGAGGGCGGCGCAGCCCATCGCCTCGGCCATGCCGCCGAGATCGGCGACGGCCCCGCCCGCGCCCCGCAGGACGAGGACCTTCAGCGGCACCTTGTTCAGTGCCGCCGTGACCAGCTCGCGCCCGGTGGCCAGGAAGCAGCCGGGGTCGGTGACCGCCCAGACGTTCCGGTCCGGCAGGCCCATCCGGGCGCCCAGGGCGGCCGGCAGGGCGTAGCCGGGGGTGCTCCACTGGTGGGAGGCGAGCGCCGCCTCGCCGCTCCCCCGCCACAGATGGTGGAGTTCGCCGCCGAGGACGTGCAGGGTGTCCGGGCCGGTGGCGCGGGCCAGGGCGGCCAGAGCGGCCGCCAAGGGGGTGTCCGGGCCCGCCGGATCGCCCTGGGCCACCGCCGGGGCGGGCCTCGGGCGGACCGCGGCGGGCCGGTACGTGAGGACCGGTTGCCGCACCCGCCGCTGGAGCGCGTCCTTGGTGATGTCGACGACGACCGGGCCCGGGTACTCGCCGCCCGCGATACGGAAGGCGTTCAGGACGCACTCCGCGATCTCGGCCGGGTCGCTGACGAGGTAGCTGTGCCGGGTGACGGGCCGGGTGACGCCGCAGAAGTCGACCTCCTGGAAGGCGTCGGTGCCGACGAGTTCCTTGGGCACCTGACCGGTGATCACCACCAGGGGCACGTCGTTGACATGGGCGTCCGCGATGGCCGTGACGAGGTTGGTGGCGCCGGGCCCCGAGGTCGCCATGCAGACGCCGACACGGCCGGTGGCCTGGGCGTATCCGGCGGCGGCGTGCCCGGCGCCCTGTTCGTGCCGGACGAGGACGTGCCGGATCGCGGGAGCGTCGAGGAGGGCGTCGTACGCGGGGAGGATCGCTCCGCCGGGCATGCCGAAGACGAGGTCCGTTCCGGCGGCCTCCAGGGCGCGCATCAGGCAGTCGGCGCCCGTGATCTCAGGCGACGAGTTCGGGGCGGAGTTCGGGGCGGGGTCTAATGCGGGGTTCGGTTCGGAGTGCGGTGCGTTCGGTGCGGAGTTCGGTGCGGCTGTCATCGTTCCGGCCCCTTTCACGGGCGCTTCGTCAGGAGGGCGCCGGCGCGGAGCCAGACGAGCGAGGCGAGGGCGAGGATCCCGCCGATCAGATAGACCAGCCAGGCGCCGGTGGGCAGGGCGAGTCCGCCGATGACCGTGCCGAGGCCGACGCCGAGGTAGATGCCCGAGGAGTTGAGCGACACCACGAGGGCCGCCTCCTGCGGGGCGGCGGAGATCAGGCGGTGCTGCTGCGGGGGCGTCTGGCACCAACTGCTCGCTCCCCAGGCCAGGGCGAGCACTGCGACCAGGACCGGGAGGTCCGCCGAGGCTCCGGCGAGCCAGGCGAGGATGCCGAAGGCGGCGGCCATGACGACATAGCCGACGGTGAGCACGCGGACGGAGCCGACCCGGTCGGTGGCCTGTCCGGCGACGAAGTTGCCGACGACAGCGCCCACTCCGTACAGGAAGAGCATCAACACCACGCCGGACTGCGGCACACCGACGGCCTTCAGGGTGGGCACGCTGTAGGCGTACGCGGTGTAGCAGGCGGCCATGCCGAGGACGGTCAGCGGCAGCACGGCGATCACTCCGGGCTTGCGCAGGACGGCGAGCCGCGTGGTGAGCGGGACTCGGGGGCCGCCGGGCAGGTGCGGCATGACGAGCAGGACCCCGAGCGCGCAGACCAGACTGAGCGCGGCGACGGCCCCGAGCGCGACACGCCAACTCGTCCACTGCGAGGCGGCGTTGCCGAGCGGGACGCCGAGCGCGGTGGCGATCGTGAGGCCGCCGATGACGACGGCAAGGGCGCGGGCGCGCAGTTCGGGGCGGACCAGGGCGGCGCTGACAGCTCCGGCGTTGGGTGTGTACGCGGCGGCACCGGCCGCCGCGAGGACCCGGCTGATCATCAGGGTCGGGTAGTCGGGGGCGAGCGCGGAGAGCAGGTTGGCCAGGGCGAGGACGACCAGCGCCGACACGAGCAGGGTGCGTCGCGGGATGCGCGCGGTGAGGGTGGCGAGGACGGGCGAGAGGACCGCGTAGGCCGCGGCGAAGAGGGTGACGGACTGGCCTGCCGCGGAGGTGGACACGTCCAGGGACTGGGCCATGGAGGGCAGGAAGCCGGCCACGACGAAGGCGTCGGTACCGACGGCGAACGTGCCGAGCGCGAGGACGAAGGTGGGGCCGAGTCCTCGGCTTCCGGCCTCCTGTTCCGTCGGGTTCTGCCGTTCCTTATTCAGGATAGTTTTCATCTCGAATCTCCCGCTGGGAGGGTCAGGTCAAGGTCGGGGGTGGTGAGTCGGGCTCCAGGGCAACCTGATGAGCCCGCGCCGGGAAGTGCTCGCGAGACTCAGGTGGAGATGCGGTCGTAACTCCTGCGGATCCTGCGCGGCGTGGTAGCCGGGGCGGATGCCATCAGATCGGCGAGGGTCTGGCCGGCGAGTTCACGTCGCCACGCCATCTCGGCCCGGCGCATCACGGTGGCGATGCCGCACGGTTGCAGGGACTCGGATGCGGGGATCTCCGCACCGCCCGCCCCCCGCTGCCTCAACTCCGAGCAGCGGAAGAGTTCGTCACGGCCCTCCAGGGCCGAGACGATGTCCATGACAGTGATGGCTTCGGGGGCCCTTGCCAGGCGCACGCCCCCGCGGGGTCCGGGGGTGGAGGTCAGAATCCCCGCCCGGACCAGACGTTGCAAGCACTTGTTGAGGTACGAGGGCGACAGGTCGAACACCGCCGCCAGCTTCGCCGACGGCGCCGGCTGCTTCTCGTCGAGCCAGGCCAGCGTCAGACAGCAGTGCAGGCCCCACTCGACGACTTCACCCGTACGCATAATCCTGGAGTCTAACTATCCAGGTTCCGTCGCGCCAGTCACCCGTGCTCGACGATGTCCTTGATGCGCCGCACCGTGGCCGCGAGGTCGTCGGCCACCTTGGTCTGCCATTCCGTGAAAAAGCGCGCCCGGGTCGGCCCGTCCATTTCTGCAGTGATTCCCCTGATTCCCTCGGTGGGGTTCCCCATGCGGAAATGATGGGTCAGAAGGCTGCCGGAATCCGACGGTTCGACGTCGAATCCCCAGACGCTGTCCTGACGTTCTCCCGAATTGTTCCGCATCGACCAACGAAACGTCACTCCGGGCTCCGCCGCGACGACTTCGGCCTCCGTGTGCCAGGTCCCCCGCACCACGGGCGCCCAGGCCACGACCTCGGGACTGCGCTCGTTCTCACCCCGGAAGACCGAGCCGACCGCACCCGGCTCTCCGGACACCCATTCGCCCCCGACGCATTCCGGGCTCCATTCACCGCTGCGCGGGAGATCACTGACGACGGAATAGACGACATGCGGCTCGGCGGAAATCATCACGGCCGAGCTGGCTTCGAGCAGCACACTCCGGGAGTTCTCTGTCTGAGGCATGTCCAGAGCGTCCTCCGGACCACTGGGACGCGTCAAAAAAATCGCGGACCGGTGTGTCACGTTACGACGCGCCGCCGCCGGACCGGTCCCGTGGACCGGGCTGACCGGCTACGCGAACGGGCAGCCCCGGCCCGTGAACCGGGGCGCCCGCCCGGAGCCGACGCCTACGCGCAGCAGTCCGGCTCCAGACCGCTCGGGAGCCGTTCGCCGCCGAAGACCGCCACCGTCGCCTCGTCGCCGCCGAGCGCCGCCACGGCGAGCAGCAGGGAGCCGGCGGTCCAGGTGGTGAGCTCCTCCGGCCACACGGCCTTGTTGCCCTCGAAGACGTACCCCGTCCAGTACATGCCGCCCTCGGCGCGCAGGTGCTGGATCGACTGGAGGATCTCCAGGGCCCGGTCGGACTCCCCCATCGCCCAGAGGGCCAGGGCGAGTTCGCAGCTCTCGCCGCCGGTCACCCACGGGTTGGGCAGGACGCACCGCACGCCGAGCCCGGGGACCACGAACTCGTCCCAGTGCGCGTCGATACGGGTCTTCGCCGCCTGGCCCGTCAGGGCGCCGCCGAGGACCGGGTAGTACCAGTCCATCGAATAGCGGGACTTGTCGAGGAAGCGCTCGGGGTGGCTGCGGATCGCGTGGCCGAGGGCGCCGGCCGCCAGCTCCCAGTCGGGCTGCGGTTCCTCGCGCGCCTCGGCGATCGCGAGCGCGCAGCGCAGCGCCTGGTGGATGGAGGAACTCCCGGTGAGGAGCGCGTCGTTCACGGCCGTGCCGTCCGCCTCGCGCTTCCAGCCGATCTGCCCGCCGGGCTGCTGGAGTGCGAGGACGAACTCGACGGCGGCGAAGACGACCGGCCACATCCGGTCGAGGAAGGCGTCGTCGCCGGTCGCGAGGTAGTGGTGCCAGACGCCGACGGCGATGTACGCGACGAAGTTGGTCTCGCGGCCCCGGTCGGTGACGTTCGCCGGGTCGCCGTCGTGATAGGCCGCGTACCAGGAGCCGTCGGCGTTCTGGTGGCGGGCCAGCCACGCGTAGGCGCGGGCGGCGGCGGCGTGTTCGCCGGCCGTGTCGAGGGCCATGGCGGCCTCGGTGTGGTCCCACGGGTCGAGGTGGTGGCCCCGGAACCACGGGATCGCCCCGTCCTCGCACTGGACGGCGAGTATCCCGGCGACGGTCTCGGCGGCCTGCTCGGCGGTGAGGACCCCGGGCAGGAGCAGGTGCTCCTCGATCCGCTCGGGAGAGGTCACTTGGCGTCCGCCGCACGCGTGGCGTCAGCGGTGTCGGCGACGGCCGCGGTGGCGTCAGCGGCGTCCGCCTCCGGCAGGTGCGGCTTGGTCGCGTACGCCACGAAGCTCTTGCCGACGACCGGGTTGAGCAGCTGCTCGGCGACCCGGGTCAGGGCGGGCTTCTTCATGATGTCCCAGACGAGGAGCTTGTGGTACGCCCGGACCGGCAGCGCCTTGTCGTTGTCCACGCCGAAGGCGCACTTCAGCCACCAGTACGGCGAGTGCAGCGCGTGCGCGTGGTGGGTGCCGTACGGCTTGAGGCCGGCCTGGCGCATCTTGGCCAGGAGCTCGTCCGCCTTGTAGATGCGGATGTGGCCGCCCTCGACCTCGTGGTACGCGTCCGAGAGCGCCCAGCAGACCTTCTCGGGGCCGTAGCGCGGGACGGTGACGGCGATCCGGCCGCCGGGCTTGAGCACCCGGACCATCTCGGCGAGGACGCCCTTGTCGTCGGGGATGTGCTCCATGACCTCGGAGATGATCACGACGTCGAAGGACTCGTCGGGGAAGGGCAGGTTGAGCGCGTCGCCCTCCATCGCGGTGGCGCTCGCGCCGGCCGGTGCCTCGCCTGCCTCCTTCATCGCCGCGAACCACTTGGCGACCTCGCGGATCTCCTCGCCGTTCTGGTCGAGGGCCACGACCTGGGCGCCGCGCCGGTAGCACTCGAAGGCGTGCCGGCCCGCACCGCAGCCCAGGTCGAGCACGCGGTCGCCGGGGGCGAGCGGGAAGCGGGTGAAGTCGACGGTCAGCACGGGGTCGTCCTGCTTTCAGAGTTGACGGGGGTTGTGGGGCGGGCACACCCGGACCGCCGGAGTGTTGTGGGCATTCGTTCCGCTGGGGCTGGGGGTCCCCCCTGCTCGAGCGAAGCCGAGAGCTTGGGGGAGGGTGGGCACAACCCGACCACCGGGCCGCACCCGGCAATGACGGCGCGGCGTCACCGGCGGGCTCCGGCGCCTTGGCGGGCGACCGCCTCGCGGTACAGCTCCGCTGTGCCCTGGGCCGCGCGCGCCCAGGTGAAGTTGGCGAGAACCCGTGCACGCCCGGCCACGCCGAGCCGACTCCGCAGGTCCGCGTCGCCGAGCAGCCGCCCCAGGGCCACCGCCAGCGCGCCCGCGTCACCCGGGGGCACGGCGAGGCAGGTGTCTCCGTCGGCTCCGGCGACCTCGGGAATCGCACCCCCGGTCGTGGCGACCAGCGGCGTCCCGGTGGCCATCGCCTCCGCGGCCGGCAGCGAGAACCCTTCGTACAGGGACGGCACGCAGGCGACCTGGGCGGAGCGCACGAGGTCCACGAGCTCGGCGTCCGTGATCCCCTTGACGAACTCGACGGCGCCGTCGAGCCCGTACCGCTCGATCGCGGCGGCGACCGGTCCGTCCTCGGCGCGCTTGCCGACGACGACGAGGTGGGCGGCCGGGTTCTCGGTGCGGAGCTTGGCGAGGGCCTCGACGAGGTGGACGAGGCCCTTGAGCGGGACGTCGGCGCTGGAGGTGGTGACGATCCGGCCGGGGATCTCGGCGACGGACGGGTCGGGCGACCACAGGTCGGTGTCGGCGCCGATGTGGACGACCTGGATGCGGTCGTCGCGTACCCCGAGGTGGTCGACGATCTCCTGCCGGGAGGAGCCGGACACGGTCAGCACGGACGGCAGGCGGCGGGCGACCCGCTTCTGCATCCGGGTGAAGGCGTACCAGCGGCGGACGGAGGCGCGGCGCTTCCAGTCGGCGGCGGCGTCGAGTTCGAGCTGCCGGTCGACGGTGATGGGGTGGTGGATCGTGGTGACGAGCGGTGCACCGATCGCCCTGGGGCCGCCGAGCAGCCCGTACCCGAGGGTCTGGTTGTCGTGGACGACGTCGAAGTCGCCGCGGCGGGCGGCGAGCATCCGCCTGGCCCGGAGGGAGAAGGTGAGGGGCTCGGGGAAGCCGCCGGTCCACATGGTGGCGACTTCGAGGGCGTCGATCCAGTCGCGGTACTCGTCCCGCTTCGGGGTGCGGAAGGGGTCCGGCGAGCGGTAGAGGTCGAGGCTGGCGATCTCGGTGAGCGGGACGCCCTCGTCGAGGGTGGGGTACGGCTGCGAGCCGATGACCTCGACGTGGTGGCCGAGCCGGGCGAGCTCGCGGGACAGGTGCCGGACGTAGACGCCCTGGCCGCCGCAGAACGGATTCCCCTTGTACGTGAGGAGAGCGATCCGCAACGGACTGTCACCGTCGGCGGGGGCGCCCGGGGCGGCGCCCCGGCGGGGGCCTGCTTCTATGGCCTCAGCGGTCACTCGCGGCCCCCTTCGAGCTTGCGTTTCGCGGGAGCGTAACCGCTCGCGCTAATCTAGAACAAGTTTCAGACTTGATCGTTCTTGATCGTTCAAGGAGCACAGAATCTACCGGCAGGTAGCCCCGCTGTAAGAGCCGGATCAGGTGATTCGCGCCACGGCCGGAGCCCCGCCATACTGTCGCTCCCCCACCGCACGGAACGGGACCTCATGACGTCGGAAGACAGACCCGCCTCGCCGCCCCTGACAGAGCGCCAGGAGGCGCGTCGCCGCCGCATCCTGCACGCCAGCGCGCAGCTCGCCGGGCGGGGCGGTTTCGACGCCGTACAGATGCGTGAGGTCGCCGAGGCGGCCGGGGTGGCGCTGGGGACGCTCTACCGCTACTTCCCGTCCAAGATCCATCTGCTGGTCGCGACGATGCAGGACCAGCTCCAGCACATGCACACGACGCTGCGGAAGCGTCCGCCGGCGGGCGAGAGCTCGGCGGAGCGGGTCGCGGAGACGCTGATGCGGGCGTTCCGGGCGCTCCAGCGGGAGCCGCAGCTGGCGGACGCGATGGTGCGGGCGCTGACGTTCGCGGACCGGAGCGTGAGCCCCGAGGTGGACACGGTCTCGCGGCTGACGACGGCGATCATCCTGGACGCGATGGGGCTCGAGCACCCGACGCCGCAGCAGCTGTCGGCAGTGCGGGTGATCGAGCACACCTGGCACTCGGCGCTGATCACCTGGCTGTCGGGACGGGCCTCGATCGCACAGGTGAAGATCGACATCGAGACGGTCTGCCGGCTGATCGACCTGACGGCCCCGAGCGTGCCCGCCCCGACCGCGCCCGCGGCCACCGAAGGCCGCGGGGCGGTCTGAGCCGGCCGCTACGACTTCTTGTTCTTCTCCAGGTCGGCCCGGAACAGGGCCTCGCACTGCGCGGTGTTGTTCGTGCCGATGAACATCACGAGCGAGAAGCCGGCGGCGCCGTGGTTGCTGGCCTTGACCGACCAGGAGCCCTTGTTCAGCGTCTTGATCGTGGACCCGGACTGCTCGGTGCCCTGGCCCTCCGTCCAGCCGCCCCCGGACAGCGTCTTGACCGTGGTGTCGTAGGACTTCTTCGGGTCGGCCGCCTTCTTCGCGTCGGCGGTCCAGGACACCATGCAGTCCTTCAGCTCCGCCGGGACGTCCTCGCCCGTGGCGTCCCGGACGAAGCCCGCCGCCGTGGCCGCGGTCTCGATCTCCTTCTCCACCGCGGCGGCGTCCGGGCTGTCGCCGCCGCCCGCCTCCGAACCGCCGGTGGTGGAACCGGAGGAGCTGGAGGACGAGCCGCCCTTGTTCTTGCCCGAGCCGCCCTCGCCACCGCAGCCCGCGACCAGCAGCACCACACCGGCGGCCGCGGCCACCCTCCCCCAAGCT
The DNA here is from genome assembly GCF_042731085.1 of Streptomyces sp. NPDC059875. Classification (NCBI taxonomy): domain Bacteria; kingdom Bacillati; phylum Actinomycetota; class Actinomycetes; order Kitasatosporales; family Streptomycetaceae; genus Streptomyces; species Streptomyces sp. NPDC059875. The sequence continues at coordinate 108,517 of NZ_JBHWJZ010000005.1, forward strand.
CTCGACTTCGCTCGAGCAGGGGGTACCCCCATCGTCTTGCGCACAACTCTCCCAATCCTGGGTGCACGCGGGCCTGTTGCCCCCGTGATCAGGTGAAGATTTTTGCACGTGAGAACGGTTGACCGAAGCACCTCCGGCCCGCACCGCTACTCGTCGGCGCTCAGCATCAACTTCCACTCCGCTTCGGTGAACTTGTTCATGCAGGCGTCCTCCGTCGCCTGGAAGGACACCATGTCCAGCGCACCCGTGGTGTGGCGACCCAGCAGCGACCAGCCGGACTTCTTCAGCGTGATGCCGACCATGGCCCCCTCCTCCCCGAGCTCCTCCTCGCGCCGGTCCGTCGTCACCCGCCAGCCGCGCTCCCCCAGTGCGGCGACGGTCGCGTCGAACTTCGCCCGGGGATCGCCGCCTTCGCGCACCTTCCGGCCGGCCTCCATCCAGTGGGCCGAGCACGCCGCGGCCCGCGCCTTGAGCCTGTCCTTCTCCGTGGCCCCGGCCGGGGTGCTGGACGGCAGGGGCTCGGGCCATCCGGAGGCCGGCAGACCGGCGGCGGCCGTGGCCGCGTCGATGTCGGCCTGCACCGCGGCCCTGCCGAACCCCTTCCCCTTGCCCGGAGGGGATGCCGAGGCGGAAGACGCGGGCGGCCCGGCCTCCTCGGCCGCGCCGCAGCCCGTCGTCGACAGCGCCAGAATCGCCGCCGCAGCCCCGCAGACGGTCGCCCGCCACGTCCTTCGCATGTGTCCCACCCCTGTTGTCCGTGTGCCGGAGGAGTGTCACACAGGACCGGGAATCCGGGGACCTCACTCCTCGGGCGGGAAGACCGGCTCCCCGCCGTCGAGGAGCGTGATCAGGATGGCCTCGACCGGGCAGCCCTCGGCCGCCGCGAGCACCTTCTCGTTCGCGTCGGACTCCGGTTCGCGCGGGTGGGACTGGCGGGCGGAGTCGAGGCGGAAGCCGTCCGGGGCGTGGTTCACGCACATGCCGGAGCCGATGCACACCCCCCGGTCGACCTCCACGTGCCAGCGGTCACCCATCAGGCACCACCGGGACCCTCGTAGCCGGCCGGCAGGTGGATCATCTTGTGCTCCAGGTACTCGCCGAAGCCCTCCGGGCCGAACTCCCGCCCCAGACCGGAGTTCTTGTAGCCGCCGAACGGCCCGAGCATGTCCAGGCTGAAGGTGTTCACGTTGAACGTGCCCGTCCGCACCTGCCGGGCGAAGTCGATGCCGTGCTCCACGTCCCCGGTCCAGACGCTGCCGCTGAGCCCGTACTCGGAGTCGTTCGCGATCCGGAGCGCCTCGCTCTCGTCCCCGTACGGAAGGAGACAGATGACCGGCCCGAAGATCTCCTCGCGGGCGATCCGCATCGTGTTGTCGACGCCTCCGAAGAGGGTCGGCTCGACGTACCAGCCGCGGTCGAGGCCGGCCGGACGGCCGCCGCCGGAGAGGACTTTGGCACCCTCGGCCTGACCGATGCCGATGTAGTCGAGGGAGCGCTGCTGCTGGCGGCGGGCGACGAGCGGGCCGACCTGGGTCGCCGGGTCGAGCGGGTCACCGACCACGAGCGCGCCCGCGGCGGCGGCGAAGGCCTCGGCGATCTCGTCGTACCGGCTGCGGGGGGCGAGGATACGGGTCTGGGCGACGCACGCCTGGCCGTTGTTCATCCAGGCGGCCGGGACGATCCCGGCGACGGCCGTGGTCACATCGGCGTCGGGCAGGATGACGGCCGCGGACTTGCCGCCGAGTTCGAGGGTGACGCGGGTGAGGTTGCGGGAGGCGACCTCCATCACGCGCTTTCCGGCCCCGACCGATCCGGTGAAGGAGACCTTGTCGACGCCGGGGTGTCCCACCAGGTACTCGCTGACCTCGCGGTCGGCGGGCAGGATCGACAGGACGCCCTCGGGGAGCCCGGCCTCGGTCGCGATGTCGGCGAGGATGTACGAGTCGAGCGGAGACTCCGGGGACGGCTTGAGGACCACCGTGCAGCCGGCGAGGAGCGCGGGTCCGAGCTTGGCGGCGGCGGTGAACTGAGGGACGTTCCACGGCACGACCGCCGCGACCACGCCCACCGGCTCGCGCCGCACCAGGATCGGTCCGAGGACTCCGGCGCGCTGCCCCTCGTGCGGATAGTCGCGGGCGACGGTGATCGCCGCGTCCCACACCATCATCGCGCCGAGCGCCTGGGCGAGGACGCTCCAGGAGTAAGGGGAGCCGTTCTGCGCGCTGATGGAGCGGGCGATCTCCTCGTGGCGTACGGCGATGGCGTCCTTGATCCGGCTGACGACCTCGATCCGCTCCTCGACGGTCATCCGCGGCCAGGGACCCCGGTCGAAGGCCTCGCGGGCTGCGGCGACGGCCCGGTCGACATCGGCCTCGGAGGCGTGCGGCACGCGACCGATGACCTCCTCGGTGTGGGGCGAGATCACCTCGATGACGTCGCCGCCGAGCGGATCGGTCAACTCCCCGCCGATGTACAGCTTTCCGTGCTCCACAAGCTCGGTCATGCCTGCTGCCTCCCGCGCGTCGCGATACCCGGCCCGGCGGCATTATCTGACGCCGCATCAGAACTGATACCAGTTCCAGTCCCAGGAGTCCACGGCAAGGTCCACCCGGAAGATCGACTTCACGCGCACGGAACGGTCACAGAACCTCGACATGCCCGGGATAGCTTGATCGACTCCAGGGCGGACATCAGGAAAACGGCAGGTGAGGCATGGCAAGCAGGCGCGGAGTGGCCGTCGCGGCAGCGCTCGCCCTCGCCGCATGCGGATGCCTGGGAGTCGCGGTCGCGGCCGAGGAGAAGGACGCCGCGGTGGACAGCCACACCGCGCAACCGCCGACCAGGGACGAGATGATCCGCGCCTGGAGCGAGCTCCTCGTCGCGCACGGAGAGAACCCGCCCGACACCTCGGCGATGAGCGCCGAGGAGATCGAGCGCGGATGGTCCCGGGACCGCATCAGGTTCGCGGACCCGGCGGCCGACGACATGGGCGTGAGCGCATGCGCCTCCTGGAAGTCCGGGCTCTTCGACCCCGACTGCTGGTAGCCCCCCCCTCCGCGGACAGCCCCTCCCCTCCGCCCCCCTTGAACCCCCACCCGGGCGCGCCCTCACGCACCCGGCCATCGAATGACATGCTCACGCCCATTTTCGCGGCGTGACCAACGGAAAGAAACACATGAGACTGCACCGCGCAGCCGCCGTGGCGGCGTGCTCCGCAGCCCTCCTCGGAGGCCTGCTCACCCCCTCGGCGACGGCCCAGGACGGCGCCGCGAAGCTCCCGGCCCCCACGAACTCCCGGGTCGACAAGCACGTCAGCACCCAGTCGGCGAAGGAGATCAAGGCCTACTGGACGCCCGAGCGGACCAGGGAAGCCCTCGCGAACCCGGAGCCCATGCTCAAGGCGGGCCCGAAGCGCCAGAAGGCCGACCGGCTCGCCGCGTCGCCCTCCGGCGCGAACCTCCCGGCCGTCTCCGCCGCCGCCGACGCGGCGCAGCCCACCACGAGCCCGCAGATCTCCGCCATCGCGGCCACCTCTTCCACCGCCGGCCCGACGGCGGCAGGGAGCGCGGAGGCGACCGAGATCGCGGTCGCGCAGGACGTGCCGTACTCCACCTCGGTCCCCAACGTGGTCGTCGGCAAGCTCTTCTTCACGAAGCCCGACGGCACCAACGGGACGTGCACCGCCTCGGTCATCGTCTCGAACAACAAGAACACCCTCTGGACCGCGGGTCACTGCGTGCACCTGGGCACCGGGGGTGGCTCCACCAACTGGTACACCAACATCGAGTTCGTCCCCGGCTACAAGGGTGACGGCACCTCGGAGGGCCAGCGCCCCTGGGGCACCTGGTACTACGACCACCTGTACGCCCCGAACGACTGGACGGCCTACCGGGACTACCAGGAGGGCGACATGGCTGCCGTCGTGCTGAAGCCCGACGCGCTCTACGGCAACATCCAGGACGCGATCGGCGCGCTGGGCTACCAGTTCGGCAGCGTCACGGACTACGACGACGTCTTCTCCGTCGGCTACCCGGGCGAGGGCTACCACCGCACCGACATGGACGCCGAGCGGATGATGTTCTGCCGCGGCAACACCGAGGACGCCGACCCGTGGTGGCCCACGGACGACCGGCTGAAGATGGACTGCGACATGGGCAAGGGCGCCAGCGGCGGCCCGATGTTCATCGGTCTGCTGGCCTACAACCCGCAGATCATCGGCTCCAACAGCCATTACAACTCGGACGCGACGACCGGGCTGCGCATCAACGACGACCTGTTCTCGGCGACGCACGACGCCAACGCCGTGGGCGTCATCAACACCGTGAACGGCGTCTGAGCCGTACCGGGCCCCTGGGCCCCGACACCGACCTGGTCGGTGTCGGGGCCCAACCTCTTTGCAAAGAAGTAGACTTGGGCGACTATTGGAACGCGTTTCAGTAACCGTGGGAATCGAGCGGCCGGGATCGGGGAGTCGATGACGCAGGTGACCGAACACGGCGGAGGCGTCTGGTCGATCCAGGTCCCCATCCCCGACAACCCGCTCGGCCACACCCTGGTCCACGTGGTCGACACCGACCGCGGGCCCGTGCTGATCGACACCGGCTGGGACGACCCCGCCTCCTGGACCGAACTGTCCGACGGGCTCGCCGCGCTCGGGACCTCCGTACGGGACGTGCACGGGGTCGTCATCACCCACCACCACCCCGACCACCACGGCCTGTCGGGGCAGGTCCGCGAGGAGTCCGGCGCGTGGATCGCGATGCACGCCGCCGACACCGCCGTCGTCCGCCGCACCCGCGAGTCCGAGCCCGGCACCTGGCTCGAGTACCTCGCCCGCAAACTGACCACGGTCGGCGCGCCCGAGGAGCACATCGCCCCGCTCCTCGCCGCCCGCGCGGGCGGCCGGACCCGGACCCTGCCCGGGCTCCGATCGGCCCTCCCCGACCGCGAGATCGTCCCCGGCGAGATCCTCGACCTCGCCGGGCGGCGGCTGCGCGCGATCTGGACCCCCGGCCACACCCCCGGCCACGTCTGCCTCCACCTGGAGGAGGAGCACCCCGCGCGGCTGCCCGGCCACGGCCGGCTCTTCTCCGGCGACCATCTGCTGCCCGGGATCACCCCGCACATCGGCCTGTACGAGGACCCGGACGACTCCACGGTCACCGACCCCCTCGGCGACTACCTGGACTCCCTGGAGCGGATCGGGAGGCTCGGCGTGGCCGAGGTGCTCCCCGCCCACCAGTACGCCTTCGCGGACGCGGCCGGCCGGGTGCGGGAGCTGCTCGATCACCACGAGGAGCGGCTGACCGGCCTCCTCGACCTCCTCGCCACCCCGCTCACGCCGTGGCAGCTCGCCGAGCGCATGGAGTGGAACCGGCCCTGGGAACAGATCCCGTACGGCTCCAGGAACATCGCGGTCAGCGAGGCCGAGGCCCATGTGCGGCGGCTGGTGAAGCTGGGCCGCGCGGAGGCGGCGGAGGGTACGGACCCGGTGGCGTACGTGGCGGTGTGACGCCCGCCTGCCGACTCCTCAGGCCCGGCCGATCCGCATGAGAGAGGCCACGAGGATCACCGGAGCGGTTCCGCCGCCGAGGATCATCAGGGGAAGGGCCACCCACCACAGGACGTGCTGGCCGCCGGCGTCCCAGTACTCCGTGCCGTTGTGCACGAACATGAACCACAGGACGTGCAGGGTCGACACCACGCACAGCGCGATCCAGTAGAGGCCGACCCCGACCGACCACAGCCGGACCTTGCCGGGGGCGACGGTCAGCAGCCGCCGCCGGTAGACGTGGAGCCACGCCATCGCCCCGAACAGGAGCAGCGTGCCGGGGAAGCGCCACCAGTCGTTCATCGCCCACTGGTAGGGGCCTTGTTGCTGGTCCGAGAGCGAGGGGTACCGCACCGCCCGGTCCATGAGGTCGACTCCGCCGATGAGGAAGGCGACCATCGGCACCAGGAAGAACAGCCCGTACAGCGGCCTGCCCAGCCCCGTCGTCAGGGCCTTGACGGCGCGAGCGCGAGCGGACGACGGTCTCGAAGCGGCCCGGGCGCGCGGCACCGTCCCGTTCGTGGTCCCGGTCCCGGCCCGGCCCGGGAGGACCGCCGTGGGCGGCGGGGTGCGCGGCGGCAGGACGGTCGTGACGCGCTCCGACGCCGGCGCGGCCGCCCCCGACGCCTCGGCTGCCTGCTCGGCCTTGGCCGCCTCCCGCACCCTCGGCGCTTCCTCCCCCGCCGCGGCCTCGGCCTCGGCCTCCTCCTCCGCCTCCGCGTTGAGCAGCTCCTCCGCCTTCTGCGCGATCGCGGCGATGACCGGACCCGGCAGCCAGGAACCCTGCCCCACGTGCTCGTCGGCGACGGCGGCGAGTTCGGCGACCGCCGGCCGGTCCTCGGGCCGCTTCGCCAGACAGTCCCGTGCCAACTCCCCGAAGCGGCCCCCGACTCCGTCGAGGTCCGGCTCGTGGTGCACCAGCCGGTAGAGCAGCTCGGCCACCGACCCGCCGCCGAACGGGCCGCGCCCGGTCGCCGCGAAGGCCAGGACCGCGCCGAGGGAGAAGACGTCCGCGGCCGAGCCGATCGGCTTGCCCTCCGCCTGCTCGGGCGACATGTAGCCGGGCGACCCGACCACCAGGCCGGTCCCGGTCAGCGCCGTCTCGTCGGCCGAGCGCGCGATGCCGAAGTCGATGAGCAGCGGTCCGGACTGGGAGAGCAGCACGTTCGACGGTTTGACGTCCCGGTGCACCAGGCCCGCGCGGTGCACCCCGTCGAGAGCGTGGGCGAGTCCGGAGAGGAGCCGCCACAGGGCGTCCTCGGGCAGCGGCCCGTGGGCGATCACGGCCTCGGAGAGCGCGGGCCCGGGGACGTACGCGGTGGCCAGCCAGGGCACCGCCGCCTCCGGGTCGGCGTCCAGGACGGGCACCGTCCCGGCGCCCCGCAACGACTGGGCGGCCCTGACCTCGCGGGCGAACCGCTTGCGGAAGCCGGGGTCGCCGGCCAGCGCTCCGTGCACGACCTTGAGGGCGACCGTCCGCCCGCCCGGCGAGCGGCCCAGGTAGACGCAGCCCATGCCGCCCTCCCCCAGGCGGTACAGCAACCGGTACGCGCCGACCCGGCGCGGATCGGTCTCGGTCAACGGCCGCATTCCGCACCCCCGTGAGACGCCGTCCACGTCACTCACGTGCACAGCGGTCACGTGAGCAGCAGTCAGCATGGCACAGCCGCCCGGTGCCCCGGCAGCCCGTGTGTGAGGCGCCTCGCACCCACCGGCCGCAGGGCGTACGGGCCGGTAGAGTGTGCGAGTCGTCATCATGCCCGTACGGGGGGAAGCCGGTGCAAATCCGGCACTGACCCGCAACCGTGAGCCACCCCTGGTGGTCAGTCGGAATGCCCCGTCCAGGACGTGACCGCCGGCACCGTCGAGGAATACGGAGCCGAGCCTGGTGCCTTGTGCGTGCCGGTGCCCGGCCGCAGGAGAGGCCAGCACGCATGACCACCGTCCGCCGCGGCGCCGCCGCGTTCGCCGTCGCCGCGGTGCTCTGCACCGCCATGGCTCCCGCCGCGACCGCCGCGCCCTCCCCCACGCCCACCCCCCAGCCCGTGATCCCCGCCGGGCTGTACGGCACCAAGGACCCGACGTACGACGGTGTCTGGCGCCAGTCGCTCGCCTTCATCGCCCAGCGCACGCAGGGGATACAGCCCGCCGAGCAGGCGGTGGTCTGGCTGGGCGGCCAGCAGTGCGACAGCGGCGCCTTCGCCCCGTACCGCCCGGACCCGACGAAGCCCTGTGACCCGGCGACGATGCTGGACACCAACGCCACCGCCGTCGCGGTCCAGGCGCTCGCCGCGGTCAAGCCCGGCAGCACGGACCAGGAGAAGCTCGGCAAGGCCGTCGAGTCCGCCGCGAACTGGCTGAAGGGCGTGCAGAACAAGGACGGCGGCTGGGGCTACAACCCCGGCAGTCCGAGCGACGCCAACTCCACCTCCATCGTGATCGGCGCCCTCGCCGCGCTGGGCCAGAAGCCGGGCGACGTGAAGTCCGCCGACGGCAGGACGCCGTACGACGCGCTGCTCACCTTCGCCATCCCCTGCGCGACCAAGGACGGGGCGGGCGCGTTCGCGTACCAGCCCGACAAGAGCGGCAAGCTCCTCGCGAACGCCGACGCCACCGCGGCCGCCGCGCTCGCCGGGATCGGCAAGAGCGTCGCCGCCCGCTCCGTGTCGCCCGCGCAGACCCCCACCTGCACGGACGAGACCAAGCCGACCATCGAGCGGGCCGCTCGCAACGGCGCCTCCTACCTGGCCGGCGCGCTCGCCGGGACCGGTCACCTGAACACGCCGCCGATGCCCGGCGCGACCGACCCCACCGAGCTGCCCGACTACGGCAACACCGCCGACGCCGTCGTCGCGCTCGCCGCGAGCGGCGCCACGAAGGAGGCCGAGGGGGCGCTCACCTGGCTGCAGCAGAACTCCGCCGCCTGGGCGAAGGAGAACGGGCCCGCCGCCTACGCCCAGCTGGTCCTCGCCGCGAACGCGATGCGCACCGACCCGCGCGCCTTCGGCTCCGTCGACCTCGTCAAGGAGCTCAACGCCACCGGCCCCGCGCCGCTGACCTCGCCGTCCACCTCCGCCTCCACGGCCGCGTCGGCGAGCGAGGAGGACGGGGACTCCGGCTCCTTCGACCTGTGGTGGATCATCGGCATCGGCATGGTGGTCGGCGTCGGGATCGGCTTCCTGCTGAGCGGGCGCAAGAAGTGAGGATCGCGGCGAGGCTCCTCGGCGCCGCCGCCTCCGTCGCCCTGACACTGGCCGTCGCCGCTCCCGCGCAGGCCGCCGGCTACCGGTACTGGTCGTTCTGGGAGAGCGACGGCGGGACGTGGGCGTACGCGACGCAGGGCCCGGCGACCGCCCGGCCCGCGGACGGGGAGGCGATCGGATTCCGCTTCGCCCTCAGCACCGACTCCGCCGACGCCTCCCGGCCCTCCGCCGCCCCCTCCTTCACGACGGTCTGCACCGGCGTCGAGAGGAAGGCGGACACCAAGCGGGTGGCGGTCGTCGTCGACTTCGGCGGGCCGCAGGACGCCCCGCCCGGCGAGACCCCGCCGGCCGAGCCGCTGAAGGTCGGCTGCGCGCAGGTCCGCGAGGAGGCGACGGCCGCGGAGGCACTGGCCGCGGTGGTGAAGCCGCTGCGGTACGACAGCGCGGCGCTGCTCTGCGGGATCGCCGGGTACCCGGCGAAGGGCTGCGGCGAGCAGGTGGCGGAGTCGAAGCCTTCGGACGCGGCAGGGACGCCCTCCGCGAACCCCACGGCCCCGCAGAAGGCGGCGGAAGCTGACGGCGACGGCGGTCCCTCCGCCGGGATCGTCGTGGGCGGCGCGGCCGTCCTCGCGCTCGGTGGCGCCGCGATCTGGAAGGCGCGCCGCCGCGCATGATCCGTGCCCCGGAGGCGAACCGCTCCAACGCCTTGCACGCCGGCGCCTGGTGGCTGTGGGCGCTCGGACTGGCCGTGGCCGCCTCCCGTACCACCAACCCGCTCCTCCTCGGCCTGATCGTCGCGGTCGCGGGCTATGTCGTCGCGGCCCGCCGCACGGACGCCCCCTGGGCGCGCTCGTACGGCGCGTTCGTGAAGCTGGGGCTGTTCGTGGTGTTCCTGCGGGTGGTCTTCTCGATGGTCCTGGGTTCGGCGATCCCGGGGACCACCGTGTTGTTCACGCTGCCCGAGGTGCCGTTGCCCGAGTGGGCGCAGGGGGTACGGATCGGGGGCCGGGTCACCGCCGAGCAGGTGGTCTTCGCGGTGTACGACGGGGCGAAGCTGGCGACCCTGTTGATCTGCGTGGGCGCGGCGAACGCGCTCGCCAACCCGGCGCGGCTGCTCAAGTCGCTGCCGGGCGCGCTGTACGAGGCCGGGGTCGCCGTCGTCGTGGCGATGACCTTCGCGCCGAACATGGTCGCCGACGTGGTGCGGCTGCGGACCGCCCGGCGGCTGCGGGGGCGGCCGACGGGCGGGGTCCGGGCGGTGCTCCAGATCGGTCTGCCCGTCCTGGAGGGCGCGCTGGAGCGGTCGATCGCGGTGGCGGCGTCGATGGACGCGCGCGGGTACGGGCGTACGGCCCAGGTGCCGGCGGCCGTGCGGCGGACGACGAACGTGCTGACGCTGGGCGGACTGCTCGGCGTGTGCGCGGGTTCGTACGGTCTGCTGGCGGCGCAGGGCGCGGGGTACGGGCTGCCGCTGGTCGTCGCCGGTCTCGTCGCGGCCATGGCCGGGCTCCGACTCGGCGGTCTCCGGGCGGTCCGGACCCGGTACCGGCCCGACCGGTGGGGGGTGCGGGCGTGGCTGGTCGCCGGTTCGGGCGTGGCGGTGGCGGCGCTGATGATCTGGGCGAACAGCCATGCCTACGAGGCGCTGCATCCCGGGGTCGTTCCCCTCGTGGCGCCGGAACTGCCGCTGTGGCCCGCCGTGTCGTTGCTGGTGGGCCTGGTGCCCGCGTTCGTCGCCCCTGTGCCGAAGGAGTCTTCGTGATCCGGTTCGAGAACGTCTCGGTGACGTACGGGGACGCCGGCGCGCCCACGCTGCGGGACGTGAACCTGACGGTCCCCGAGGGCGAACTGGTCCTGCTGGTCGGTCCGTCGGGGGTCGGCAAGTCGACATTGCTCGGCGCGGTGTCGGGGCTGGTCCCGCACTTCACGGGCGGCACGCTGAGCGGCCGCGTCACGGTCGCCGGCCGGGACACCCGGACGCACAAGCCCCGCGAACTGGCGGACGTGGTCGGCACGGTGGGCCAGGACCCGCTCGCGCACTTCGTCACGGACACGGTCGAGGACGAGCTGGCGTACGGGATGGAGTCGCTGGGCCTCGCGCCGGAGGTGATGCGGCGCCGGGTGGAGGAGACCCTGGACCTGCTGGGCCTCGCGGAGCTCCGCGACCGGCCGATCGCCACGCTCTCCGGCGGCCAGCAGCAGCGGGTGGCGATCGGCTCGGTGCTGACCCCGCACCCGAAGGTCCTGGTCCTCGACGAGCCGACGTCCGCGCTGGACCCGGCGGCGGCGGAGGACGTCCTGGCGGTGCTGCAACGGCTGGTGCACGACCTCGGCACGACGGTCCTGATGGCCGAGCACCGCCTGGAGCGGGTGGTGCAGTACGCGGACCAGGTTCTTCTGCTGCCGGACGGGGTCATGGGCCCGCCCGCCGACATCATGTCCGTCTCGCCGGTGCACCCGCCGGTGGTGGCGCTGGGCCGACTGGCGGGCTGGACGCCGCTGCCCCTGACGGTCCGCGACGCCCGCCGCCGCGCGACCGCTTTGCGCGCCCGCCTGGAGGACCAGGCCCCTGCGGGGCTCCTCCCCCACCCCGCCCCGCCCCGTAACTGGGGGCTCCGCCCCCAGACCCCCGCGCCTCAAACGCCGGCGGGGCTGAATTCGCCACTGCGGCGCGCCCTGGCGGACCCCGCAGCACCGGAGCCCCAACCCCAGCAGCGCGAAGCAGCCGAACCCGCACGGCCCGACGCCCAACCCCCACGACACGAAGCAGCCGAGCCCGCAGGGCCAGATGCCCAACCCCCACGACACGAAACTGCCGAGCCCACACGGCCCGACGCTCAACCCCAGCGGCGCGAAGCAGCCGACCCCACACGGCCCGACGCCCAACCCCAGCGACGCGAAGCAGCCGACCCCACACGACCCGACGCCCAACCCCAGCGACGCGAAGCAGCCGAGCCCGCAGGGCCGCATGCCCAACCCCAGCGGCGCGAAGCTGCCGCTCAGTGGGGGTCGGGGGCGGCAGGCCCCGGTGATCAACCAGCCACCAGCCCCCGGCAGGGTTTCGGGAAGGGGTGGGGTGGGGGAATCTCCCTGTTCCGGCGGCGCAGCACCCGCGCCCAGGCCCCCGTGACCGACCACCTCGTCGACGTCCGCGCCCTCGGCGTCCGGCGCGGCCGCGTCGAGGCGTTGCGGCGCGTGGACCTCCAGGTCACCGCCGGCGAGACCGTCGCGCTCATGGGGCGGAACGGCGCCGGCAAGTCCACCCTGCTCAACACGCTCGTCGGCATGATCACGCCCACCTCCGGCACCCTCCTCGTCGGCGGCAGCGTCCCCCACCGGACCGACCCGCGCGAGCTGATCCGGCAGGTGGGTCTCGTCCCGCAGGAACCGCGCGATCTGCTGTACGCGGACACCGTCGCCGCCGAATGCTCCGCCGCCGACACCGACGCGGACGCCGCGCCCGGGACGTGCCGGGCCCTGGTGTCCGAGCTGCTGCCGGGTGTGGCGGACGACACCCACCCCCGCGACCTGTCCGAGGGGCAGCGCCTCGCGCTCGCGCTGGCCGTCGTTCTCACCGGGCGTCCCCCGCTCCTCCTCCTCGACGAGCCGACCCGCGGTCTCGACTACGCGGCCAAGGCCCGGCTCGTCGCGCATCTGCGCGAGCTCGCCGCCGCCGGCCATGCCATCGTGCTCGCCACGCACGACGTGGAGCTGGCCGCCGAGCTGGCGCACCGGGTGGTGATCCTGGCCGGCGGCGAGGTCGTCGCGGACGGGCCGACTGCCGAGGTCGTCGTCTCCTCCCCCGCCTTCTCGCCGCAGGTCGCCAAGATCCTCGCCCCGCAGGCGTGGCTCACGGTCGAGCAGGTCAGGGAGGCACTGTGAGGAGCGCTGCGAGCAGCGCCGGGAGCACCCGCCCCACCCGCCCCATCCGCCTCGCCCCCCGCTCCGTCGCCGCGCTCGTCCTCGTCTCCCTCATCGGGCTGGTCGCCATCGGCTGGCCCCTGTTCGCGGACACCTCCTCGGCCGTCACCACGCACGCCGCCGACGCGCCCTGGTTCTTCGCCGCCCTCCTCCCCCTGCTGATCGCGGTCGTGATCGCCACGATCGCCGACTGCGGGATGGACGCGAAGGCGGTCGCGATGCTGGGCGTGCTGGCCGCCGTGGGGGCGGCGCTGCGGCCGCTCGGGGCCGGGACGGCCGGCCTGGAGCCGATGTTCTTCCTGATGGTGCTGAGCGGCCGGGTCCTCGGGCCCGGCTTCGGTTTCGTCCTCGGCGCGGTGACGATGTTCGCGTCCGCCCTGCTCACGGGCGGTGTGGGCCCGTGGATGCCGGTGCAGATGCTGGCGATGGGCTGGTTCACGATGGGCGCCGGTCTGCTGCCGGGGCCGGAGAGGCTCCGGGGCCGGGGCGAGCTGCTGATGCTGTCGGCGTACGGGTTCGTGGCGGCGTTCGCGTACGGCACCGTCACCAATCTGTACGGCTGGGTCACGGTGGGTGGCCTCGGGTCGGGGATCTCGTTCGTCCCCGGCGACCCGGTCGGCGAGAACCTGGTCCGTTTCCTCGCGTACGTCCTCGCCACCTCCCTCGGCTGGGACCTCGGCCGCGCCACCCTCACCGTCGTCCTCACGGTGACCGTCGGCGGGACGCTTCTGAAGGCGCTCCGGCGGGCCACACGGCGCGCGAACTTCGAGGCCCAGGTCACATTCGAGGGCCCTGAGAAGCCGCTCCGGGGTGAGGCGCCCCACAGGACCTACGTCACGTACGAAGTGGAATAGGAGAGGGTCCAGACCCTCCCAAATCCCCCCATAGCCCTACGTGACCTGCGAAAACACCCGACCCCCGACCCCCGGGCCGTTCGGCGCGGGTCCGACTCCGCTTCGTACAGGGGGTCGTTGCGGTGGCGTCCCAGCCCTGGTTCTGTAGTGGACGTCGCCAGGCAAGCAGCGCTCAGCGCAGCTCCTCGGACAGGCCGATTCCCCGCAGGATCCGGGTTCCCCGGGCTCTGGTTCCGGCTTGCCGAAAACGCCCGGCGCACCCCATGTCCCCGACGTTAGGTCGCTTCGTGTTCCGCTCGCTCTCCACTCGTGTCTCGTCCCGCAAGAAGACCTTCGCCGTGTCCGCAGCCGTGCTGCTGGGCGCGTCCGGTGCGGTGCTCGGCACGACGTCCACGGCTTCGGCCGCGACTCCGCAGGAGATTGCCAAGCAGATCGTTCCGGCTTCGCAGTACCAGGCGTTCAGCAAGATCGTTGCCCACGAGTCCGGCTGGAATCCCTCCGCCACCAACTCGTCCAGCGGCGCCTACGGCCTGGTCCAGGCCCTCCCGGCCTCGAAGATGTCCTCGGCCGGTTCCGACTGGAAGACCAACCCGGCCACCCAGATCAAGTGGGGCCTCAACTACATGAACGAGCGCTACGGCTCCCCGAACGCCGCCTGGGCGTTCTGGCAGGCCAACGGCTGGTACTAAGAGTCACCGCCGACAGCCCGCGCTCTCGCAAGGCCCCGCCCTCCTTCATGGAGGGGCGGGGCCTGCGGCGTTTCCGGCCACCGAAGGGCCCCGGGCGAGGGGCCCGGGGGAAGGGGCCCCGGGCGAAGAGCCCCCGGGCGAGGGGCCCCGAACAAGGGGCCTCGGGTCAGAGCCGCTGGATGATGGTGCCGGTGGCCAGCGCCCCGCCGGCACACATGGTGATGAGCGCGAACTCCTTGTCCGTACGCTCCAGCTCGTGCAGGGCGGTGGTGATCAGCCGCGCCCCGGTCGCGCCCACGGGGTGGCCGAGCGCGATGCCGCCGCCGTTGACGTTGACCTTCTCGAGGTCCTGGTCGAAGACCTGCGCCCAGCTCAGCACCACCGAGGCGAAGGCCTCGTTGATCTCGACGAGGTCGATGTCCTTGAGCGACATGCCGGCCTTGCCGAGGACGGCGCGGGTGGCGTCGATCGGTCCGTCGAGGTGGAAGTGCGGGTCGGATCCGACGAGGGCCTGGGCGACGATCCGGGCGCGGGGCCTGAGCTTGAGGGCGCGGGCCATGCGCTTGGAGGCCCACATGAGCGCGCAGGCGCCGTCGGAGATCTGGGAGGAGTTGCCGGCGGTGTGGACGGCCGTCGGCATGACCGGCTTGAGCCGGGCGAGCGCCTCCATGCTGGTGTCGCGCAGGCCCTCGTCGCGGTCCACGAGCCGCCACATGCCCTGCCCCGCGGCCTGCTCCTCCTCGGTGGTCGGGACCTGGACGGCGAAGGTCTCGCGCTTGAACCGCTCCTCGGACCAGGCGTTCGCGGCCCGCTCCTGGGAGAGCAGGCCGAGGGAGTCGACCCGTTCGCGGGTGAGGCCGCGGTGCCGGGCGATGCGCTCGGCGGCCTCGAACTGGTTGGGCAGGTCGACGTTCCACTCGTCCGGCCAGGGCTTTCCGGGCCCGTGCTTGGAACCGGAGCCCAGCGGGACGCGCGACATGGCCTCCACTCCGCAGCTGATGCCGATGTCGATGACGCCGGAGGCGATCATGTTGGCGACCATGTGGCTCGCCTGCTGCGAGGAGCCGCACTGGCAGTCGACGGTGGTGGCGGCGGTCTCGTAGGGAAGGCCCATGGTGAGCCAGGCGTTGCGCGCCGGGTTCATGGACTGCTCGCCGGCGTGGGTGACGGTTCCGCCGACGATCTGCTCGACGCAGTCGGCGTGGATGCCGGTGCGCCCGAGGAGTTCGCGGTAGGTCTCGCCCAGGAGGTAGGCGGGGTGCAGATTGGCGAGCGCGCCTCCGCGCTTGCCGATGGGGGTGCGTACTGCTTCGACGATGACGGGTTCCGCGGCCATGAGCTCGTCCTCTCCTCGCCCGGGCGGGGTGTCCCGGCACTCCGCGACGGGGGCGGTACGGGGAACTAGTACGCGTTCTAGTTCTGAGTGAAGTCTTATGACTGCTACCGCCGGTACGCAAGGGTTGTGCACGCACCCGCGTGCACCGATTACCGGCAACAGTTCCCGTCGCATCCCTTGCGAGTTGTAGAACCCGTTACTACCTTGCGGACACCTTCTGATGGACCGTCAGACACGCGGCGGACAAGCGTGCCTCAGACATGGAGTGTGTTGCCGATGCCCTGCCCTCACCTCCCCGAAGGGTTCGACGCCACCGACCCCGATCTGCTCCAGAGCCGCATCCCCTTCCCGGAGTTCGCGCGGCTGCGGCAGACGGCGCCCGTCTGGTGGTGCCCTCAGCCGCGCGGCATCACCGGCTTCGACGACGAGGGCTACTGGGCCGTCACCCGGCACGCGGACGTCAAGTACGTCTCCACCCACCCCGAGTTGTTCTCCTCCACCGAGAACACGGCCGTCATCCGCTTCAACGAGCACATCACCCGGGACCAGATCGAGGTCCAGAAGCTGATCATGCTCAACATGGACCCGCCCGAGCACACCCGGGTCCGCCAGATCGTCCAGCGCGGATTCACCCCCCGCGCGATCCGGACCCTGGAGACCGCCCTGCGCGAGCGCGCCCGGAAGATCGTCGAGGAGGCGAAGCGGAACGCCGGCGCGGACGGCTCCTTCGACTTCGTCACCCAGGTCGCCGTCGAGCTGCCGCTCCAGGCGATCGCCGAACTCATCGGCGTACCGCAGGAGGACCGGGCCCGGATCTTCGACTGGTCGAACAAGATGGTCGCGTACGACGACCCCGAGTACGCCATCACCGAGGAGATCGGCGCCGAGGCCGCCATGGAGCTCATCGGGTACTCGATGAACCTGGCCGCCGAACGCAAGGAATGCCCGGCCAAGGACATCGTGACCCAGCTCGTCGCCGCCGAGGGTCAGGGCAACCTCTCCTCTGACGAGTTCGGCTTCTTCGTGCTCCTCCTCGCGGTGGCCGGAAACGAGACCACCCGCAACGCCATCAGCCACGGCATGCACGCCTTCCTCACCCACCCCGACCAGTGGGAACTGTTCAAGCGGGAGCGGCCGGCGACCGCCGCCGAGGAGATCGTGCGCTGGGCCACCCCGGTGGTCTCCTTCCAGCGGACCGCGACCCAGGACACCGAGATCGGCGGCCAGAAGATCCGCAAGGGCGACCGGGTCGGACTCTTCTACTCCTCCGCCAACAACGACCCCGAGGTCTTCGAGAACCCGGAGACCTTCGACATCACGCGCGACCCGAACCCGCACCTCGGCTTCGGCGGCGGAGGCCCGCACTTCTGCCTCGGCAAGTCGCTCGCCATCAACGAGATCGAGTTCATCTTCAACGCCCTGGCGGACGTGCTGCCCGACCTGAGGCTCGCGGGCGATCCGCGGCGGCTGCGCGCGGCCTGGCTGAACGGAATCAAGGAGTTGCAGGTCCGGGTCGGCTCCTGACAGAGGCTCCCGACAGACCGGGAGGCGGGAGCTCATCCCCCTACGCCTGGGGCTCCCGCCTCCCGCCGGCCCGCCGATCCACGGAACCGATCCGCCGATTCCGCCGATTCCGCCGATTCCGCCGAACCGCCGAACCGCCGATCCGTGCGCCGGAACCGGATCTTCCCCTGCCGCGTCTGATCCGGCATGCGGGGGACACACAGAATTCTGGCCATGATCGTCGCGCTGTTCGCGCTCCAGCTCGGCTCACTGATCGCACCGGCGTACGCCTGCGGCTGCGGGGCCATGATCCCCGACCGGAACCAGCAGATCGGGGTCGACCGGGAGACCTCGGCCGTGCGCTGGGACGGCCGTACGGAACAGATCGTCATGCGCTTCACCGTGCGCGGGGACGCCGAGCGGGCCGCCTGGATCATGCCCGTGCCCGGCCGGGCGGAGGTGAGCCTCGGCGACCCGGAGCTCTTCGACGCGCTGGACGACCTCACCCGGCCCGAGCGCAAGGACCGGCACTACTTCTGGCCGCGCGGCCACGACTGGCCCTTCGACCTCGACGACGTGGACGGCGCCGGGGCCGCCCCGCCCGGAAAGGCGCCTGCGGACGTCGGTGTCGTCGGGCGCGAGCGGCTCGGCCCCTTCGACGTGGCACGGCTGACCGCCACCGACCCCAAGGCGCTGAGCGGCTGGCTGGAGACGAACGGTTTCGAGCTCTCCGACCGGCTGGCGACCGAACTGACGCCGTACGTCGAGCGGAAGTGGGAGTACGTCGCCGTGCGCCTCGCGCCCGACGCCACGGGCGCGGCCCTTTGGGGCGAACTCACCCCGCTCCGGATCAGCTTCACCAGCGACGAGCTCGTCTACCCGATGCGGCTCTCCCGGCTGGCGCAGACCCCGCAGTCCCTCGGCCTGTACGTCCTCGCCGACCACCGCATGGAGCCGCGCGACGACATCGGCGGCTCGCGGCCCGAGGTGAGGTTCGCGGGCGAGATCGAGGAGACGAAGGACGACGCCCTCGCCGCGCTCACCGGCGGCCGCCCCGTCTATCTGACTGCCCTGGACCAAGAGTTCCCCGTTCCCTCGCGGATCGACGGGGATCACGAACTGCGGACGGTCGCCGACACCCCGTACCGGGAGGTGATCTACACCGACCGGCTGCTCACGGTCGGCGACGGGATCCCGGTCTGGCTCCTGACGGTCTCCGGCGTGCTGCTCGCGGTCGCCGGGACAGTCGTGGCGGTACGCGTCCGACGTGGGCGCCCTGCGGTACGTTCGGCCGCATGACCCAGGATCAATGGACCACCGTCGACCGCTACTTCACCGATCTGCTCGCTCCGGCCGACGAGGCGCTCGCCGCCACGCTCGCCGACTCCACCGCCGCCGGGCTCCCCGAGATCGCCGTCGCCCCCAACCAGGGCAAGCTGCTCAACCTGCTCGTCACGATGCAGGGCGCGCGCACGGTCCTGGAGATCGGCACGCTCGGCGGGTACAGCACGATCTGGATGGCCAGGGCGCTGCCCGCCGACGGCCGGATGATCAGCCTGGAGTACAACCCGGCCCACGCGGACGTGGCCCGCGCCAACATCGCCCGGGCCGGCCTCGACACGATCGTCGAGGTCCGGACGGGCGCGGCCCTGGACACCCTGCCGAAGCTGGAGGCGGAGGGCGCGGGCCCGTTCGACCTGGTCTTCATCGACGCCGACAAGGTGAACAACCCGCACTACGTGGAGTGGGCGCTGAAGCTGTCCCGCCCCGGCACGGTCATCATCGTCGACAACGTGGTGCGCGGCGGGAAGATCGCAGAGGAGCACCCGGACGACCCGGCGATCACCGGCACCCGCGCGATGTTCGAACTGATCTCGCGCGAGCCCCGCTTGGACGCGACGGCGTTCCAGACGGTGGGCGTGAAGGGGTACGACGGGCTGCTGCTCGCCCGCGTGGTGGAGTAGCCACGGGGGACGAACGGGGCGCCGTCAGGAGTGAACCGGGTCAGCCCTTCCCCGCGCGGTTGCGCCAGCCGACGAACAGCGGTACCTCGCCCTCGCCGTCGAGCACCACGACCCCGAAGGGCCGGTCGAACGCGATCCGCTCCACCACCTCGTGGCGGGGCGGGGCCGCGCTGCGGGTCATCGTCACCTGGGTGACGGCGGCCGCCTCGACCCCCTTCTCGGCAATCTCGACCAGCGCCTCCTGCACGACCTCGGCGATGTACAGGTCGGCCGCGGAGAGTCCCGAGAAGTCGGCCCCGGGGCGCTGCGCCCGGGTGATGCCGAGCGCCGCCAGGTGCTCCTTCGCGTCGGTCTTCGTACGGAGCGTGAAGCGCGGCAGGGCCAGGTCGGCGGAGTCCGCCGTGAGCGGCCTTCGCTCACGGGGCCCCGCCCAGGCGGCGGGCAGCACCTCGACCGGCCCGGCGCCCTCCGGACCGAGCACGAACCGCACCCGTGCGGCCTCGCCACCGGCGCAGGGCAGCTCGACGACGGTGACGCCGTCCACGTACCAGACCCAGGCGGCCGGGATCCGCTGCCGCATGGTCGGTACGGGCCGGCTGTCGCCGTACCCGTCGGTGAAGGGCGCGTCGTGGGTGAGGTGCCCTGGGAAGGCGGTCAGCCAGGAGGCGCTGAGGGCGAGCGCGTTGAGCAGGACGAGGTCTTCGGAGCCGTCCAGAGCGAGCGGCAACCGCTGGATCCGCCCGCCGGTGGCCTCCCGTACCCACGCGTCGAGCTCGGGCTGCGCGTCTTCGGCGAGCTCCCCGAAGGACATGTCGTCCGTCGCCCCGAAGACCTCGTCGGGCAGCGCGAAGTAGGCCGCGCCGGGCAGCACCCCGAAGTGCACCTCGGGCAGCCCGCGCCGGAAGGCGTCGAGCACCGGCATCGTGCTCCACATGCCGGTCGCCACCGCGACCCCGTCCATGGCCGCGAGCCGGCGCCCGGCGAGGGTCACGGCCTCGGCGGCCGCCTCCCCGTCGACCCCGAGCAGCGCCCCCAGTTCCTCGCCGGTCCGCCCCCGCGCCCCGGAGGCCACGGCGCCCAGCGCCAGCCACAGCCCGGCGGGAGAGACGACGAAGTCGTCGTCGCCGAGGCGCGGCACCCAGCGCTCGGCCAGCGCCCGGATCGCACCCGTATGCGTCACCAGATCCGTGCCGGTCATATCCTGCCCTTCATGAGCATCGTGAAGATCAACGTCCTGACCGTGCCGGCCGAACAGCGTGAGGTGCTCGAGCAGCGCTTCGCTTCCCGGGCCGGCGCCGTGGAGGGCTCCGACGGCTTCGAGTGGTTCGAGCTGCTGCGCCCCGTGGAGGGTACGGACCAGTACCTGGTGTACACCCGCTGGCGCAGTGAGGAGGACTTCCAGAACTGGATGAACGGTTCCATGAAGGCGGCCCACGGAGGCGGCTCCGCCGAGGACCGGCCCAAGCCGGCGGCCACCGGCTCCACGCTCTGGTCGTTCGAGGTCGTCCAGCAGGCCTCCCCGAAGTAATTCGGCGGCGAGCCGCGGTCGTGCGCGCCCACAATGGCGCGCATGACCTGGATCTTCTCCCCCGAGCGCGTCGACACCCCGGACGCGACGGCCCTACGACGCGACTACTACGACGACGTGGCGAGCCGCTACTGGCAGCGACCGGCGACCGAGGCCGAGATCGACGAGGGGCTGACGAACGACGGGGTCGAGCTCCTGGCGCCGCCCACCGGCCGGTTCCTGGTGGCCCGGTACGAGGGCAAGGCGGCCGGCTGCGGTGGCGTGCTGCTCCTCGACGAGGAACGCGCCGAACTGACCCGGGTGTTCCTGCGCCATGCGTTCCGCGGCAAGGGCGGCGCGGGGGCGCTGCTGGGGCACTTGGAGGACGCCGCGCGTGCACTGGGCGCGCGCCGAATGGTCCTCAACACCCGCCTCGACCTCATCGAGGCACGCACGCTGTACACCCGCCACGGCTACGCGGAGATCCCGGCGTACTGCGAGGGCCCGTACATGGACATCTGGTACGGCAAGGAGCTCTAGGGCCTGTCCGGCGGATCAGGGTCGGACAGGCCCTGGGGATCCTCAGGCGTGGTGGTCGCGGGGCGGCTCGGGCAGGTGCGGCCGCTCCGCGTCCGAGCCGCTCAGCTCGGCCGTCAGCTCCTCCACGAGCTGGACGAGGTCCGTGGGCCGGTCCGGTCCCCACCAGTCCCCCAGCAGTTCGGCGAGCGACTCCTCGCGCGCCTTCGCCAGCTTGGCCGCGGTCTCGACGCCCTCGTCGGTGAGGATCAGCTGCAGCCCCTCCCGGCGCGCGAGCCGCCGCGTCTCGACCTGACGGGACGCCTCGGTGATGGCCCGCAGCGGTACGGGGGTGGTCTCGGCGAGCCGGGCCGGTTCCACGGTCCCGTGGCGGCGGATCCGCAGCAGCAGCCAGCTCGCGGCGGGCAGCAGATCGAGCCCGGCCCTCGCGGTGATCTTCTCGTAGATCGCCTTGCGTCCCTCGCGTGAGCCGAGCACGGACAGGGCGCGGGCGCACTCGTCGTACGAAGACCGCTCCACCGGGTTGGAGGCCAGGGTCTGGCTGGTGTCGGGGGCGGTGACCGAGCCGCGCAGCTTGTCCTCCTTGAGGAACCAGGCGACCACGAAGGCGACGAGGACGACGGGCGCCGCGTAGAGGAAGACGTCGGTGATGGACGTCGCGTACGCGTGCAGGACCTGGGTCCGCAGCTCGGGCGGGAGCGCGTCGATGGCGCGCGGGTCGGCCGCGATCTGTTCGGGGCCGATCCCCGGAGGCAGCTGCTGTCCGGCGAGGACGTCGTCCAGCTTGGTGTCGAGCCGGTTGGTGAAGATCGTGCCGAAGACGGCGACGCCGAACGAGGCGCCGATGGACCGGAAGAAGGTCGCACCGGAGGTGGCGACTCCGAGGTCCTGGTACGAGACGGCGTTCTGCACGACGAGGACGAGGACCTGGATGACCAGGCCGAGGCCGGCGCCGAAGACGAAGAAGTAGGCGCTCATCTCCCACGTGGAGCTGTTCTCCGTGAGCTCGTTGAGCAGCAGCAGCCCGAGCGCGGTGAGGGCGGTGCCCACGATCGGGAAGACCTTCCAGCGCCCGGTGCGGGAGACGATCTGGCCGGAGGCGGTGGACATGATGAACAGGCCGAGCACCATCGGCAGCATGTGGACGCCGGACATGGTCGGGGTGACGCCCTGGACGACCTGGAGGAAGGTCGGCAGATAGGTCATCGCGCCGAACATCGCGAAGCCCACGACGAAGCTGATGACCGAGACGAGGGTGAAGGTCCGGATCCGGAACAGGTTCAGGGGCAGGACGGGCTCGGCGGCGCGCTTCTCGACGTACACGAACCACACCAGGAGCACGGCGCCGAGGACGGCGAGCCCGATGATCTGCGGGGAGCCCCAGTCCCAGGTGCTGCCGCCGAGGGAGGCGACGAGGACGAGGCAGGTGGCGACCGAGGCGATGAGGAAGGTGCCGAGGTAGTCGATGGTGTGCCGGGTGCCGCGTACCGGGATGTGCAGCACGGCGGCGATCACGAAGAGGGCGACGATGCCGATGGGCAGGTTGATGTAGAAGACCCAGCGCCAGGAGAGGTGTTCGGTGAACAGCCCGCCGAGCAGCGGCCCGAGGACGCTGGTCGTACCGAAGACGGCGCCGAACATCCCTTGGTACTTGCCGCGTTCCCGCGGCGGGACGAGGTCGCCGACGATGGCCATCGACAGGACCATGAGACCGCCGCCGCCGAGACCCTGGAGGGCGCGGAACCCGATGAGCTGCGGCATGTCCTGCGCGATGCCGCAGAGGACGGAGCCGACGAGGAAGATGACGATGGCGGTCTGGAAGAGCTTCTTGCGGCCGTACTGGTCGCCGAGCTTGCCCCAGAGAGGCGTCGCGGCGGTGGCCGCGAGCATGTACGCGGTGACGACCCAGGAGAGGTGCTCCATGCCGCCGAGTTCGCTGACGATGGTCGGCAGGGCGGTGGAGACGATGGTCTGGTCGAGTGCGGCGAGCAGCATGCCGAGCAGCAGCGCACCGATCGCGACGACGATGCTGCGGCGACTCCGCCCCTCCCCAGGCGCGGGGTCGCCGCCGACGTCCGGCGTGCGTACTTCCTGGGCCATGGGCATCTCCGGGGGTGTCCTCGGGGGTCCGTTCATCCCCATCCTGATAGTTATGTCCCCTCATGGCCTCCCGAGGGGAACGGCTGTTCAGGTGACGGACAGGGGCGGCCTGCATAATCGCTGCCAGGTGAACCGGGGAGGGGACACACCATGAGCGGACACGTCTGTCCTGAATGCGGCGACGAGAGAAGACCGGGCTGCGCGGCCTGCCTCCAGGCGGAGATCGCCGCGGCGGAGGACTTCGACCCGTTGCGGATCCGGCCGTACGTGACCTTGGACGCGCCGGAACCGGGCCCGTACGAGGCGCCGCCGGCCCCGCCCGCGCCCGCACCGATACCCGGGCCGGCTGCGCCCGCATCTGAAGCCCTGTCGGGGCAGCCGGTGGCGCCGGCGGCCGGGGACCACGCCGAGACCATGCCGCTGCTCCTGCCGGGGATCGCCGCGGGGCCTGCCCCGGATGCCGTCGCGTACGACGGCTACGACTCCTACGTCGGGCCCGACGGGTACGCCGAGCCAGAGCCGCGGCCGGCCACGCGCCGGCGTGGCGCTCTCGTGGCGCTCGCGGCGGCCGTCGCGGTCGCGGTCATCGCGACGGCGGCCGTCGCGGGCGGCCTGCTGGACGACGGCACGACGGACGACCGCGCGGCCGTACCCACGGTCACCACGAGCGCGTCGGAGAACGTCGCCGTCTCGGAGGAGCCGTCGACCCCGCCGTCCACCTCAGCCTCCGCCTCGACCTCACCCTCGCCCTCGCGCTCCGCCTCGACTTCCCCCTCGCCGTCGGCCACCCGGACCGCGCAGGCCACCACCAGCGCGCCGGCCACACCGCCGTCCCCCTCGGCCACCCGGACCACCACCGCACCCACCACCCCGCCCGCACCCACGCAGGCCACACCGGGCCCGACCCTGCGCTACGGCGACTCCGGGGCCGAGGTGGAGGAGCTGCAGCGGCGGCTCACCCAGGTCTACGCGTACGACGGCCGGATCGACGGCGAGTACTCCAGACAGGTGAGGCGCGCGGTCGAGTGGTACCAGGAGTGGCAGTACATCCAGGAGGACGAGGAGGGCGTGTACGGACCGGAGACGCGCCGTGCGCTCGAGGCGGAGACCACCGGCTGAGGCCACCGACTGGGGCCTGCGGTCTGAGGTCCGAGGCCTGCGGTGCGAGGCCCGCGGTCCGCGATACGGGACGGATTGGCGGAGACGGCACCCCGTTTTGTATCGTGGAGAAACAAAGTGGCCCCGCCCGCACTCCCTGACCGGCGGGCGGGACCGCTCTGTTCTCCTCCCACCCCTTCTGGAGACCGTCGATGCCCGCCACCACCCCGGCAACGCTCACGACCCGCGCCCTCCTTCTGGACATGGATGGCACCCTCGTCAACTCGGACGCCGTCGTCGAGCGCTGCTGGCGCCGCTGGGCCGTCCGACACGGACTGGACCCCGAGCAGGCGCTCAAGGTGGTCCACGGCCGCCAGGGGTACGCGACGATGGCCGTCCTCCTCCCCGAGCGGCCCATGGAGCAGAACCACGCGGACAACCGGGCGATGCTGGCGGAGGAGACCGCCGACCTCGACGGCGTCGTGCCCGTCCCGGGCGCCCCGGCCTTCATGGCCGCCATCGACGGCCTCCCGCACGCCCTGGTGACCTCGGCGGACGAGGCCCTCGCCCAGGCCCGGATGGGCGCGGCGGGGCTGCGGATGCCGGAGACCCGGGTCACCGCGGAGCGGGTCGGCGCGAGCAAGCCGGACCCGGAGGGCTTCCTCAAGGGCGCGGCGGAACTGGGCTTCGACCCGGCCGACTGCGTGGTCTTCGAGGACTCCGAGGCCGGCATCCAGGCGGGGCGCACGGCGGGGATGCGCGTGGTGGGCGTGGGCCCGCGGGCGGCGGCCTTCGCCCCGGACGTCCACGTCATGGACCTCACGGACGTCACGGTCGAGCCGCTGTCGGACGGCACGCTGAGGGTGTCGTTCCCGGCGCAACGCTGACGCGGTACGGGCGCGGGCGCCTTGATCCGGGCGGCGTTCCCGGCGTAACGCCCGCCCGGTACGGGCACGGGCCCTGATCCGGGCGGCGTTCCCGGCGTAACGCCCGCCCGGTACGGGCACGGCCCCTGAGCCGAACGCCACTTGAACGACGCACCGCCCCCTACCCCCGTACGAACACGCCCCTCGCCACCAGCTCCAGGACCGCCGCCACCGCCACCGCCTGGACCACCAGCAGCGCGACCAGCACGAAGAGTTGGACCGCCCCCGCCTCCCACGGCGACGCCCCGCCCAATAGCATCCCCACGAACGCGCCCGGCAGCGTAACGAGCCCCACCGTCCGCGTCTGGTCGAGCCCCGGCAGCAGCGCGTCCGACGCGGCCCTCCGCGCCACCTCCAGGCGCGCCTCCCGCTCGGCAAGCCCGAGGGCGAGCCCCGCCTCCACCTCGCCCCGCCGCGTCTGCAGTTCGTCCAGCGCGCGCCGCCCGCCGAGCACGGTGGCCGTCAGCGCGCCGCCGATGAGGATGCCGGTCACCGGGATGAGCGCCACGCCCCGCACCGGTACGAGCCCGGTGAGCACGAGCACGCCGACCACCGGCACCACCCCCGCCGCGATCGGCACGCCGGCCCACCACCAGCCGCGCCCCGGGCGCGGCACCACCCGCCGCCCGGCGGTCCACACCGCCACCCCGTACATCAGCAGCAGGAATCCCAGCAGCAGCGGCAGATACCGCATCACCCAGCCGATCACCAGCGCCACCACGACCAGCTGGACCGCCGCACGCCCGCCCGCGACCAGGGTGTCGCGGGCGCGCCCGAGGCGAGCGAGAGCGACGACGCCCGCGGCCACGGCGAGCAGAACGGCGAGAACCACCCCAAAGGTGATGTTCACTTCCAGAAGCACGCACCAACCCTAGGGCCGGAAAACGGAACTGTCGTTCCGTCATACCCCTTGATGTGACGTGCCCATGTCGCCACTCTGTTACCTGGCGCACCCCCCACCGAAACCTGGCGCCGCCACGATGACCGGGCCGTCCGGCACCCGCCCGGGGACGACCCGGTCAAGGCCCCCCACAACAAGGGAGTTCGCATGCTTGCCGCAAGCGTCTACGCGCGTCGAATAGCCCGTCGCACGACCGTACTCGCCGCCACCGCCGCCCTCTCCGTCACCGGTCTCCTCGCCACGGCCCCCACCGCGCAGGCCGCCATGCCGACCCCGGTCAGCGCGGCCACCGCCCGTACCTACCTCACCTCCCTCACGGTCAAGGCGGAAGGTTCCTCCTCGGGCTACAGCCGGGACCTCTTCCCGCACTGGAGCACCGTCTCCGGTGCCTGCAACACCCGCGAGACCGTCCTCAAGCGCGACGGCGTGAACGTCGTCCAGGACTCCAGCTGCGCCGCGGTCAGCGGCACTTGGTACTCCGAGTACGACGGCGCGACCTGGACCGCCGCCTCCGACCTCGACATCGACCACGTCGTGGCGCTCGCCGAGGCCTGGCGCTCCGGCGCGAACTCCTGGACGACGGCCAAGCGCCAGCAGTTCGCCAACGACCTGACCCGCCCGCAGCTCATCGCCGTGACGGACAACGTCAACCAGGCCAAGGGCGACCTCGACCCCGCCGAGTGGCTGCCGTCGCGCACCTCGTACCGCTGCACCTACGCCCGCGCCTGGGTGCACACGAAGTACTACTGGGGCCTGAGCGTGGACTCGGCCGAGAAGAGCGCCCTCCAGTCGGTCCTGAACGGCTGCTGAGAAGGCTTCCTGCACCCCTCCGTCGTTCCGTACCGTACGGCGGGACGACGGAGGGGGATCACGATGGCGGCCGGGCTCAGAATCGGACCACTGCTGCGGTACGTCGACGGGGTGACGGGCGACTCCGCGACGATCTGGATCGAGGCCGACCGCCCGTGCACGGCAGAGGCGCGGTGCGCGTCCGGCGGCGGCGGCAGCACGCGCACCTTCCAGATCGCCGGCCACCACTACGCCGTGATCCCGGTGACCGGCCTGACGCCCGGCACGACGACGGAGTACGAGATACGGCTCGACGGCCGCCCGGTCTGGCCCCTGCCCGACTCCCGCTTCCCACCGAGCACCATCCGCACCCCGGCGCCCGGCGACGGTGTGCGGGTGGCGTTCGGCTCGTGCCGCTGGGCGGCGAAGCCCGCGACGGGCCACGACCCGGTGGGGCCGGACGCCCTCGACACCCTCGCGACGCATCTGGTGACCCACCCGGACGCCGAACGCCCCGACGTACTCCTTCTGTTGGGCGACCAGGTGTACGCGGACGAGACCTCCACCGCCACCCGCCGCTGGCTCGCCGCCCGCCGGGACCCACGCGACCCGCCGGGCACGGAGGTCGGGGAGTACGAGGAGTACACCCGGCTCTACGACGAGTCCTGGCAGGACCCCGAGGTCGGCTGGCTGCTCTCCACCGTCCCGAGCTGCATGATCTTCGACGATCACGACGTCATCGACGACTGGAACACGAGCGCGGCCTGGCTGCGGCGGATGCGCGCCACGCACTGGTGGAGCGAGCGGGTGCTGAGCGGGCTGATGTCGTACTGGGTGTACCAGCACCTCGGCAATCTCTCCCCTGCGGAGCTGGCGGCCGACCCCCTGTACGCCGAGGTGTGCGCCACGCCCGACGGCACGGACGCGCTGCGGCGGTTCGTGGCGGAGGCGGACGCCGATCCGGCGTGCGTGCGCTGGAGTTACCGCAGGGACTTCGGCCGGACCCGGCTGCTGATGATCGACACCCGGGCGGCCCGCGTCCTGCGGGAGGACGGGCGGGCGATGCTGGACGAGGCCGAGGCGGCGTGGGTGCGGGAGCAGGCGCTGGCCGACCGGGGCTCGTACGACCATCTCCTCGTGGGCACCTCGCTGCCCTGGCTGCTGCCGTCGCTGATCCATGACGCGGAGTCCTGGAACGCGGCGCTGTGCCGGGGCGAGCGCGGCGGACCGGACGGGCGGTGGGCGCGGTTCGCGGAGGATCTGCGGCAGCGGGCGGACCTGGAGCACTGGGCGGCGTTCCCGTCGTCGTTCGAGGCCCTGACGCGCCTGCTCGCCGAGGCGGGCAGCGGCCCGGAGGCGCCGGCGACGGTGTGCGTCCTGTCGGGCGACGTCCACCACGCGTACGTGGCGGAGCCGCGCTGGCCCAAGGAGCGACCCGAGGCGCGGGTGACGCAGTTGACCTGCTCTCCCCTCCACAACGCGATCCCGCTCCCGGTCCGCCTGGGCTTCCGCTTCGGCTGGAGCGCGGCGGGCCGCCGACTGGGCCGCGCCCTCGCCCGCCACGGCCGCGCGCCCCGCCCCCCGGTCGACTGGCGCAGAACGGGCGGCCCCTGGTTCGGCAACCAGCTGATGACCCTCACCCTGCACGGCCGCACGGCCCACCTGACCCTCACCCAGGCCCGCCGGGGCGGCCGCCTGGTGACCGTCGACGAACGGACACTCAGCGACAGTTGAGCCCGACCCGGGCCCCGGAGGACCGCCCCAGCCTCTTCCAGTACATCGGCGACCCGGACTCCTGGGATCTGTACAAGCTCACCAGGGACCTCGGGGCGGCGGGCCGCTCATCGGTCGCCCAGACGCTCGACCGCACGCACGAGCCCCGGCAGTACCCACGGGCCGCCCGCCGCTCCGAGGCCCAGTGCTCACCCTCCCGGATGTGCGCCCGCAGCGCTTCGCGCGCCTCGGCCGAACCCGCCGGGGCCGGCAACTCCAGCGTGCGGCAGGCCCGCTCGCCCTGGTCCTCGTCTCCGGCCGGCAGGGCGATCGCCGGATCCAACGCCAACCCGAGCTCCTGGATCAGTCGCGCCAGGTAGAGACGACGGTCGTCCACCGAGTCCCAGCGCCAGTCCTGCCGGGCGGCGTCGTACACCGACTCGGCGGGGTTTTCGGCGACGCCCGCGGGCCGGCGTGACGCTCGCCACAGATCACCGAATGACCGAATGTTGAACTTGCAAGTACTACTGAGGGGTGCCTAACCTGACGACCTCATCGGTTCCGTCCCCCACGTTCCGTTTCCCCGCAAGCGGACCCGACCGAAGGAGTCCCCCTCCCCATGAACAACCTGGCGAACCGCCTGAACCAGGTCCAGCCGTACGCGCTCGGCCTGTTCCGCATCGTCATAGGTCTGCTCTTCGCCTGCCACGGCGCCGCCTCGCTCTTCGGCGTCCTCGGCGGCGCGATGGGCGGTGGCACCGTGCCCGCCGGCACCTGGCCCGGCTGGTACGCGGCCGTGATCCAGCTCGTCGCGGGTGTGCTGGTGCTGGTCGGCCTGGGCACCCGTACCGCCGCGTTCCTCGCCTCCGGCTCGATGGCGTACGCGTACTTCAAGGTCCACCAGCCCGAGGCGCTCTTCCCGCTCCAGAACAGCGGCGAGTCCGCGGCCCTGTTCTGCTGGGCGTTCCTGCTGATCACCTTCACCGGCCCGGGCGCCCTGGCGCTCGACCGGCTCTTCGGGGCCCGCGGGGCCCGCGGCGCCGAGGCCGGGGAGCGCGAGAAGAAGGGCGCGCCGGTCGCCGCGTGACGCCCGCGCACCCGCCACGGGGCAGGGGTCGGAATCCGCTTGTGCGGTTTCCGGCCCCTGCCCCGTTTTCGTCCCCCGGCCCCGCGTAGGCTCTGGCGCTGTGAACGTGCTCGACAGCATGGGGTCACTGAGGTCATTGACCGCGGGCCCGTGGATCTACGCGGCGGTGGCCACGTCGGTACTTCTCGACGTCTTCCTGCCGGTGCTGCCGAGCGGAATCCTGGTGATCACGGCCGCGACGGCGGCGGCGACCGCCACGGCGGCCTCACCGGACGTCCCCTCCGTCCTCCCCCTCCTCCTCTGTGCGGCCACGGCCTCGGTCCTCGGCGACTTCGTCGCGTACCGGCTGGCCTGGCGCGGCGGGGCCCGGCTGGACCGGGCGATCGCCCGGTCACGGCGGCTGACCCGCGCGCAGGAACGTCTCGGCGCGGCGCTCGCGCGCGGCGGCGGGCTGCTCGTGGTGATCGCCCGGTTCGCCCCGGCGGGCCGCTCGGTGGTCTCGCTGGGCGCGGGCGCGGCGCGGCGCCGGATCGTGGAGTTCCTGCCGTGGTCGGCGCTCGCGGGCGTGGCCTGGGCTAGCTACAGCGTGGCGCTCGGCTGGTTCGGCGGGCTGTGGCTGGGCGCGACCTGGATCAGCGCGGGGGTCTCGATCCTCGCGCTCTTCCTGGCGGGCACGCTGGCCGTCTACGTCATACGGCGTCCGGCTGCGGCTCCCGCACCTGCGCCCGCTTCCTGAGCCCGCGCACCTCAAGGCCGTCGAGGAGCCGTTCCGTCGCCGCGGCGATCTCGTCCACGGCCAGGTCGAACACCTCGCGGTTGTGCGCGGCGGGGTGGTGGAAGCCGGAGACCTTGCGGACGTACTGCAGGGCGGCGGCGCGGATGTCCTCCTCGGTGGCCTCGTCGGGCAGGGCGGGCGGTCGGAGGGTCTTGATGCTGCGGCACATGCCTCCAGTGTTGCGCGCCCCACCGACAACGTCAGCTTCCCGGAGCGACGACGTCAGCGTCCGAAGCGGCGACGTCAGCGTCCGAAGCGGCGACCTCGGCTTCCGAAGCGGCGTTGTCAGCCCGAGGCGACGACCTCAGCTTCCGAGGCGGCAACGTCAGCCCGCGAGGCGACAACGTCAGCTTCCGAGGCCGCGCCTGCTCCTCGCGTTGATCTCCGCGGCGCGCACCCGCAGCTCGCGCAGGGGCGTGGCGAGCTGTACGTCCCCGGGTTCGGCCTCCCACTCGCAGCCGCCGTTGACGGGCCGGATCAGAAACCGGCCGGCGACGCTGTCCACGTAGAAGCCGACCCGCCCGGTGGCGGTGTCACGGACGAGGTCACCGACCTCGGGCAAAGGCTGCACGAATCCCCTCCGTCCCGGAATCCCGGAGTCCCAGATCTCTAGAGATACACCCAGAGAAACCCCCTGCCCCCTCCCTGTCAACGTATCTCTAGAGATGTCCCCCGATGGATGGATCGGCCGCACAGGTCGGCGCACACGCGTGCATCCGCTCGTCCGAGCGCGCCGTAGGGTGTCCCGCAAGACGAAGGGAGTGGTCCACCCATGACTGACCAGGACAGCGGTCGTCGGCCCAAGTACCAGCGCATCGCCGACGAGTTGAGAACCGCCATCCAGTCAGGCGCCTTCGCCCCCGGCGACCGGCTCCCCGGCGAGAACGATCTGATGACCACGTACGACGTGGCCCGGATGACGGCCCGCCAGGCCCTGTCCGTGCTGCGCAACGAGGGCCTGACGGAGGCCCGCAAGGGCGCCGGAGTCTTCGTCCGCTCCTTCCGCCCGCTGCGCCGGCGGGGCATCCCACGGCTCGCGCAGGACCACTGGGGCACGGGACGCTCGGTCTGGTCGGCGGACATCGAGGACCGGGCGCTGGTGGTCGACCAGATCGAGGTCGGCGAGGCGGCGGCGAGCACACGGATCGCCGGAGCGCTCGGCCTGCCGCCGGACTCCCCGGTCTGCGTCCGCAGCCGCCGCTTCGTCCTGGACGACAAGCCGGTCCTGCTCTCCGTCTCGTACCTCCCGGCCGCCCTCGCCGAGAACACCCCGATCGCCACCCCCGACACGGGCCCCGGCGGCACCTACGCGCGCCTGACCGAACTCGGCCACCAGCCGGTCCACTTCCGCGAGGAGATCCGCTGCCGGATGCCCACGGCCGACGAATCCACCCGGCTGGGCCTGGAGTTCGGGACTCCGGTGATCCTGATCGGCCGTACGGCCTTCACGGACAAGGGAGTTGCGGTGGAGCTCAACGAGATGACGCTGGACTCGGCGTCGTACGTCCTGGAGTACGACTTCGACGCGTGACGGCGAAGACCCGACCGGGCGCGGCGTACTCGACCTCGCCCGCGAACGGTCCGCCGGCCCGCACCACGGCCTGCTCGGGCTCGATCCCGGGCCCCACATGCGTCACGACGAGCCTCCCGACGCGGGCGTCGGCGGCCGTCCGCCCCGCCTGCTCGGCGGAGTGGTGCCCGGGACCCTCGCCGTCGGCCTCGCAGACGAACAGCTCGCAGTCACGGGCGAGTTCAGTGAGCTCCGGACAGGGCTCGCAGTCGCCCGAGTACGCGATCCGGCGCCCTTCGGCGTCCTCGATCCGCACCCCATAGGCAGGCATCCCGCCGTGCTCGACGGCCCGGCTGCGCAGACTCAGCCCGCCGACCCGCGCCTCGTGACCGTCGTACAACTCCTCGACGGCGAAGGCGTCTTCGACGGGACTGCGCCGCGGCTCGTTGGTCAGGAACCCGGCAAGCCGGTCGGCGGTGCCGGGCGGCCCGTAGAGGGGAACGGGCGCGTCGAGCCGGATGTCGGCGTAGAGGAGCCCGTAGTACGCGGTGAGCAAGTCGGCGCTGTGGTCGGCGTGCAGGTGCGAGATCCACACCGCGTCGATCTCCCCGAGCCCGACGTACCGCTGCAACTCCCCGAGCGCCCCACTGCCGGCGTCCACCCACACGCGAACGCCGCCGCCCTCGACGAGATACCCGGAACAGGGGTTCCCGGGCCGGGGGTAGGGGGTGGCGGACCCGAGCACAGTGATCCGCAGCGCGTCGCCGTCCATCAGCTTCCCCCGGCCGGCTCGGTCCTGGGCGCGGGTACACCGTTCTGCTGAACATCGGCGTTGACCTGCCCGCCGAGGGTCATGACGTTGAGGGTGGCCGAGTTCTCGCTGGCGATGGCCTTCTCGACTCTGGCGACTAAGGTCGTGAAGCAGTCACGGTCCGAAAGGTTGTGGTACGGCCCCACCTTGGCGGCGAAGTAGACCCGCTCGTGCCCGAGCAGCTGCTCGGTCGAGCGGTAGTTCTTCCACTGCTCCCGATAGCGGTACACGCTCTCCAGCGACACGGACGCGACGACGATCAGACTGAGCGCGGTGGCGGTGAACCTCGCGAACGACAGATCGAGATTGACCAACACGGGCACGAGCGCACCCCCGACGACGGACACGGTCCGCATCCGCAGGTGCATGGCCTTCATCCTGGTGGCCTTGCGGTCGTACCACTCCTGGTACTGCACGAGCCGACTCTCGATGTACGCCTGCGGAGTCATCGCCCCTCCGGCACCCACACCCTCGACCCCGACCTCCGGGGCATCCCCCACCTCATCCATGCCTCGGAGTACATAGCCCGCACGCCCAGGAGGTCAACTCCTCACGCCACAGCGACCCCATGGACGGACGAAGGCCGAACCGCGAAGGCCCACGGGACCGGGCGCCGACGGCGCTCGCCCCGTCGCCGCCGAGCCCTTCGGCAGCGGGACGCTCCACAGCGTCTACCTCTACGGCAGCGTCCCCCGCGGCCCTGAGCTTGTCAGCTTGGACGTCCGCTTGGCGGACGGCGGCAGCCTGCCCCATCCGGTCACGTCAGTCATCGCGGCGCGCGCCAGTTCGGCGTCGTACTGGGCCGCGCCGAAGTGGAGGTCGGCGGGAGTCCGGCAGGCATCCGGCACGCATCTGGCACGCATCTGGCACGACGCCCGCCACTGCCGACCGCCTGAGCCGCCCGCGTCCACCCTGGTTGATGTCAGCCGTGGATGTCAGACGCTGGTCACCACCAGGACCGCTTCTTCTTCCGAAGCTCCTGCTTCTTCGCCTCGGCTTCCTTCTTCTTTCGATCCGCCTGCGCGCGGGCTCTCCACTCTCCCTGCTGCTGGTAGCACTGGCCGCTGCCGACGACAGCCAACCGCGTACACCGGCCCCTTCCCTCCTCGGGTGCGCCCGGCCTCCGCCCCGGCCCGGCGGCCGCGCGGACCGGAGCTGTGGAGGCTGGGCGGATCACGCGTCGGGGTTCATGCCCTCGGCGGTCTTCTTCAGCCGGTCGATCTGGAGTTTCGCGAAGTCGTTGTAGTTCGGCTTCTCCACGAAGGTGCCGTCGCCGTTCACCACTGCGACGACGCTGCCGATCCGCATCATGACCATGGTCTCGCCGTCGGCGTCCTCGAAGGCTTCGGTCTCCTCGGCGCCCGCGTCGATCTCCACCGGCTTCGCCTTCTCTCCGCCCTGCTCGGCCTTGCTGCGCTCCTCGGTGACCAGGGCCTTGTACGTGGCTCTGGCGTCGTCCGGGCTCTGGAAGGCCAGGATGCCGAAGACGACCTCACCGTTGTATTCGGAGCTGTCGCTCCGGCCGCTGTCATCCGTGTCGAAGTCGGTGCCGCCCATACTGAGCAGCCCGCCGCAGTTGGACTCGGTCGATCCGGTGCACGCCTCGACGGCCTCGTCGCCGACCTCGACCTCGATGTCGTCGCCCTCGAAGCCCTTGGGGGCGCTCGCCTTGCTGGGGAGGGCGGTGCGGACCATGTCCGGTGTCAGCGTGACCGGAGGCTTGTCACCGTCCCCACGGAAGGCATCCAGGCCGTCGCCCGAACCACCACACGCCGTCAGTACGGCCATCAGCGCCACTCCGGCCGCGATCCCCCGTGCTGCCTTACTCAACGTCAACCCCTCGCACTCATTACCGATTTGACGTGGACACTCAAGCGCATGAGGGCTGAGCACACCAAATGCGTCTCGCCCGTCGCCTGCCGTCGTACCCCGTTCATCTGCAACAGCGACGTGTCGCCGGGATCGTGTCCCCTGTCGCGGTGTAAGGGATCAAGGCGGTGAGCCTGGGTCGGTGCGCCCTGCAGGTGCTTCCGCTGCTCCGGTTCGTGCCCCCGAACAGGCCTTGTCCCAGTCCGACCTGTTGCGGCGGATGAAGTCGAGACAATCCGCGCGGTGTGCGAGCGCATTCTGCAGGAGCTGATCGAGGCGGAGGCCACCGCCCGGATCGGCGCCGAGTGGAACGAGCACATGGAGTCCCGCACCACCTGGCGCAACGGGCACCGCGAGAAGACGCTGACCACGCAGGCCGACGTGTGGAGCTGGCGATCACGAAGATCCGGACGGGGAGCTTCATCCCTCGCTGCTGGAGCGCCGCCGCCGGATCGACCGGGCCTTGTATGCGGTGGTGATGGAGGCATGCGTGCGCGAACATCCGCACCATCTTTGCCCTCGGCAGGCAGTTCGCCAAGGTCAAAACCATGCTGCTGGAGGCGAAAGAGGACCTCACCGCCTTCGCCGACTTCCCCCAGCAGCACTGGAAAAGATCCAGCCCACCAACCCGCTGGAACGCACCAACCGCGAGATCAAACGCCGCACCGGCGCCGTCCCGGACCATGTGCACCTTTCACCCGGCCGCGCGGCAACCGGGTCAACTCGCCGGGCTGGTCAGGACGCAGTTCGGATAATCGTGGTCCGGATCGCCGACGGCGGCCCAGAGCTTCAGGACCTTGCCTTGCCTCAAGGCGGCGTAGGAGTCGGGCTCCCGCTCACCCGTTTCGGGGTGAGCGGCGTCGAAGGTCACACCGACGAAGCTTTGCTTCTTGTTGGAGCCTCGCTCCCAGGTGCCTATTCCGGACCAGGTCAAACCCTCGTACCAGCCGACGGCGATGCAGACCTTATCGGCGATGAACGTCCCGTCCTGCTTCAGCGTGAGGGTGCCGCCGTCGGCATCGGTCCACGTGGTCGCAAGTTCGGCCGGCTTCAGAACGACCGGTTCGCCCTCAGGCGGCGGCAGGTCGTAGAGCCTGCCGCAGGCCGTGAGAGCAAGGGCCATGGCGAGCAAGATCAGCGCAGTACGACAGGAACGCAACACACTCCACCCCTAGTGGGTTCCGCAGGCCGCATGCGCGACCGATGGGCTCAAGAACCCACGCCGTACCCTGGCACGGAGTTTGAACATGTTCAAGTCGCAGTCGTCGGCGGCCACACTTCACGAGGCATGAGGCGGTACGGCAGCGAAGTACCGCAACCACAGCGGCCGATCGCGATCGAGCCGCAAAGAGCCCATGGATCACCTTCATCGCGAACCGCCTCCTGGGCCCGGCGCACGCGACGGTCCATGCCATCGCCACTTGACGCGACGGGCACCACGACAGGTTGCTGACCACCCAGGGCAGAGAGCTGCCCCGCCGCTACACCACACCAGGGGACATGACCCGTAACTGACAGGTACCTCTCCCCCGCCTCCCCGGCTGAGGAACGAACAAGGCCCAGGCTCCCGGTTCAGTACCGGTGACCTGGGCCTTCGTCGTACTTCCTACTGGTGGGGACACCGACTGCGACTCATCGCGTCTCAGATCGCCACTCAGGCGGCGTGCGATGAAGAGACCACCACAACCCCTGGACGGCGGTGGTCTCTTGGCGCTTGACCACGAGCGTGGCTGTGAGGCTGGCGACGCGGTTGGGCGAACTTACAAAGCAGATGTCGGCGGTTCGAAACCGTCCGCGCATAAATCAGAAACTAGATGGAACATGCTCAGCGGACTGCCGGAACGACGGCCTCCGGTGAATACGCGAGAAGAGATCAACGGCGGTGCCCCAGGCGGCGGCTAAGCAGCAGGTCAGCGCCACGTGGCGGCCGGAACGGCCAAGTCCCTTCTAAGCGCCGTGGCCCTGCGCTGGTCTGACGGCAGTCTGTGACGGCAAGTCGGTGCACTTGAGTGGTCATGTGCACCCTTCGACGCCTGGGTAATCGCGCTCTCGCTGCGGGCCATAGACGCCCCGTGGGGCTACGCCCACGACGTACTCACCCAGGCGGGGCCGCCCCGGATGCATTCGATCGGTTCACCCCCTGACTGCCGGCGCGAGTCGGCGGCCTCGTTAGGTGCGGATGCTTCGGGCCCGCCCTACGTGCGCAAGACTCTCCGCACGACCCAGGCAGAGCCGAGCAGATACGGTCCTGGCGTCCAGGTCATTCGTACAGTGACGAGCTCCACCTGGACGCCAGGAGCCGCGCCCGCTCCACATACGTGTGGGTCGACGGCAGACGGGATGGGAGCCGGGGCAAGTAGTCGACGGAGGCCGGCGGGCCGGTATCCCCGGCAGCGCCAGCACGCAGTGAGGCCACCGACCTCGGAGTTCGGGCCGTGCCCGGAAACGATCTCTGCTAGGAAATCCAGCATGGACGCAGCCTTGGTAGGACTGATGGGCACGAGCATCGGTGCCGCGACCGGGTTTGCCGGCGCATGGCTTGCTCAACGAGGCCAGCTACGACTCTTCCGAGAGCAGCGATCACAGGAAGTCAAGATCCGTTGGCTGACCGAGAAGAGGGAGTTGTACCGAGACCTTCTCATGGCCATGTACGGATGGCATGACGCCCTGGTGGGGATCTGGCGGGACGAGAACGACGGCACCCTCTCGGAGACTCGGACCAAGGCAATCACAATGGCCATGGAGGCTTCGCTGATGGCCCAGCCCCCATCGCGAAAGGCTGTAAGAGAAGCTCACCAAGCGTTCCCAAAAGCTCAGCCACGGATCTTGCAACGTGCTCAGCGAACGTCTGATCCAGTGCCGCTTGATGACGTTTGGGACAAGCTAACGGCGATGGAGGCGGCACTACGGGAGGAGTTGACCGGGTAACCGGGTCCGTCCGTGGGCCGTGGAGGGGCGGCCGAGGGCGGCCAAGGATGACAACCGCTGACCGCTCGACCGCAGGTCAGAGTCCGTGCACCAAGTAAGCCTCAGACCGGATCAAGAACCAGGGCAGGAAGTAGCCCTAGGTTGGATCCTGCGGCTGAGCTGACAGGTTGTGCCATGCGTGACCGCATCCGCCGGCGCAGTACAGCGCCCGCCTGCGGGTGTCAGCGATGCCGAAGAGGGCGACGAGCAGGCGAAATGACTTCGTGAGTTCATAGGCCGGAAGGCTTTCCATCCCGAAGCGCCACTTCGTGAGCATCACCGCAGGCGTGTGAGTGGGGCGAATGCCGGAGCGTGCGTGAGGTGGATGGCGGCACCCCGGTCATCGATCAGCCACACATCCAGCGGGCCCGCGGGGCCATCACTGCCGTACAAGTGCCACGAGCCGACGACCTCCGCGAGCCGACGACCCACCAAGCTCTGCGCGCTCACCCCAGCACCATGAAGCTGGCACTCGTTCGACTTCTCAGACTCCATCGGCCGACAGTACCGCCGACCGATCTCCCAGGTCACAGCGCTATACGTGACAAGCCTTAGCTTCGCGCTTTCACGACGTGGACTGTCCGGCTGGTGATCACGCAAGCAGAAGGCGCCTCTGGCCAGCGAGATTGAGGTACGCCGAGGTCTTTGTTCCCGCACCAGCCGGAGGCACTCTCCAGGTGAAGGAGCGTATCGGGTTCTACCCACGTGTTCGCAAAGAGGGCTGTGGTCGTGGGGGAATCCCAGCCCGGGGCCCTGCGGTTGGTCGAGAGAGCTCGCGCCTCGCGGCGAAGAGCTACTTCAGCGGGGCGCTGGCCGCAGGCCCGTGCGTCCGGGGGTAGGGCGGTGGTCGGGCAGAAGTGGGCCCCTGCCCTCATGGATCCAAGCGGAGTTCTGTAATGGACTGCGTAAACTGATCTCGAACGAGCGGGTCGATGTTCTGCACTGACTCGCCTTCCTCCTGATTTCCGGATCCAAATGTGGTGGACAGGTATGGGTTGGCTGGAGGCTTCGCCTGCATCTCGTCGAAGTGCACCGTCGTGTGGGCGAAGGGTTCGTCGCCCAGCTTTTCTCTGGCCAAGCTGGTGGGCGCAAAGTTTGTTCGCGTGCAGACATTTGGTTTGGGAGGAGCCGGCACACATTCCCGGGGACTGGAATCTCCGGTAGGCGTAGACATAGAAATGTATGCAGTCAGTCGCACGATGTTTTGCTTGCTCTCGTCTGCATCGAAGACGAACGAGTGTGTCCGCGTTTCCCCTGGCGCCAAAGATTCCCCGGCGACCAGCAAGTCGTCGAAGCTGAGCAATGATGCAAAGCTCCCGAAGTGTCGATGGTTTGGTTCCGACAGGTCCAACCTGCCGCTCGCTTCGTGAGCGCTCATTCCCTCCGCCGACTCCACCCGATGTCCCGTGATCACATAAATCGCACCCAGCGTTTCCGCTGATGCCTCACCGTTGTTCTTCAGCGTTACAGCGCCGCGGACTCGAGTGACCCCACGCGATGCGTTAATTTTCTCCAGCTTGGTGGAAACATCTACCCTGGGGCGTTCGTGTACGGGTTTATAGAAGGTCAGATACGCCCACTGGGCAAAGCCTAGAAGCGGAAGCAGGGCACCGAGCGCCACCCAGCCGAAATTCACATGCCCATGTACTGCGGCACTCGCCAGGACGACGACGGTACACAGGAAGAGGGCGAATGCGAGGGCCAACCACGCCCAGTCGCGGTCCGGGCTGTGCGAGTCGATCCAGATGGGAATGAAGAGCATGGGCAGAGCAGCGGCCTGTGACAGCAACACGATGGGTTGATGCCAGGGATTCCTCGCCCCGCCACTGGAGGTGGCGCTTGTATGCAGACGGTGCGAGGGGTGGCGACGCGCCCTCCGGAACGTCCGGATGCTAGCACCAGTAGCGCTCGGCCCGCGCGGCTGGCGGGCCCTTCCTAGCAGGCGTCGACGGATTCTTCTCAGAAAGCCAGCGAAAGCGCTCCCGTGGTACATCTGGATCAGAGCAACAGTATTGAGGGCTACGATCAGGAACCTGAGGAGCGTCGAGACAACCTGATCCTTTCCGAATTCCAGTACGTCGTGGATGCTGCTCCACATGAAGAGGCCGACTTCCGCCAGGAGGACGACGACAATAAGCACGGAGAGAAACCAATAGCGCACAGGTGCCGTTTGCTTGGTGATCACAGGGTGTCCGTTTCGATTGTTGGCGTTCAGGTGTGGCAGGTGCGCGTTCCGTGGAACCCGCGCCTATCGGGCGCAGGACCGGAGAGCAGGCCGTGCACTGTCGGCCCTGTGATAGTGGAGACATACGGGTACCAGCCCCAGGCCGTGCCGGGCATCACCCTGAGAGGTGAGCCTCTTCACCGAAGAAACGATCCGTCGTTGGCCCATGCGCCCCCGCCGCGGCGGCGAATTTCCGGGGTCTAGATCCCGGTTGCGCCCGCTCTCGGCAGAGGCGGGGCCAATGCCGTGTGACGACACGGAGCACCGACCGCTTCCAGCTCTACCCGTGCCACCGGACCGGGGTAGCGCTCCGCCGCAGCCCGGGCTGGACCCTCGTCTCCAGGATTCCGCGACTGGCGCACCCCTCGCCGCGAAGTACCTCGTTCGTAGGTCGAGCTGCACGGAACTCAGCGGCATCACGGTGATCCGCCGGGTCCTTCGCCTGGGTCTGTGGCTGGAGCGGGTTGCGCATTGTCCCTGGATCTTGCGAGCAGCTCCAAGTAGGCCGTGACCTGGTCTTGGCCTGGGGGAAGCTGCTGGATCGCCCGCTCTGTACGACTTTGCAGCGCGAGGAACGTCCGGTTCTGCTGGCGCCGCATCTCGAGTTCCGCGCGTTCGAGTTCCTGCACTGACCTCTGCTTTCTCCAAGCGCGGAACTCTGAGGTCGTCGGCAGAGCAGCCGCGGTGAACAGGAGAACCAAGAACACCAGCCACCATGGGGTGTCGGCCAGCAGGGCAGCAAAACCCGCACTGCCACTAACGGCAGCTGAAGACAAGGGCAGTCGCATGACATACCTCTCCGAGCCCACGTGGGCTCTCTGGCTAGCTCACGAGGGAGGGAAGGCGGGCCCGTCTTTCCGGGCATGAAAAAAGCCCGAGCGATGGCTCGGGCTCAGGAGTGCAGAGGTGTGATCAGTGGCTGATCGCTCTGAGTTCGTTGCTAGCTGATGCGTCCGCGTCGCTCAGGAGGAACGGGGGGTGCCTGACCTGGGATTCGCTCGCCAGTCAACTCATCTTCTACGGCATGGGGGAGTTCTAGAAGGTTGTACCGGACCTTGCCACGCCCGTGGCCGTATGTAGTGATGCGCCCTTCGCTGGCCCACCGGCGAATCGTGCTCTCGGGTCGCCCCGCGTAGTGGGCGGCGAGATCGACACCCACCAGGATGGCGTCCGGTGTTTGGCTCATCGTCCCCCTTCATGGCAGCGGCAGAGATCAGGAGGTAAGCGGCCATAAGCATGCGGGTATCGCAGTATGGGGGACGCTACGCTCGGGCAGGTCAGAGCGTCAAGCCCCCCTCTTCTAAGCGAAGTTGGTCCAGTCGTCGGCGGTGCGGCCCGGCAGGGGATCCGGTGCCATGAGTTGGGCACGGCAGCGTGGCTCCTGACAAGTCTGCCCAGAAACCAGAAACGCCCCCTTCATGAGAAGAGAGCGTTTTGTGGCATGCCGAAGCTGCCCTCAGCTTCCCACGTCCCCGTCCTGGCGGCAAGCAGTGTTCAGGCGCCCGGAGTTCGCGCCCCTCCCCGCCCACCTTTCCCTGCCAACCACTTCCCTCAACTCCCATCCCGTCTGCCGCCGACCCACACGTACGTGGAGCGGACGCCCTGTGCCGTGTCTGCTCGGCTTGTCCTGGGTCGACGGCAGACGGGATGGGAGTTCCCCGCCTCAACCATCCGCGGCCGGCACCCGCAATCGGAGCCCCCGCCATCCCGGAGCCTGAGCGCCCCCGCCGGAGGCACTCCCTGACCCGCACCTTGTGCACTCGCCCGGGCTACATCGTGGTTCCCCACCCATCAACTGCACCACCGGCCCCACATGCGAAGTGCCCGTCGACGTTCTGTGGACCACATGGCGGGAGTGGGCGGAG
The DNA here is from genome assembly GCF_042731085.1 of Streptomyces sp. NPDC059875. Classification (NCBI taxonomy): domain Bacteria; kingdom Bacillati; phylum Actinomycetota; class Actinomycetes; order Kitasatosporales; family Streptomycetaceae; genus Streptomyces; species Streptomyces sp. NPDC059875. The sequence continues at coordinate 150,217 of NZ_JBHWJZ010000005.1, forward strand.
GACAACGGCGTGAAGTCCATCGGCACGAAGCAGCTCCTCGGCCGCAACCTCCTCTCCGTTGTCCCACAGCTCCGCCGCACCCGCCCCGGGACGCATACGGCCGACAGGTCGCCATCTACTCCGGGATCAGTCTCAACCCGTCCTCCGGGCCGATCTGAGTCGCGATGAGTCACGACCCAGAGCAATGTCACTCCACCTTCTTCGCCCCGCTGGGGTACCTCGACGGCCAGCACGACCTGCCCCACGCAATCCTCACCGCCCCCAAGCTGTGCGAGTAGCTCAGCACCGCTACATCGGAGGCCTGCTGCCAAGGAGGCACCGCCTTGACGACCCAGATCCCGACCAGCCACACAGCCGTGACCGTTCCCGAAGTCATGGCTGCCCTGAAGCTCAGTCGCAGCAAGGTCTACGACCTCGTCCGCTCACGCCAGCTCAAGAGCATCAAGGTCGGCCGCTGCCGCCGCGTACCCACCGAATCTCTCCGCGCCTTTATCCAGACCCAGTTGGAGGAAGCTGCCTGATGGCAAGCAAGAGGAACCCGAACGGCGCCGGCAGCATCTGGCAGCGCAAGGACGGGCGTTACGAAGCCCGTGTGTACGTCCCCCAGCCCGATGGCACCCGCAAGAGGAAGACGGTCTACGGAGCCACTTGGTACGAGTGCGACGCCAAGCGCCAGGTACTCGTCCTGCGGGACCGCCAGGGCATCCCGACCCCGACCCGCTCGGCCAAGCTCTCCGAGTGGCTGCCGTACTGGCTGGAGCAGTTCGTTAAGGACGACCGCAAGAAGACGACGTACGCGAAGTACGAGACCCACGTCCGCCTCTACCCGATCCCCAACATCGGGGCCAAGCGCCTGGAGAACCTGGGGGCGGCCGACGTACGCCGGATGCTCGCCGCCGTCTCGACCCAGGCGTCACCGGCCACTGCCAAGGAGTCTCACCGCGTCCTGCGCAGCGCGCTGAGCGCCGCCTGCCGGGAGGAGCTCATCAGCCGGAACGTGGTCAAGCTCGTGCCGACCCCGCGGGTGGAGCAGCGGGAGCTGAAGCCGTGGGACTTGGAGCAGACGACGGCCTTCCTGGAGGTGGCGAGGGGGGACGCGCTGTACGCGGCGTTCGTCCTCGCCGTCGCTCTCGGGCTGCGGCGCGGGGAGGTGCTAGGGCTGCGCTGGTCGGACATCGACCTGGAACGTCGCACGCTCACGGTGCGGAACCAGATCCAGCGGGTGCAGAACGAGCCCTACGCGGACTCCACGAAGAACCGCCGTACCCGCGTCGTTCCTCTCCCCCTCATGTGCGTGCCCCCGCTCCGCTGGCAACGGCTACGGCAGGCCGCGCAGCGGCTCGCCGCGGGGCAGGACTGGCAGGCCAGTGACTACGTCTTCACGACGCGTACCGGTCGCACGATCGAGCCGATGAACCTCAGCCGCTCGTTCCAGCGCATCACGGAGGCGGCTGGGCTCCCCCGGATCCGGCTGCACGACGCACGGCACGGTTGCGCGACGCTCCTGTTCGCCGCGGGCGTGCCGGCGCGGGTCGTGATGGAGATCCTGGGGCACTCGCAGATCGCCGTCACGATGAACATCTACACGCACGTCTCCGACGAGCGTCGCAGGGAGGCGATGGGGCACATGGACCGGCTGCTCCGCCGGCGCCGTCCCGAGTGAGACTGCCGTCAGCCTCTACCGTCAAAGGCCCCCGCAGCGAGACGCTGCGGGGGCCTTTGTACTGGTGGGCGCGGACGGTTTCGAACCGCCGACATCTGCTTTGTAAGAGCAGCGCTCTACCCCTGAGCTACGCACCCGTGGAATGAGGCAACAGCGTACATGGCCCACGGGTGGGTCCCGCAAACCGATCCGTCCGGGGGGTAGCCCCACCATCGGGTGGTGGGGTTACCGGATCGTACGGGGGTGGGTGGGGTGCGTACCGTGGCGGGACAGTCAGCGCTTTACCTGGGGGTTCGATCGTCATGGCCGCTCGTCGCCGCATCCGTACGCTCCTCGCCGTCGGCGGGGCCGTCGTCGTCGCCCTCTCTGTCAGTGGGTGCGGGAGCGCCGATGTCGAGGGGGCGCCCGTCGAGGAGAAGAGTTTCGCCTTCTCCGGGGAGTCGCTCACCGTCGACTCCGACAACTCCACCCTGGAGATCGTGCCCGCCGACATCAAGGACGTGCGGGTCAGCCGGCAGGTCGACGGGTGGGTGTTCATGGGCAACGGGCCCGAGGCCACCTGGCGGCTGGAGGGTGGGCGGCTCACCCTGCGGGTGGAGTGTGACGCCGTCGCCAGTGACTGCGACTCCGTGCACCGGATCCAGGTGCCGCGCGGCGTCGCCGTCACCGTCGAGGACGACAACGGTCAGGTGACCGCCGACGGGTTCGACACCCCGCTGAAGGTGAAGTCCGACAACGGTGCCGTCATCGTCCGCAATGCCTCCGGCGCGCTCGATCTGACCAGCAGCAACGGCGAGGTCCTCGTCGAGGGCGGCACGACGTCCGGGCAGGTCGTCGCGCGGTCCGACAACGGGACCGTGCGGATCGCGCTGAGCGCCGTGCCCGGGCGCGTGGACGCCGTCAGCGACAACGGGGAGATCGACATCGCCCTGCCCACCGCCTCGTACGACGTCGACGGGCGCAGCGACAACGGAAGCGTCCGGATCGACGTGCCGACCCAGAAGGGCAGCGCGCACGTCGTGACCGCCCGCAGCGACAACGGGGAAGTCGTCGTCCGCAGCGCGAACTGACGGGCCCGTGTGTTCGTCCTTACCTGGTGGGAGAATGAACCAGACCGGGCAGGGCGGACACAGCACGGGAGAGGGACGTGGCGGCGACTCACGCGAGGGGCGGATACACGAGCGCCGTGACGGGGGCGGGATCAGCCGGATCAGCCGGATCGGATCGATCGGCGGGATCAGGACGCCGGACGACAGCCGGGGCAGGAGTCGGGCGGGTTGCGCTCATGCTGCCGCTGCTCGCTGTCGCCCTCCTTCCCGCCGCCTTCGCCGGCGGCGGCACCCGACGCTGGTTCGGTGGGCGTGGCGAGAGCCAGCGGGCCGAGGCGCAGGCTGCCAAGGACGCCGCGGCCGCCGCGTTCTACGAGCTCGACACCGCCCAGCGTGATCTGCGCATCTCCATCGAGACGATCACGGCCGTCGACAGCTCGCCCGGCGCCCGGCGTGCCATCGACGGCTTCGCGGCCCTCGGGCAGCGCATCGACGACGTCAGCCACGCCTACATCACCGCCGTCGACGCCCACGACCTCGACCGCGACGAGCTCGACGCCGCCACCGCCAACCGCGCCCGCACCGAGCTCACCCGGGCCAAGGACGAGCTCGTACGGGTCAAGGGTGAGCTGGACCGGTTCGAGCAGGGGCTCGGGCCGCTCCTCGACAAGGCCGAGACCCAGCTCGCCCGCCTCGCCCCCGCCGTCGAGCGGGCGCGACAGGCGCTCCGCCACGCGAGCACCGCTCTCGACGACGCCCGCCAGGCGGGGCTCCGCGCCGATGATCTCGCCGCTCGGCTCGCCGGCCTCGGCCCCGAGCTCACCCGGCTCAACGAAGGCGCTGGCCGCCACGGCGTCCCCGAGACCCTCCAGCGCGCCGACCGCGTCCTGCGCGACGCCGAAGCCGTCCGCGCCGAGGCCGAGCGCCTCCCCGAACGGGCCGCCGAGACCTCCAAGCGCCTGGTCTCCCTCCGTACCCGCGCCGAGGCGCTCACCACCCGGGCCGGTGCCGTCGAGCCGGTCCTGTCCGAACTCCGCCGCCGTTTCTCCGCCGCCTGCTGGCAGGACCTCCAGTACGTCCCCGAGCAGGCGGGCGACAACGTCCGCAAGGCCGAGGAGAAGCTCAGGGAAGCGACCAAGGCCCGCGACGAGCAGCGCTGGCCGGACGCCACCAGTCTGCTCGCCACGGCCCGCGCCCTGCTCAACACCACCGACGAAGCCGTCTCCGCCGCCGGCGACCGGCTCCGCCGGCTGGAGGCCGTCGCCAAGGACCCGCAGCAGGAGATCGACCGGACCCGGTTCGCGATCCGGGATGCCCAGCGGCTGGCGATGGCCGGACGGAACACTCCGGATCCTCGGCACGCCCGGCCTCTCGACGACGCCGTGGGACGGCTCGACCGGGCGATCGGCACGCTGGAGGGCCGCCACCCCGACTACTGGCACTTCCTGACCGAGCTGGAAGCCGTCCGCGCCACCGCCGCCCGCGTCGTCGAACAGATCCGGGAGGAGCGGGGCGCGGGGCATCGTTGACGGCGCCGGTTAGCCTGTCCGTATGCCTCGTTACGAGTACCGCTGCCGCACCTGCGGCGACTCCTTCGAACTCAGCCGCCCCATGGCCGAGTCCTCCGCCCCGGCCGCCTGCCCCGCCGGGCACGACGACACCGTCAAGCTGCTCTCGGCCGTCGCCGTCGGCGGTACGGCCGCACCCGCCCAAAGCGCCGGCGGTGGTGGTGGCGGCGGTGGGTGCTGCGGCGGAGGCTGCTGCGGCTGATCAGCTGCCCAGGTAGCGCAGGATCGCCAGGACGCGCCTGCTGTACCCCTCGCCCCGCCCCGTCAGCTCCAGCTTGTCGAAGATCGCGTTGACGTGTTTCTCCACCGCGCTCTGCGAGACGTGCAGCTGCCCGGCGATCGCCGCGTTCGTGTGCCCCTGCGCCATCGCCGCGAGCACGTCCCCCTCGCGCGGCGTCAGGCGTGACAACGGATCGGTGTGGGTGGTGCGGACGAGGAGCCGGCGGACGACCTCCGGGTCGAACGCCGTCCGCCCCTCCCCCACCCGCTCCAGCGCGTCCAGGAATTCGTCGACCTGCGCCACCCGGTCCTTGAGCAGGTAACCCACCGCCCCCGATTCGCCGGTCAGCAACTCGGTGGCGTACCGCCGCTCCACGTACTGCGAGAGCACGAGGACACCGACGCCCGGCCACTCCCGGCGGATCTCCAGGGCCGCCCGCAGCCCCTCGTCCGTGTGCGTCGGCGGCATCCGTACGTCCGCGACGACCACGTCGGGCGGGTCCGCCGCCACCGCCGCGAGGAGTTCGACCGCGTTGCCGACGGCCGCCGTCACCTCATGGCCCTCCTCGGTCAGGAGCCGTACGAGCCCTTCCCGCAGCAGGGTCGAGTCCTCCGCCAGGATCACGCGCACGGCAGCACCGCCCGTACGACCGTCGGGCCGCCCACCGGACTGTCCACGGCGAACCGCCCGTCCAGAGCCGCCGCCCGACTCGCAAGCCCGCTCAGCCCGCTCCCCGACGCGTCCGCGCCGCCGGTCCCGTCGTCCGTCACCCGCACGCTCAACTCCCCTTCCGTCACCGCCACATGGACGTCGATCCTGGTCGCGCCCGCATGCTTGACCACATTGGTCACCGCTTCCGATACGACGAAGTACGCCACCGTCTCCACGGCCTTCGGAAGCGGCCGTTCCACCGCGTACGCCAGCCCCACGGGCAGCGGGCTGCGCTCGGCGACGCTCTCCAGGGCAGCGCGCAGGCCCGCCTCGTCGAGGACGGTCGGGTAGACGCGCCAGGCCACCTCGCGCAGTTCGGTGAGCGCGCGGCGGCTCTCCTCGTGGGCCTGGAGCAGCAGTTCGTCCGCGCGCTCCGGGTCGCCCGCGCGCAGCCGCCGGGCCCGGCCGAGCAGCATGCCGAGCGCGACGAGCCGCTGCTGTACGCCGTCGTGGAGGTCGCGCTCGATCCGGCGCCGCTCGTCGTGCACGACCTCCATGACCTCGGCGCGGCTGGTCGCGAGCTGGGCGATCCGCGCCTCCAGCGCGTGGGCGTGGCTGGGCCCGAGGAGCCGGCGGGCCAACTGGTCCTCCAGGGAGACGACGCCGAGAGCTCCCTGGACGGAGAGGAAGAGCAGGAAGAATCCGCCGAGGCTGCCGAAGGCGACGAGCCAGGGGTGGTCGATGTCGGTGATCAGCCAGCCGTAGAAGACGAAGGTGCCGAGGCCGAGGCCGTACGCGGCGCAGCCGAGGACGACCGCCCCGAGGAAGCCGAGGGGCCAGCGGGCGGCGAGGTAGCGCAGGGCGTCGGAGTCCTCGTACCCGCCGTGGAGCCGGACGTCGAGACAGCGGTCGAGGCGCTTCCGCTCCAGCCGGACGAGTGCGCGGCCGACCGAGGTCACCGGGCGCAGGACGGCCTGCCTGCCGCGCGGCCAGACGACCACGGGCAGCAGCGCGAGGCCGCAGACGACGACACCGAGGACTTCCAGGACGGCGGTCCCGGCCCCGAGCGCCAGTCCGACGCCCGTGCGAAGCCACCGCAGGACGTACGGGCCGATCACCTCCCGGGCGGATGGCCGGGCGGATGGCCGGCCGGCGTCCCCAGCGGGTGCACGGCCCCTGCCCGAGTCCCGGGCCGACGGGCGCCCCGGCGCCCCGGCAGATGGGCGGGCGGACTCTCCGGCCGGCCGGCGGGGCGGCGGACCGTCCGAAAGGCGGGCGAAGTCTCCGTCGGGCGATCTGATCGGCTCTCCAGCCGGTGACCGGACCGGCCCTCCGGCCGGTGACCTGATCGGCTCTCCAGCCGGTGACCGGACCGGCCCTCCGGCCGGTGACCGGACCGGCTCTCCAGCCGGTGACCGGACCGGCCCTCCGGCCGGTGACCGGACCGGCCCTCCGGCCGGTGACCGGATCGGCTCGTCCAGCGATCGAATCGGCTCTCCGTCCAGTGACCGGATCGGCTCGTCCAGCGACCTGATCGGCTCTCCGTCCGGCGACCGGATCGGCTCTCCGGCCGACGGGCGGGCGGGGTTCCGTGCTGGGTCCCGGGGGAGGTCGGTCATGATCCGTCACGCTAGCCGGAGCACCGCACCGCCCGCACTGCGGAAAACCGCACCCTCACCGTGCGGCCGCCATCAGTCCCCGCCGACCGCCCGATTCCTAGCGTGGAAGCCATGGAACGCTGGATCAACAGCCTCATGGACACGCTCGGCGCCCCCGGCGCCGGCCTCGCCGTCGCCCTCGAGAACCTCTTCCCGCCGATCCCGAGCGAGGTCGTCCTGCCGCTCGCGGGCTTCGCGGCCGCGACCGGGCGGATGGATCTGCTCGCCGCGTTGATCTGGACCACGGCCGGCTCGGTCGTCGGCGCGCTCGCGCTGTACGGGGTCGGGGCGCTGCTCGGACGGGAGCGTACCGTCGCCCTCGCCGCCCGTCTGCCGCTGCTGAAGGTCGCGGACATCGAGCGGACGGAGGCGTGGTTCGCCCGGCACGGTATGAAGGCGGTGTTCTTCGGCCGGATGGTGCCGATCTTCCGCAGCCTCATCTCCGTGCCGGCCGGTGTCGAACGGATGCCGCTGCCCGCCTTCCTCGTCTTCACCACACTCGGCAGCGCGATCTGGAACACCGCCTTCGTGCTGGCCGGTTACGCGCTCGGTGACAACTGGGAGGAGGTCACCGGCTATGTGTCGGTCTACTCGAAGGCGGTGCTCGTCGTGGCGGCGGCGGCCGTCCTGTGCTTCGTCGGGGTCAGGCTCAGGACCCGGCTGCTCAGGCCGGGTCGGGGAGCGCGGCGGAGGAACCCTTGAGCTGCGCGGGCACGGACGAGCGGTGTTCGGCCACGGCCGCCCGGAAGCGGCGCAGGATCTCCTCGCCGGCCGCCACGCCGCGCTCGGCGAGCACGTCGAGGTGCGGGGCGGTCCATGCCGTGTCGGCCAGTTCTCCGTGGCCGGGCCGCCAGGCCCGGTCCGCGGCGAGCAGCAGGTCGGCGTCGAGGAGGGAGTCCCCGGCGGCCAGGGTGAGCGTGGCGCCGCAGCGGCGGGCGACCTCGTGCATCGCCGCGCTCTTGGTGAGCGGCTTCGGCACGGCGTACACCTTGCGGCCCTGGAGGGAGACCGTCCAGCCGCGGTCGTCCGCCCACTCGCCGAACCGCTTCAGCCACTCCTCCGGCAGCCGCTCGCGCTCCACCACGAGGTACGCGAACAGGTCCTCGGCGACCCGGTGCTTGCGCACCCAGGACAGGTCCGTGGTGGCGGTGAAGTACGCGCGGATCTCGGCGAGCGGCGCGCACTCCTCGGCGAGCCTGCGGACCACGGCCTCGTGCCAGTCGCGGTCGGCGACACCGTCGACGAGGATGTGCCCGCCGTTGGCGCAGATCGCGTACTTCGGTGTGGGGCCGGGGAGTTGGATGCGCTGGTACTGCTTGCGGGTGCGGGTCGTCGTGGGGACGAAGACGGCTTCGCCGGCCAGTTGCTCCAGGAGCACAGCCGCGTCCTCGGTCATGTACGACAGCGGCTTGGACTCGTGCACCTCGATGCTGAGCAGCCGGGGCGCCTGAGCGTCGGGCATGCCGAGCGCGAGCGCGGCGGAGGAGTAGATCAGCGTACGGTCGAGGTCGCTCGCGACCATCACGGATCCGTGAGCGGAGCCGTTCGCCGAGCTGTTCACCGAGCTGTTCACCGAGGTCACTGGGAGACCACCGCCTTTCCGTCGGCGCCCGTGGCGCCCCTCGTGTACTGGGGGTGGATCAGTCCCACGCAGGTGTACGGGAGTCCGTCGACCTCCTCGACGGGCACCCCGCGCTGCTCGGCGAGCAGGCGCACGTGCGCGAGGTCGGCCCCCGCGCCGCGCTGGGCGAGGATCTTCCAGGGGACGCGGCGCAGCAGGACCCGGGTGGTCTCGCCGACGCCGGGCTTGACCAGGTTGACGTCGTGGATGCCGTACTCCTCGCTGATGCGCTCGACGGCCGCCCAGCCCTCCCAGGTGGGCGTGCGGTCGGCGGCGAGCAGCTCCTTGACGGCGGTGTCGACGTCCTCGGCGACCTCGTCGAAGCGTGCGGCGACGGCGTCGAGGAAGTCGTTGGAGACATCGGCGCCGGCCAGCTCGCGGTAGAACTTGCCGCCGTGGAAGTCGTCGGGTCCGACGAGGTCGGCGCGCAGGACCGTACGCGATATCAGGCCGGAGACGGTGGAGTTGAGGCACGCGGAGGGGATGAGGAAGTCCTCGCGGGTGCCGTAGGTGCGCACGCAGGAGCCGGGGTCGGCGAGGACCGCGATCTCCGGGTCGAAGCCGGTGATCCCCTCGGCGCGCTCGAACTCCTTGATCGCCTCCGCGAGTTCGCGGGTGATGGCGCCCTTGCCGGTCCAGCCGTCGACGAAGACGACGTCGGCCGGGTCGTGGTGGGCGGCGAGCCAGCGCAGCGCGTTGGCGTCGATGCCGCGGCCGCGGACGATGGAGACGGCGTAGTGGGGCAGGTCGCGGCCGTGGCGGGCCTGGGCCCAGCGGCGCATGAGGACGCCGACGGGGGTGCCGGCCCGGGCGAGGGAGACGAGGACGGGCGTGCCGCTCCCCCGGCCGGCCTTCTCGGCGAGGACGGTCTCGGTGACGCTGCCGACGGCGCGCGCGATGCGGGCGGCGGAGGTCTCCAGGGCGGCGTGGAAGAGCTCCTGGTACCGGTCGCTGGGCTGGTATTCGACCGGCAGCGACTCGGCGTAGTGGGCGCCGCCGCTCTGGATCGCCTCCTCGCGCTCCTCGGTCGGGGCCTCCAGCTCGACGTCCGAGAGGTCCTGGAGCAGCCAGCCGACCTCCTCGGGCGCGTACGAGGAGAAGGCGGGGCCGCGGAGGGGCTCGGGCAGCATGGAGCTCCTTTCGGGAGCTTCGGTGGCGGGAGCGGGGCCGTACGAGGGAACGTACGAGGGGACGACGGCGAGGACCACGTGCGGGATGTGCGCTGCGAGCTGGGCCAGCAGGCCGTCCGGGGCGTGGAGCTCGGGGGTGTCGGCGGCGGAGTCGACCACGGCGACGACCGCGTCGAAGCCGGCGCCGGCGACGTTGTAGGCGTACCGCTCGCCGGGTCCGTCGGCGGGCGTGTCATGGGCGGGGAAGACCAGCCGGGTGCGTATGGCGTAGCCCGGGTCGTCGACGGCCAGGACGGGCGAGCGGGTGGTGGTGGAGTACGAGACGTCCCGGCCGCCGCGCTCCAGGGCGACGGCGAGCCGCAGCGGCGCGTACATCAGCTCCTCGAAGCCGAGGACGAGGACGCGGCGCGCGCCGCCGAGGGCCGCGGTCAGGCGCTCGGTCATGCCCGGCAGGGCGTCGTTCAGCGCGACGGCGTGGGGCGCGCAGAAGCCGTGGCGGCCCCCGTCCGGAACGGCGGAGGGCCAGCCCAGCTCGACCCGTACGGGGGCCGTGCGGGGCGCCCGGGGCGGCGGGACGGGAGCGGTCTCGTGCGCGGCGACGAGGGCCTGGCCCTTCTCCAGGACGCCCTCGGGCAGCCGTACGGTGCCGGCCGCACCGGTCACCAGGTCCACGCGGGCGCCGATCTCCTGGGCGAAGCCCGCCAGCCGGCCGAGGTCGGCGGCCGAGCGCATGTCGACCAGGGCCACGACGACGTACCGCTCGCGCGGGAAGCGCTCGTGCAGGTCGCGGATGGTGTTGAGGACGGTGTTGCCGGTGGAGAACTCGTCGTCGACGAGGACCAGCGGGCCGTCACCGGCAAGGAGCTTCGGGTCCTCCGGGAGCAGGAGGTGCGAGGTGGCGTGCGAGTGGGACTCCTCGAAGCCGCCCGCGCTCGCCACGCCCTCGACGGGGCGCCGGGTGGAGTGCAGGTAGGGCGCGAAGCCGAGACCGTCGGCGACCGAGTGGCCGAGGCCGGTGGCGGTCTCCGCGTAGCCGACGACCACGCTGCGCGCGGCCTCCTCACGCCCGAGCAGGTCGCGCACGCGTAGGCCGAGCGAGAACCCGGAGCCGTACACGACGCTCGGGCGCTGCGGCACGTGCTTGCCGAGCACGTTGGAGACCAGCAGATGCGCGCGCTTCGGGTTGCGGCGCAGTGCGAGGCCCAAGAGGCCCGGGAGCTCCTCGCCGCCGACCAGTTCGACGCCCAGTCGCTCCGCGACCCACGTTCCCGACCACACCACGTCGTCCTTCACCTTCCGTCAGCCGGCCAGTCCGGCGGTGAGCAGATCGACGAAGCCGACGTCCTCCCGGGCGACGCCGAAGACCTCGGCGCGCAGGAGGGTCCGTTCGGCCCACGCCCGATGCGGCTTCACCTCGTTCATCTTGTTCGTGTACGCGGAGCGCAGCACCCCGCCGCCGCCCCGCTCGGGCCGCAGGATGTCCTGGGCGTCGCTGTACTCCTCGTGGCTGACCACGGAGAGTGCGTGCACCGGCACCACATGGGTGGGGTGGATGCAGGTCTTGCCGAGCAGTCCGTTGGCCCGGTCGAGTTCGATCTCGCGCAGCAGCCCGTCGAGGTCGTGCTCGATGAGCGCGGTGCGCAGGTCCTCCGCGCGGCCCTCCAGGAAGGGGCTGCGGCGCAGCTGGGGCTTGAACATGCGCTCGCCGAGCCGGAAGTACTCCCAGACGGGCCCGGTGATGGTGAAGCCGGTGCCGTCGGAGCGGCCGAGGACGTTGACGACGTCGGCGATGACATGGGCGACGAGCTGGACGTCGTAGGCCGTCATGTCGGGCGAGCGGCGGAGCCCGTACGCGGAGCAGAAGTCGGTGACGCCGAGTCTCAGGGCGAGGACCCGCTCGCGGTATTTGTCTACGGTCGCGGCGATGCCGGCGAGGGTCTCGGCGCGGGTCTCCAGGTGCAGCAGCTCGGGCGATTCGAGGACGGGCATGGCGAAAAGTCGCCGACCGCTCGCCTTCTCGGCGACGGTGAGGGCTTCGAGGAAGGCCCGTCCGCGCGTCTCGGTGAACTTGGGCAGCACGAAGCCGGACAGCAGGCGGACGGAGTCGCCGAGCCGCGCGACGAGATCGGTGATCTGGCGGGGCTCCCGGACCCGGATGAAGAGCAGGGGCACGTCCTGGGGCTGCTGCGCCGGTGTCGCCGACGCCGTCTGTTCGTCGTCCGCCGCGAGCGCGGCGAACTGGCGGACGAGATTGACCTCGGCGGCCTCCACATCGGCGTCGTCGATGGAGTCCTCCAGGCACAGCACCATGGAGACGACCCCGCGTGCGGCCTGTTTGCGCACGTCGTCGGCGAGCCGCGGCCGGGTGGCCGGGCTGTAGAGGGTGGCCCCCAGGGCCACCGCGAGCGTGCTCGCGGGCGAGTCGGCGGTGAACTCGGCCGGCTCCTGGAGGAACAGCCCGGCCCGCGAAGCGGACGGGATGTGCCCGAAATGACGCATGTAATACCCCCGACTGCCTCTGCGGGCCCTGACGACATGTGGCCGGTAATAGTACGTAGGTGCGGGTGTCCTTAGTTCCCTTCGCGCATGAAATCCAGGTAACTCATCCGCATCCGGCGCATCTCTCCCCGATCGCCACGGCCCCCGCGTTGTCCGCGGGTCGGGCGGGAAGGCAGGATGACGGTCATGACGCACGCGATGCTGAAGGGCTCCAACGTCCCTCTCGACACCGCGGCCGTACGGGCCGTGCTCCGCTGGACCCCGGGCCCCGGGGTCCCTGACGTGGATGCCTCGGCGCTGCTGCTCGGCGCCGACGGTCGTGTGCGCTCCGACGAGGACTTCGTTTTCTACAACCAGCCGCGCCACCCCTCGGGGCTGGTGCGCCGGCTGCCGAAGAAGCGGGTGGCGGAGGGGCTGACCGACACGGTCGAGGCCGATCTCGGCGGGCTCGACCCGTCGGTCGACCAGGTGGTGATCGCGGCCTCCTCGGACGGCGACACCTTCCGGTCCGTCTCCGACCTGCGGATCCTGCTGTACGACGCGGGCTCCGGGGACGGAGAGCCGCTGGCCGTGTTCGACGTGACGGCGGAGACGGGCGAGGAGACGGCCATCATCTGCGGCGAGCTGTACCGGCGCGGGGACGGCTGGAAGTTCCGCGCGGTGGGGCAGGGCTATCCGACCGGTCTCGTCGGGCTCGCCACCGACTTCGGGATCTCGGTGGACGAGGGCACGGACGCGGGGACGGACGACGGGCCGGGCGCGGGCACGGACGGCAGCACCGGCACCGGCACCGGGACCGGGAGGGACAGCGGCGAGACGCCGGCCGTCACCTCCGCCGCCGACCCGGGGCTCGACGCGACGGTCGTCCAGCGGCCCGTGGCCGCCCCCGTACCGCCTCAGCCGACCACTCCACCGGCGCCCGTCCCGTCCTACGGCTACCCCCAGCCGGCGGCGTCCCCGCAGCCCGCCTACGGCTACCCGCAGCCCGCGTACGGCTATCCCCAGCCCGCGGCGGCCGCGGCGCCCGCCCCGGACCCGAACTTCCGGCTGCCGCCGATGGGCCCGCAGTTCGTCCGCCCGTAACGACGCGCTCCGGGCCGTGCGCCCGGACGCCCGTAACGCCACGGGTCAGGCCTTGGTCTTGTAGCCGCGCCCCCACTGCAGGCCCCACCCGTACAGCCGGTCCAGCTCCGCCTGGAAGCCGTACACGAACTTCACCTCACGGCGGACGATCAGCTCGTCCTTGACCTTCTCGACGGTGAACACCGCGCAGGAGCGGGCCTGCGGGGCGCGCTCGTCCAGTTCGATCTCGATCCGGGGCCCGTTGCTCGGGTAGAGCGTCACCTTGGCGTGCGTGCGGTCGAAGGCCGGCGTCTGGTCGTAGATGTAGACGAAGAACAGCAGCCGCTTGATCTCGTCGCGGTGGTCGAGGTTGACGAAGATCGTCTCGCCGGACGACCCGCCGAACCGGTCGTCGCCGCTCAGGTTCACGTACGGCGGCGCGTTCAGGGACCCGAAGAAGCTGCCGAGCGGCTGCACCACGCCCTTGGACCCGTCGGCCAGCTCGTACATGCAGCCGAGGTCCAGGTCGACGTTGACCATGCTCTGGGTGTGCGCCTGGACGACCTCGGGCTTGAAGAGCTTCGAGGGGTGGCGCAGCAGTCGGCCGCTCTGGCGGGAGCGGCCCTCGATGTCGGAGGTGCGCATGCGCCAGGAGAGATTGACGCGCAGATTGCCGGTGGCGGCGCCCTGTTTGGTCAGCGAGACCGTCGGGCGCCTTTTCGTGAGGTCGATCGAGTTGCTGGAGGCGTTGCCCGAGTCGAACTGCGCCGCCCTGCCCGGAAAGAGGCCGTCCCAGAAGGCCATGCGTCCCCACCCCCCACTCGAAGCCATGACATACGCGGCGGGGCGGCCGGGTGCACCGACCGCCCCGCACTGAAGCGTTCCTCGTTGCCGGGGGTGTCACACCCCGGACGACACCTCGGTCTTGCCCGAGGAGTCAGCTTTTCCCTCGGCCGCCGCCAGTGCCTTGTTGCGGCGGACGGAGGACCAGAAGGACCAGCCGATGAGAGCGACACCGATGAGGCCGGTGACGACCTCGGGGATCTGGTACCGGATGCTGATCATGAGGATCACGGCGAGCGCGCCGATGGCGTAGTGGGCGCCGTGCTCCAGGTAGACGTAGTCGTCGAGGGTGCCCTGGCGGACCAGGTAGACCGTCAGCGATCGGACGTACATCGCGCCGACGCCGAGGCCGAGCGCCATCAGGACGATGTCGTTGGTGATGGCGAAGGCGCCGATGACACCGTCGAAGGAGAACGACGCGTCGAGGACCTCGAGGTAGAGGAACATGAAGAAGGCGGCCTTGCCGGCCAGCTGGACCGCGGAAACCTTCTTGCCGCTGCGCTTGGCCTCCTCCTCAGCCTCGTGCTCGCGCTCCTCTTCCTCCTCCAGCTTGTTCTCGAAGTAGCCCGAGAGGCCGCCGACGACGAGGTACGTGATGAGGCCGAAGACGCCGGAGAGCAGGACGGTCGACGCCTTGTCGACGTGCGTGCCGCCGTGCTGGTGGGCCTGGGTCGCGAAGGTCATGGCGCTGATCGCCAGGACGATCAGGGCGATGCAGACCGAGAGCATGTCGATCTTGCCGAGCTTGGCCAGCGGGCGCTCCAGCCAGCCGAGCCACTTGATGTCACGGTCCTCGAAGATGAAGTCGAGGAAGATCATCAGCAGGAACATGCCGCCGAAGGCCGCGATCGACGGGTGCGCGTCGGTCACGAGCTGTTCGTAGCGCTCGGCGTCGTTGAGGGCGAGATCGACGGCCTCGATGGGGCCGATCTTGGCGCTGATCGCGACGATCACGACGGGGAAGACCAGTCGCATACCGAAGACGGCGATGAGCACACCGATCGTGAGGAAGATCTTCTGCCAGAAGGCATTCATCTTCTTCAGGATTCCGGCGTTGACCACCGCATTGTCGAAGGACAGCGAGATCTCGAGGATGCACAGGATCGCGACGATCCCGAACGCTTCCCACCCCCCGTAGAGCACCGCTGCGACCAGACCGAGCGCCGTGATGGCGAACGACCAGCCGAAGGTTTTCAGTACCACTGTCTACCCCATCGTGTAATTACGCGGCTTTACGAAACGTTGACCCCGAAGTCTAGAGCGATGCCCCGGAGGCCGGACGCGTACCCCTGCCCCACCGCCCGGAACTTCCATTCGCCGCCGTACCGGTACAGCTCGCCGAAGATCATCGCGGTCTCGGTGGAGGCGTCCTCGGAGAGGTCGTAGCGGGCCAGCTCCTGGCCGTCCGCCTGGTTCGCCACGCGAATGAAGGCGTTGCTGACCTGGCCGAAGGTCTGGCCACGGTTGTCGGCCTCGTGGATCGAGACCGGGAAGATGATCTTGTCGCAGTTGGCCGGGACCTTGGTGAGGTCCACGATGAGCGACTCGTCGTCGCCGTCACCCTCGCCGGTGAGGTTGTCCCCGGTGTGTTCGACGGAGCCCTCGGGGCTCTTCAGGTTGTTGTAGAAGACGAAGTACTCGTCGCCGAGCACCCGTCCCGACTGGCACAGCAGGGCGCTGGCGTCGAGGTCGAAGGGCGCTCCGGTGGTGGAGCGCGCGTCCCAGCCGAGGCCGACCAGCACCTGGGTGAGGTTGGGTGCGGCCTTGGAGAGGGAGACGTTGCCTCCCTTGGCGAGCGTGACGCCCATGTGTGGATCCTCCCCGGTGAGAACTGCTCGCGATGCTGCTTCCGTACTGCGGATGAGGCACGTCCGGCGCCGCACGGTGTGTGCGACGCCGGACTGTTCAGACGTGCGTGACTCAGACGTTGACGCCGAAGTCCGCCGCGATACCCCGCAGACCCGAGGCGTACCCCTGGCCGACGGCGCGGAACTTCCACTCGTCGCCGTTGCGGTACAGCTCGCCGAAGACCATGGCGGTCTCGGTCGAGGCGTCCTCGGAGAGGTCGTACCGGGCGATCTCGGCACCGCCGGCCTGGTTCACGACGCGGATGAACGCGTTGCGGACCTGGCCGAAGGACTGCTGGCGGTTCTCGGCGTCGTAGATCGACACCGGGAAGACGATCTTGGCGACATCGGCGGGCACCGTGGCCAGGCTGACCTTGACCTGCTCGTCGTCGCCCTCGCCCTCGCCGGTGAGGTTGTCACCGGTGTGCTCGACCGAGCCGTCGGCGCTCTTCAGGTTGTTGAAGAACACGAAGTCCTGGTCGTTGCGGACCTTGCCCTCAGGGCTCACCAGAATGGCGCTGGCGTCGAGGTCGAAGTCCGTCCCGGTGGTCGTACGGACGTCCCAGCCCAGACCGACGGTGACGGCGGTCAGGCCAGGGGCCTCCTTGGTCAGCGAGACGTTGCCGCCCTTGCTGAGGCTGACTCCCACGAGTCCCTCCATGTGGTTTCCAGGGGCAGCGCCCCCGTCGTGCGTTGGCATCGGATCAACGAGTGGATCCTAGTGACGGGTTCCCGGCCTGGACAGGCGATTCGCCCCGATGTTCAGAGAGTGTCGAGAGCCTTGACGTACTCGCCGAGGTCGCGGGCGTCCGGCAGGGCGTTCACGACGGTCCAGCGGACGACGCCCTCCTTGTCGATGATGAAGGTGCCGCGCACGGCGCAGCCCTTCTCCTCGTCGAAGACGCCGTAGGCGCGCGAGGCCTCGCCGTGCTTCCAGAAGTCGGAGAGCAGCGGGTACTCCAGGCCCTCCTGCTCGGCGAAGATGCGCAGGGTGTGGATGGAGTCGTTGGAGACCGCGAGGAGCTGCGTGTCGTCGTTGACGAACTTCGGCAGGTTGTCGCGCAGCTCGCACAGCTCGCCGGTGCAGACGCCGGTGAAGGCGAAGGGATAGAAGAGCAGCACCACGTTCTTCTCTCCCTTGAAGTCGGAGAGCTTCACGGTGCGGCCGTGGTTGTCCTTGAGCTCGAACTCCGGGGCCTTGGTGCCGACCTCGATCGCCATGGCGTGCGCATCCCTTCACTGGACAGAGTCGCTGGACCGAACAGGTGAAGGCCCAGCTTAGGACCCTGCCCGGGCCCACCACGCACAGAGCCCCCGCCGGCTGTCGCCGGCGGGGGCTCCTGCTGCTTGGGGATCAGCGCTTGGGTGCGACCAGGCGGCTGCCCGCCCAGTCCTTGGCCACGCTGATGCTCTTGGTCTGGGAGAAGCCGGCGGTCTGTGCGGCATCGCTGATGTCGCTCGGCTCGACGTAACCGTCTCGGCCCGTCTTGGGCGTCAGCAGCCAGATGTTGCCGCCGTCCTCCAGCAGGCCAATGGCATCGACCAGGGAGTCCGTCAGATCTCCGTCCTCGTCGCGGAACCAGAGCACGACGGCGTCTGCGACGTCGTCGTATTCCTCGTCAACGAGCTCCGACCCGATGATGGACTCGATGCCTTCGCGGAGATCGAAGTCGACGTCGTCGTCGTAACCGATCTCCTGGACCACCTGTCCGGGCTCGAACCCCAGCCTCGCTGCCGGGTTGGTCCGCTCCTCCGCGTGGTCCGCGGTCGCGCTCACGGCTTGCCTCCTGATCATGTATCGGAAAATGCTTCGGCCACGTGCGTACGCGCGGCGCTGGCCGTAGTCCACACGTGCTGGGCGGATCGCGCAAGTACCCGGCCGCCGAGACCGCCGAAACGGTGACGTTTGGGGCCGTCTCGCCGCATCTTCCGGACTGGTTCCGCTCCGCTCCGTGACATATGGCACACGGTTCGTACCGCTTTGCGTTCTTCCGCGGCTTCAGTCTGCCGAACGTGCTGACGAAACGCATGCGCGGGTTGGGCGTAAGGTTGCGATTTGACCCAACCAGGAGCCCCACGGGGGTTACCCCTCGGTAGAGATGACGTTTGACACCGACGGGGTACACGATGGACATCCCGGCCTCCCCGTGGGCTCCACCGAACAGCGAAGGAACAGCGTGGCTTCCGGATCCGATCGCAACCCGATCATCATTGGCGGCCTTCCCAGCCAGGTCCCGGACTTCGATCCCGAAGAGACCCAGGAATGGCTCGACTCCCTCGACGCCGCCGTCGACGAGCGGGGCCGTGAGCGGGCCCGCTACCTGATGCTCCGCCTGATCGAGCGCGCCCGCGAGAAGCGCGTGGCCGTGCCCGAGATGCGCAGCACGGACTACGTCAACACGATCGCGACCAGGGACGAGCCGTTCTTCCCCGGCAACGAGGAGATCGAGCGCAAGGTCCTCAACGCGACCCGCTGGAACGCGGCCGTGATGGTCTCGCGCGCCCAGCGCCCGGGCATCGGGGTCGGCGGCCACATCGCCACGTTCGCCTCCTCCGCCTCGCTGTACGACGTCGGCTTCAACCACTTCTTCCGCGGCAAGGACGAGGGCGACGGCGGCGACCAGATCTTCTTCCAGGGCCACGCCTCCCCCGGCATCTACGCCCGCGCCTACCTCCTCGACCGGCTCAACGAGACCCAGCTCGACGCCTTCCGTCAGGAGAAGTCGAAATTCCCCAACGGGCTCTCCTCGTATCCGCACCCGCGGCTGATGCCGGACTTCTGGGAGTTCCCGACCGTCTCGATGGGTCTCGGCCCGCTCGGCGCGATCTACCAGGCCCGGATGAACCGCTACATGGAGGCGCGCGGCATCGCCGACACCTCCAAGTCGCACGTCTGGGCGTTCCTCGGCGACGGCGAGATGGACGAGCCGGAGTCGCTCGGCCAGCTCTCCATCGCCGCCCGTGAGGGCCTGGACAACCTGACCTTCGTCGTCAACTGCAACCTGCAGCGCCTCGACGGCCCGGTGCGCGGCAACGGCAAGATCATCCAAGAGCTGGAGTCGCAGTTCCGCGGTGCCGGCTGGAACGTCATCAAGCTGATCTGGGACCGCTCCTGGGACCCGCTGCTCGCGCAGGACCGCGACGGCATCCTGGTCAACAAGCTGAACACCACGCCCGACGGCCAGTTCCAGACGTACGCGACGGAGACCGGCGCGTACATCCGCGACCACTTCTTCGGCGACGACCAGCGGCTGCGCTCGATGGTCGAGGGCATGTCGGACCACCAGATCCTGCACCTGGGCCGCGGCGGTCACGACCACAAGAAGATCTTCGCGGCCTTCGCGGCGGCCAAGGCCCACAAGGGCCAGCCGACCGTGGTGCTCGCGCAGACCGTCAAGGGCTGGACGCTGGGCCCGAACTTCGAGGGCCGCAACGCGACCCACCAGATGAAGAAGCTGACGGTCGACGACCTCAAGCGCTTCCGCGACCGGCTGCACATCCCGATCACGGACGCGCAGCTGGAGGGCGGCCTGCCGCCGTACTACCACCCGGGCCGGAACTCCGAGGAGATCCAGTACATGCACGACCGCCGCAAGGCGCTCGGCGGGTACGTCCCGACGCGTGTCGTGCGGTCGAAGCCGCTGGTCCTGCCCGAGGAGAAGACCTACGCCCCGGTGAAGAAGGGCTCCGGCCAGCAGTCGATCGCCACCACGATGGCGTTCGTCCGGCTGCTCAAGGACCTGATGCGGGACAAGGAGATCGGCAAGCGCTTCGTGCTGATCGCGCCGGACGAGTACCGCACGTTCGGCATGGACTCGTTCTTCCCGAGCGCCAAGATCTACAACCCGCTGGGCCAGCAGTACGAGGCCGTGGACCGCGAGCTGCTGCTCGCGTACAAGGAGTCCCCGACCGGCCAGATGCTGCACGACGGCATCTCCGAGGCCGGCTGCACGGCCTCGCTGATCGCGGCCGGTTCGGCGTACGCCACGCACGGCGAGCCGCTGATCCCGGTCTACGTCTTCTACTCGATGTTCGGTTTCCAGCGGACCGGCGACCAGTTCTGGCAGATGGCGGACCAGCTCGCACGCGGCTTCGTGCTCGGTGCCACCGCCGGCCGTACGACGCTGACCGGTGAGGGCCTCCAGCACGCGGACGGCCACTCGCACCTGCTCGCCTCGACGAACCCGGGCTGTGTCGCCTACGACCCGGCCTTCGGCTTCGAGATCGCGCACATCGTCCAGGACGGCCTGAAGCGGATGTACGGCCCGGACGCCGAGGACATCTTCTACTACCTGACCGTCTACAACGAGCCGATCCAGCACCCGGCCGAGCCCGAGAACGTGGACGCCGAGGGCATCCTCAAGGGCATCTACCGCTACAAGGCGGGCGAGGCCGGCGCGATCCCCGCGCAGATCATGGCCTCCGGTGTCGCCGTGCCGTGGGCGGTCGAGGCGCAGCGGATCCTCGCCGAGGAGTGGAACGTGCGGGCCGACGTCTGGTCGGCGACGTCCTGGAACGAGCTGCGCCGTGACGCCGTGGAGGTCGACCGGCACAACCTGCTCCACCCGGACGAGGAGCAGCGCGTCCCGTACGTGACGCGGAAGCTGTCCTCGGCCCAGGGCCCGTTCGTCGCCGTCTCCGACTGGATGCGCTCGGTTCCGGACCAGATCTCCCGCTGGGTGCCCGGCACCTACACCTCGCTGGGCGCGGACGGCTTCGGCTTCGCGGACACGCGCGGTGCGGCCCGTCGCTTCTTCCACATCGACGCCCAGTCGATCGTCCTCGCCGTCCTCACCGAGCTCGCCCGCGAGGGCAAGGTCGACCGGTCGGTCCTGAAGCAGGCCGTGGACCGCTACCAGCTGCTCGACGTGGCGGCGGCGGATCCGGGCGCCGCCGGCGGCGACGCGTGACGGCGTAACCGTGTGGCGCGGGTGGGGGGGGGGGGGGGGGGCCCCCCCCCCCCCCCCCCCAACCCCCCCCCGGAACGCCGGGGGGGGGGCGGGGGGGGGGGTAAAAAAAAAAAAAACACAACCCACAAAGAAGGTCGGGGGAGAGGAGAGAG
>NZ_JBHWJZ010000005.1:171099-306394 GCF_042731085.1 Streptomyces sp. NPDC059875
TCCTCTAGGCGGGCCCCCGCACCGCGCGGCCCGTGGGGGGGGGGCCCGACGGGGGCGCGGCGGGGGGCGCGGGGGGCGGGGGTACGGGGGGGGGGGGGGGGGGGGGGCGGGGCCCCCCCCCCACCCCCCATACGATTCCCGGCATGAAGGAACGCTGGGAGAAGCGCACCCAGACGCCACTGCTGATCCTGGCAGTGGCGTTCGGCGTTGCATACGCCATTCCGATCGTGGCGCCGGACGCCGATCGCTGGGTCCATGAGCTGTGTCTGGCCATGGAGTGGGTGGTGTGGGGCGCCTTCGCCTGCGACTACGCCGTACGTCTCGCCCTGGCCCCGGCCAAGTGGCAGTTCGTGCGCGGTCACCCGCTCGACCTCCTCGCGGTCCTGCTGCCGCTCGTGCAGCCGCTGCGGCTGCTGCGTCTGGTCTCCACGCTCCTCCTGGTGGGCCGGCGGGCCCGGATGGCCCCGCAGATAACGCTCACCACCTATGTGGCGGGCGCGGTGGTCGGGCTGATGATGTTCGGCTCACTGGCCGTGCTCCATGTGGAGCGCACGGCACCCAACGGCAACATCAAGACGCTCGGCGACGCGGTGTGGTGGTCGTTCACCACGATGACGACCGTGGGCTACGGCGATCACGCCCCGACCACGGGTCTCGGCCGCGTCCTCGCCGTCGGCCTGATGCTCTCGGGGATCGCCCTGCTCGGTGTGGTGACCGCCAACATCGCGGCCTGGTTCATCTCCCGCTTCGAGCGGGACGACGCCGCCGAGCGCCGGCAGACGGAGCTCCTGGAGGCCCTGACCCGGGAGGTCCGGGAGCTGCGCACCGAGGTGGCGCGGCTCTCCGCGCCGAGCCCGGTGCCGCCGCAGGGCGAGCTCCCTACCTCTCCCAGATCTTGAAGGCTCTGACCTCGTACGGAGTCTCCGGCACCCAGGTCCCGCGCCCGGGATAGGTCTCGAACTCCCCGGTCTCGGCGCACTCCGCCGACTGATACGTGGTGACCGGCCGTCCGGTGCGGTTCGCGAGCGCCCGCGCGCTCGTGCCGGGCGGGAGGGCGACACAGCTCTCGATGTCGGTGTCGGCCAGTTCGTGGGTGCGCACCGTGCCCTTGAAGCCCGCCTTGGGCCACAGACACAACTGACCGGGCCCGCAGGCCCCGAGCCCGGGTGCCGGAGCGGCCGCCACGGGCGCGGCGGTGAGCAGGGTGGCGGCCATGGCGACCAGCGCGACCAGTGCGCCCGGGAACACGTGCTTCGTATACATGTCGATGAACCCCCCGTTTTCGTAACTCTCTGTAATCAGAACTCTGACGGAGGTCACTGCCCGTTGGGAAGAGGCCAAGGGTCGGTTCACCCGGATGGGTGACAGCCCCGCCGGACTCGGTCCGGCGGGGCTGTCATCAGGTCTCACAGATCGACGTCAGATGTGGGCGCCGCCCGCACCTGCCTCCGCGTTCGCGCCGCGCTCGGTGAGCGTGGCGACCCCGGCCGCGACGACGGCGACGACACCGGCCACGGTGAAGGCCAGGCCCATGCCCTCCATGAAGGTGTCGTGGATGACGCCGCCGATCCGGTCGAGCATGTCCGGGGTCATGCCGGGCGCCTGCGCGAGCTCCGGCGGGACCATGCCGAACTCGGCCGCCTCCTCCAGACCGGGCGCGGGCGCACCCGGGACTCCGGCGGCCGTCCAGTTCTCCTCGAAGGTGCCGGCCACCTTGGAGGACATGACCGCGCCGAGCACGGCCGTACCGAGCGCGCCGCCGACCTGCATCGCGGCCTGCTGCAGACCGCCCGCGACACCGGAGAGCTCCAGCGGGGCGTTGCCGACGATGACCTCGGTGGCGCCGACCATGACCGGGGCGAGACCCAGGCCGAGCAGAGCGAACCAGAGGGACATCACGAGCGTGTCGGTGGTCTCGGTGAGCGTGATCATGCCGAACATGGCGGCCGCGGTGCACACCATGCCGCCGACGAGCGGGATGCGGGGCCCGAACTTGGTGATGAGCGCACCGGCGAGCGGCGAGGAGACGATCATCATCGCGGTCAGCGGCAGCAGGTGCAGTCCGGCGTCGATCGGGCCGAGCCCCTGGACACCCTGGAGGTAGAAGGTCACGAAGAACAGGCCGCCCATGAAGGCGAAGGCCATCAGGACCATCAGCACCACACCGGCCGAGAGCGGCACGGAGCGGAACATCGCCAGCGGGATGAGCGGCTCCTTGACCTTGGTCTCCCAGAAGGCGAAGAGCCCGAAGAGCAGGATCGCGCCGGCCAGGCAGCCCCAGGTGTTGCCGCTCGCCCAGCCCCAGTCCGCACCCGCCTGGATGATGCCCCAGATGAGGGAGCCCATCGCGCCGGAGAGCAGCAGGATGCCGAGGATGTCGAAGGAGCGCGGGGCGTTCTCGGCGCGGAGGTCCTTGAGGATCACCAGACCCAGGACGAGCGCGAGCACACCGACCGGCACGTTGATGAAGAAGACCGACTGCCAGCTGACGTGCTCGACGAGGAAGCCGCCGAGGATCGGACCGCCGGCGGTGGACGCGCCGATCACCATGCCCCAGATGCCGATGGCCATGTTGAGCTTCTCGGCGGGGAAGGTGGCACGCAGCAGGCCGAGCGCGGCCGGCATGAGCAGGGCGCCGAAGAGGCCCTGGAGGACTCGGAAGGCGATCACGAAGGCGATCGAGTCGGAGAGGCCGATCGCGGCCGACGCGGCGGCGAAGCCGGCGATGCCGATCAGGAAGGTCTGCCGGTGGCCGAAGCGGTCACCCAGCTTGCCGGCCGTGATCAGGGCGACGGCGAGCGCGAGCAGATAGCCGTTGGTGATCCACTGGAGCTGGTCGAGCGTGGCTCCGAGGTCCTGCTGGATGGCGGGGTTGGCGATGGCGACGATCGTGCCGTCGAGCGCGACCATCATCACGCCGACCGCCACGGCGAACAACGTCAGCCAGGGGTGGCCTCGCAGGCCCTTCGCCGGAGCCGGGGCGGGGCTCCGGTCACCCCCCTGACCCTGCGGGGCCTTTTCCACGGTGGTCTGACTAGTCATGGGAATGAGGCTAATGTCAGCGACTGACAATTGACAAAGCAATTCACGCGACGGTAACTGTCACGTAGCTCACAGGTACCCTGAGCTGCACGAAGCCTTGGAAAGTGGCGAAAAGAGGGCCATACGGTGACGGTTTCCGGTCTGCGGGAACGGAAGAAGCAGCGCACACGGGACGCGCTGCTGCGCGTCGCCCTCGAACTGTTCACGACCCAGGGGTACGAGCAGACCACCGTCGACGAGATCGCCGACGCGGTCGAGGTCTCCCAGCGCACCTTCTTCCGCTACTTCTCCTCCAAGGAGGAGGTCGCCTTCGCCGTCCAGCACATGGTGGAGGACCGCTTCGTCCAGGCACTGGCGGAACGGCCCCCCGAGGAGGGCCCGCTCGACGCGATGCGCAAGGCCGTGCTCTCCGCCTGGGACACCATCGGCGAGGCGATCATGGAGGTCGTCCCCCTGGAGCTGTATCTGCGGAGCTTCCAGATGATCGAGTCGACTCCCGCGCTGCTCGCCGCCCACCTGCGCCGCTCCAGCGAGATGGAGGAGGCCATCGCCCGGCTCATCGCCGAACGCGAGGGCCTGGACGTGGACGAGGACCCGCGCCCCCGGATCGCGGTGGCGGCGTTCAGCGGCGTCATGCGGGTGACCGGCCAGCTCTGGGGCCGGGGCACGGACCCGACCCTTCAGGGGATGCGCGAGATGACCGAGCACTACCTGGACCACCTCGGCCCGGCCCTCGAACCGGAGTGGCGGAGCGCTTAGTCCCGTACGTCCGAGGGGTACGCCCCAGGGGTACATCCTGGTACGTCCTAGGGGTACATCCTGGTACGTCCCGGGGGTACAGCGTGCGCAGAGCGGATACCCGAGGCGTACGCCCGCGCGTACGGAACGTCACCCCGCCCCACCGTGCGCGGTGATCCACGTCACTCGACGCCCGGTGCCCGGCGCCCGTCTCCTAGGGTGTGGCGCAGTGACTTCCTTCGACTCCTCCCCCACCCTCACCGTCTGGCGCATGATGCTCGCGCTGGCCGTGGTGTTCGTGCTCCTGGCGACCACCGGCTGGACGACGATCCGGCATCAGCGCGGGCCAGGAGAGTCCCGGGAGGCGGCGCTCGCCACCTGGGTGCACGGCAGGATCGGCCACCGGGCCCTGCCGGACCCGGCCGCCCCCGCCCGTACGATCGCCGCGTTCTTCGCCTCGATAGGCCCGGCGCAAGGCGCCTTCCTCGCCGAGGCGCACCCGCTCGTCGTGGGCAATCTCAACGGCGCCCCGGTCACCCTCCGCTACCGGGCCAACCGGATCTCCCTCGCCCGCGCCCTCGACACCGAGCAGGACAGGGTCGAGGACTCCAGGCTGACCGCCGACGGCCGGCACGAGGCGCTGCGCCGCGCGCACCGCTTCACCTCGCTGATGCGTGCGGACCGCCAGATCCTCGCCTTCGACCCGACCGGCGGCGGCCGGACGGCCGAGGTGCTCGGCGATCTGGAGCGGGCGCAGCGGGTCTCGGTGATCGTGCCCGGCGTCGACACCAATCTGCTGACCTTCCAGAAGACCAGCCGCAAGTATTCGGCCCCGGCCGGGATGGCGCAGTCGCTGTACGCCGCCGAACGCCGGGCCGCCCCCCGGGGCCGTACGGCCGTCATCGCCTGGGCCGACTACACGGCCCCCGTCGGGGTCGGCATCGACGCCGCGATGGGGCGGCTCGCCTCGGCGGGCGCGGTACGGCTCGTCGACATGACCGCCGCGCTGCCCGGCTCCTCCCGCGTCAGCCTGTTCTGCCACAGCTACGGCTCCGTGCTCTGCGGGGTCTCCGCGGCGCGGCTGCCCACCCGGGTGACGGACGTGGTCGTGGCCGGAAGCCCCGGCATGCGCGTGGAGAGCGCGGCGGAGCTGTCCACCCGGGCCCGTGTGTGGGCCATGCGGGACGCGGACGACTGGATCGAGGGAGTCCCGCACCTCGCGGTCGGCGGGGTCGGGCACGGGGCGGACCCGGTGGAGCCGGAGTTCGGTGCGCGGCTGCTCTCGGCGGCCGGCGCGAGCGGCCACACCGGCTATTTCGAGCCGGGCACCGACAGCCTCGACAACTTCGCCGCGATAGGCGTTGGTTCGTACCAGAGCCTGACCTGCGCGAGCGTCGACAGCGCCTGCCGCAGCGGAATCTCCGGCGCGGAAGGCGTCTGACGCGCGTAGAGCGCGGGATTTCGGCCCCCCGTACAGGGGCGACGCACGGGCGCCCGCCGCATACGATGAGGCACATGGGTGATGTGCTGGCCGGAATTCATGCCACCTGGGAGTTCGAGAGCGACGCCGTCGTCATCCGCTTCGAACGGGGGATCCGCACACCGAAACTGTTCCAGGCGCTGCGCGAACGACGTATCCCGCACGAGGCGTTGACGTCGGTGACGCTCGCCCCGGGCAAGCGGGGCACCGTCGTGCTGCACGCGGTGCCGCGGCTCGGCGCCGACCCCCTGATGGAAGCCGCCGCGGGGCAGCTGAAGGAGGGGTGCGATCCGTACCGGCTGGTGCTGCCGGCCGAGCGGGAGACGCTGGCCGAGTACTACCGCGACGAGCTGCGCGCGATGCTCGCGCCGGAGGACGGGCCCTCGGACGCCTTCCTCGTGGCGGCGCCCCAGGGGCCGCAGTCCTTCAAGGCGTACGACGGTAAGGCGAGCTTCGACGGCTCGTCGCTGGTGTCGTTCCGCTGGTTCTGGACGGGCGCGTCCTCGGAGAAGTGGAAGGCGGGCGACCAGACCTTTCCGGTACGGGAGCTCAGCGGGGTCGAGTGGCGCTCGCCGGACGTCTTCGACGGGTATCTTCGCCTGCTCCCCCGATCCGGGGAACCCCGGCCGGCCCAGGCGGACCACGACCCGGCGGCCGTCGTCTTCGGCCTCGGCTACGGCCCGGTCCACGAGTCCCTGCCGTTCGCCGCGGCGGTCCTGGCGGCGATCCGCGGCACGGGACGGACGGCCGCGCTCCCGGAGGCGGAGCTGCGCGACCCGGCGGGGGTCGCGGAGCGGATCCGGCACCTGGGGGAGCTGCACCGGGCCGGTCTGGTGACGGACGAGGAGTTCACGGTGAAGAAGGCGGAGCTGCTGGCGGAGCTCTGACGTCGCTGGGCGGGTTCGCGGGTCATGGCGCGGGCTCGCGGGGCATGGCCCCGGCTTCGCGGTCCCAGCGGGGGCTTCCCAGGTTCTGGCGCGGGCTTCGCTGTCCTGGCCCGGGCTTCGCTGTCCTGGCGCGGGGTTCGCCGTCATACCCGGGTATCACCCGCCGACCGGGTCCTCGGTATGACGCCCGGCGGCCGTCCGGCTGCCTACCCTGAGCGGGCCATGAAGATCACACGCTCCCTGCGAGCCGACCACCCCGTCGCCCGGATGCTCGCGCCCGTCCGAGGGGTGATGCAGTCCTTCGGTACCGCCCTCGCGACCCCGACGGAACCCGGCGCCCCGCTGCTCGCCGACGCGCGCACGCGCTGGCTGAGGCTGCTCCCCTACGGCGTCGCGTTCGCCTTCGTCGCCTCGCTGCTGCCCACGAGCATCACGGTGCTCATGAACGACTACCAGGTCAACGGCGGCCTCGCCGGAGCCCTGGCTACCGCGCAGACCGCGCCACTGCTGCTCGCCGTGACCCGCCCCCTCCAGGCCTGGTGGATCATCGGCGTCGCCGATCTGGCCGGGGCGCTGGTCATGCTCGGCGCGGACGGCCTCGACGGGCGCTCATGGCCGTGGACGCCGCCGGTCGTGGTCGGCTATCTCGCCCTGATGCTCGCCCTCGGGCTGCGCGAGCCGCGCCGGACGCTGCTCGGGGTGTGGCTGGTGACCGGGGCCACGGGGTTCGTCCTCACCGCGGTCGCGCCGGAGAACACCGACGGCATCCACGTCCTGCTCTTCGTCCTGAGCGGGGTGGCCCTGCTCGTCATGGCGACGCTCCGCGAGCGCGGGGACGCCGAGCGCCGCAGCGCGGCCGAACGGGCCCGCAGCACGCTCCTGGAGGAGCGGGCCCGGATCGCGCGCGAGCTGCACGACGTCGTCGCCCACCACATGTCCGTGATCACGGTCCAGGCGGACTCGGCGCCGTACCGGATCCCGGACCTTCCGGAGGCGGCCCGCGAGGAGTTCACCTCCATCGCCGCGAGCGCGCGGGAGTCGCTGACCGAGATGCGGCGCCTGCTCGTGGTGCTGCGCAGCGACGGCACGGAGGGCGAACGCGCCCCGCAGCCCGGCCTCGACCGGGTGCAGCAGCTGATCGAGGCGACGGTACGGGCGGGGGTGCCGGCCGAGTTGTCGATGGCGGCGGACCTCAAGGACTTCGGCGACGTACCGCAGGCGGTGGATCTGTCGGCGTACCGGATCGTGCAGGAGGCCCTGGCGAACGTGGTCCGGCACGCGCCGGGCGCCGAGACCCGGGTCTCGATCCGTTCGGACGGCGACTGGCTGACGGTCCTGGTCGTCAACGGCCCGGTCGCCCGGCGCACTTCGCCCCTGGAGGGCGGGGCCGGGACCGGGCACGGGCTGGTCGGGATGCGGGAGCGCGTACGGTTGACGGGCGGCACGCTGGACACCGGGCCGCTGCCGGACGGCGGCTTCCGGGTCGCGGCCCGGCTCCCGTTGACCGCGACGACCCCGCTGACCTCGAAGGACGTGTCGTGACCATCCGCGTGATCATCGTCGACGACCAGGCCATGGTGCGGGCGGGGTTCGCCGCACTCCTCGCGGCGCAGGCCGACATCGACGTGGTGGGCGAGGCGCCGGACGGGCGGCAGGGCGTGGACGTGGCACGGTCGACGCACCCGGACGTGGTGCTGATGGACGTACGGATGCCGGAGATGGACGGGCTCGCGGCGGCGCGGGAGATCCTGAACCCTCCGCCGGGGGGCACGCACCGGCCGAAGGTGCTGATGCTGACCACCTTCGACGTGGACGACTACGTGTACGAGGCGCTGCGCGCGGGCGCGTCGGGCTTTCTGCTGAAGGACGCGCCGCCGGCCGATCTGATCGCAGCGGTGCGGGTGGTGGCGGCGGGTGAGGCGCTGCTCGCCCCGTCGGTGACGCGGCGGCTGATCGCCGACTTCGCCGCGTCGAGGCCGGCCCCGCGGGCGGACCGGGCGGCGCTGCGGCTCAACGGTCTGACGCCGCGTGAGACGGAGGTCCTTGAGCTGATCGCGCGGGGCCTGTCGAACCAGGAGATCGCGGGCCGGCTGGTCCTCGCGGAGCAGACGGTCAAGACGCACATCGGCCGGGTCCTGGCCAAGCTCGATCTGCGCGATCGGGCGCAGGCGGTGATCTTCGCGTACGAGTCGGGGCTGGTCACCCCGGGCGACGGGCACCGCTGACGCGGCGGGTTCCCTCACGGGGGCGGCTCCCCACGGGGTACTCCCCCACCCCACCCTCCCCCAGACTCCGTCCGGGGGGACCCCCATCCCGAAACTCTGACGAGACCGGGGGCTCCGCCCCCGTACCCCGTGCGCGGCAGCTTCGCGCCGCGACCTGGACCATCCGGTGCCGCCCACATCGGTGCCGGCGGCCCCGCGTGGCCTCGGACGGACCGACTCCGGCTCCGGCTGGGGCGGGTGGGCCCAGCTGCGGCGGCGGGCCGCCGCCCCGCTCGAGGCGTGGGCCGCGCGCGGCGGCCCTGGGCCACCTCGCCCCCGGGGGTAAACCCCACCCCCGCGCGGGGGTGGGCCCCTCGTCCACCCCCTACCTCGGTATCAAGGGGGACTTGGCTCCCGGGTGTGACGTGTCGTCACCCACCCTCTTCCTACCTTCCTCTCGCCACGGACGAGAGACACGAAGAGGGAGGGCCCCCATATGCGCCGCTACACGAGGACCTTGATCGCCGCCGCGCTCACCACGACGGTGGTCGCAGGGACCGCGGGGTGGGCGTCCGGGAGTGGGCAGCAGGCCGTGACGGGAGCACCGGTCGGCACGGCGGCCTGGCGGGCGGACGGGCTGCCCGATCCGGCAGGGATGAAGCCGTCCCAAGTCGCCGCGTTCTTCCGGGACCTGACACCCGGTCGACAGCAGCAGCTGGTCCGGGAGCACCCCTCCGTCGTCGGCAACCTCGACGGCGCCCCGCTGCGACTGCGGTACGAGGCGAACGCCCGTACCACCGGCGGGCGGTACGCCGGGCAGCAGGTCCTCGCCGTCGACCCGCGGGACCGCGGCCAGGTCGCCCTCGTCTCCGGGGACCTGGCGACGGCCGAGCACGTGGCCGTGATCGTGCCCGGGTCCGACATCGACGCCGGGAACATCACACCGCTCACCGACAAGGCCGAGGCCCTGCGCCGGGCCACGCACGGCCGCACCGCCGTCATCGCCTGGGCCGGCTACACCACGCCCGTCGGCGTCGGTATCGACGCCGCCACCGGGGACCTCGCCGAGGCCGGGGCGGAGCGGCTGACCCGGCTGACCGACGGCCTGGCCGCGACCGGGCTCCCCGCCCCGTCCGTGTTCTGCCACAGCTACGGCTCCGTCGTCTGCGGTCTGGCCGCCCACGACCTCAAGGCCAAGGACCTCGTCGTCTTCGGCTCCCCCGGCATGCGCGCCACCAACGTCGCCGAACTGCGCACCTCGGCCCGGGTGTGGGCCGCCAAGGACCCGTCCGACTGGATCGACAAGGTCCCGAACGTCTCGTTCGCCGGGCTCGGGCACGGGGCGGACCCCGCCGACCCCGCCTTCGGCGCCCGCCCCGTCCCCGCCACCGACGCCCGTGGCCACGACGGGTACTTCGCGCCCGGCACGCAGTCCCTCCGTACGTTCGCCGCCATCGCCGAGGGGGATGTCCGATGAGCACGACGCTGACCCGCGCCGTCGAGAAGATCGAGTCGCGCACCCCCGCCCACCGCGACCGGGCGATCGACGGGCTGCGCGCCCTCGCTCTGCTCGCCGTGCCCACCGGGCACTGGCTGCTCGGCGGGTTCACGCTCTCCGCCGACGGGGCCCTCCACAACGCCAGCCCGCTCTCCGCGTTCGCCGGCCTCGCGCCCGTCAGCTGGATCCTCCAGATGCTGGGGATCTTCTTCCTGGTCGGGGGGTACGCCTCCGTCCTCTCCTACCGGCGGCACACCGGCTCCACCGGTGCGTGGCTGAAAGGTCGCCTGGCCCGGCTCGGCCGCCCCGTCCTCGGGGTCACGGCCGTCTGGGCGGCGCTGCTCCCGCTCCTCCACTACGGGTTCGGGGTGCCGGGCGACACGCTGCGGACGGCGTCCACGCTCGTGATCCAGCCGCTGTGGTTCGTCGGGGTGTACACGGTCGTCACCGCCCTGACCCCGCTCTGCGTGCGCGCCGCCCGCCGGACGGGCGTGTGGGCGGCGGCCCCGCTCCTCGCCTCGGTCGCCGTCGTCGACTTCCTGCGCTACGGGCCGTACGCGGATGCCGTGCCGTCCTGGCTGAGCCTGCTCAACATCCTGCCCGGCTGGCTCTTCGCCTACCAGCTCGGTGTCTCCTGGGGCGAGGGCCGGGTCACCCGGCGGCACGCCTGGGCCCTGCTGCTCGGCGGCGCGGCGCTGTTCGCCGCCCTGCTGCTCGCCTTCGGCTACCCCGCCTCGATGGTCGGCGTCCCCGGCGAGGCCCGCACCAATTCGCACCCGCCGTCGCTGCTCGTCCTCGCCCTCGCCGCCGCGCAGAGCGGTGCGGCGATCCTGCTCCGCGACCGGCTGGGCAAGCTGCTGAAGCGGCCCGCGTTGTGGGCACCGGTCGTGGTCGTCAACCTGTCCGCGATGACGATCCTGTGCTGGCACCAGACGGCGATGCTCGCCGCCGCGATCCCGGCCTCGTACGTGGGTGAGGTCCCGGGTCTGGTCGGCGCGCCGGACTCGGTCGGCTGGATCCTCGCCCGGCTCGCGTGGATGCCGCTGTTCGCGGGGCTGTTGGTCCTGATCGGGCGGTACGCGCGCGGATTCGAGTCCCCGTGGACGCGTACGGGAGCGGCCCGGCGGACGGCGGCGGGGCTGCTCGCCGCGGGGTTCGCGGTCTTCGCCCTGGGGCTGGCGTGAGGGCCCCGGCCGGGCCCCCGCCGGGGCCTCTCCCGTCCGTTACTCCCGCGCCGCCGCGGTGAAGGTCATGTCCGGGTACCGGTCCCCCGCCACCCCCGCGGCGATCGGCTCCAGCTCCGTCAGTTCGGCCTCGGTCAGCGTGATCCGGGTCGCCGCCGCGTTCTCCTCCAGGCGGGTCCGCTTGCGGGTGCCGGGGATCGGGACGACCGTCAGGCCGTGCACCGCGGACCGCTGCTGCACCCAGGCCAGGGCGATCTGCGCCGCCGTCGCGCCGTGCGCCGCCGCGATCGTGTGGACCGGTGCGAGGAGAGCCGCGTTCTTCTCCGCGTTCTCCCCGGTGAACCGCGGCTGGTACCGGCGGAAGTCGCTGCCCGACAGGTCCTTCGAGGCGTCCGCGAAAGCGCCGGTCAGAAAGCCCCGGCCCAGCGGCGAGTACGGAACGAACGTCACGCCCAGCTCGGCCGCCGCGCCGACCGCGCTGCGCTCCACGTCACGCGAGAACAGCGACCACTCCGACTGGAGCGCGGCGATCGGGTGCACCGCGTGCGCCTCGCGCAGCTCCGCGCCGGTCACCTCGCTCAGGCCCAGCTGCTTGACCTTGCCCTCCCGTACCAGCTCGGCCATCGCCCCGACCGACTCCGCGAGCGGGACCGCCGGGTCGCGCCGGTGCATGTAGTAGAGGTCGATGGTCTCGACGCCGAGCCGGCGCAGGCTCCCCTCGACCGCGGTCCTGATGTACGCGGGGTCGTTGCGGATCCCCCGGTAGTGCGGGTCGTCGGCGCGCCGCTCCAGGGCGAACTTGGTGGCCAGGGTGATCTCGTCGCGGTGCGCGGCGACGAACGGGGCGAGGAACTCCTCGTTGGCGCCGCTCCCGTACGCGTCCGCCGTGTCGATGAGGGTGACGCCCGCCTCCAGGGCCGCGTCGAGGGTGTCGCGGGCGGCGGCCTCGTCCGTGTCGCCGTAGAACTCGCTGATGCCCATGGCGCCGAAGCCCTGGACGCCGATCTCGGGCCCGTCCGTACCGAGTCGGACTGTGGTGATCCTGCTCATCGGGTCATGCCTCCGCGTAGTGACTGATCTTGATGTCGAGCACGGCGAGCGTGTCCTGGAGCTCCGCGATCCGGGACAGGACGTCCCTCCTCGTCGTCTCCAGGAGCTCGCGCCGTTCGTCGCGGGTGTGATCGCCCTCCCGCACCAGCTCCGCGTACCGCACCATCGCGGCGACCGGCATCCCGGTCAGCCGCAGCTTGCCGACGAACGCCAGCCAGTCCAGATCGCGCTGGGAGAAGCGGCGCTGGCCGGTGTGCGAACGGTCGACGTGCGGCATGAGCCCGATCCGCTCGTACCAGCGCAGGGTGTGCGCCGAAAGACCGGTCAGGGCCGCGACCTCGCTGATGGTGTAGTGGGCGCTGCCTTCGATCACGCTCATGACCCCCACGCTAGGACCCTGGAGTGCACTCCAAGCAAGTAGGCTCGGCTCCATGTCCCTGCAGAGCCTGGCGATGATCGAGAACTGGCCCGTCCCCACCGCGGCCGCAGCCGTCGTGCGCGCGGACGGCACCCTGGCCGGGGCCCACGGCCCCACCGGGCAGCGGTTCCCGCTCGCGTCGGTCACCAAGCCGCTGGCGGCCTACGCCGTCCTCGTCGCGTACGAGGAGGGGGCGATCGACCTCGACGAGCCCGCCGGGCCGGAGGGGGCGACCGTCCGCCACCTGCTGGCCCACACCTCGGGTCTCGCCTTCGACGAGCAGCGGATCATGGCCGCGCCCGGCACGCGCCGGATCTACTCCAACACCGGGTTCGAGGTGCTCGGCGACCATGTCGCCAAGGCGACGGACATCCCGTTCGCCGAGTATCTGCACCAGGCGGTCCTGGAGCCGCTGGGGATGACCTCGACGACGCTGGAGGGCTCGCCCGCCAAGGACGGCGTCTCGACGGTCGACGACCTGGTGCGGTTCGCGGCGGAGGTGCAGGCGCCCCGGCTGCTCGACGCGCGCACGGTGCTCGACGCGATGACGGTGACGTACCCCGGGCTGACCGGCATCCTGCCCGGCTACGGCCACCAGCGGCCCAACGACTGGGGGCTCGGCTTCGAGATCCGGGACTCCAAGTCGCCGCACTGGACGGGCGCTTCGTCCTCGCCGCGTACGTTCGGGCACTTCGGGCAGTCGGGCACGTTCCTGTGGGTCGACCCGGACGCGCGCGCCGCGTGCGTGGCGCTGACCGACCGGGCCTTCGGGCCGTGGGCGGTCGAGGCGTGGCCGCCGTTCACGGACGCGGTCCTCGCGGAGCTGCGGGCGGCCGGGGCCTGAGCGGGAGCCGGCCGCTCACCCCTCATCGGTCGGGGGGCAGGACCGGGTGGGCAGGGTGCCGTCCGGGCCGGTGAGGACGACCGAGACCCGGCCCGCGGGGTGCAGCGCGTAGACCGTCGTGCAGACGATCTGCTGGACTGCGAGCGGGTCCAGTTCCGTCACCGGGCCCATGTACCGCACCCGGAACACCGGTTCGCCGTCCTGTCCCCGCTTGATCGCGTCGGGGCTCACGAACAGCTCGTGCTGCCCGTGCTCCGGCCCCGGGAGGCGGGTGCGGAGGCCGAGGGCGCGTTCGGCGGCCGTGGGGCCGTCCAGCAGGGCGGCGAACGGCTTGAGGGGCGTGTCGTCGAGGAGCGACGCGACACCATCGCCCGTGCCGGGGTGGGTGGGGCTGGGATTCGCCCGGTTCGACACGCCGTCTCCGTCCCGTACCACCGGCCGCAGACGCCCGGCGCCGTCGACGAAGAAGAGCGTCATCCGGAGCGCGGGCGGCGGGTCCACGGGCACGGCCGCCGCGTCACCGGCCTCGACGACGTCGCTGCCCCGGATGCCGCAGGCCCCGAGGGCGAGGAGCAGCCCGAAGGTGAGGAGCAGGGCGAGCACGGCCGGGACTCTGCGGGCCGCCTGGATCGTAACCGGGCTCACAGCGGGATCCTCACCGTGAAGACCGCCCCACCGTCGGGGTGGTTCGCGGCCAGGACGGTGCCACCGTGGAGCCGTACGTTCTCCTGGGTGATCGCGAGCCCCAGACCACTGCCGGAGGAACGGGCGCGCGCCGGGTCCGCCTTGAAGAAGCGGTCGAAGACGTGCGGCAGCACCTCCGGCGCGATGCCCGGCCCCCGGTCGACGACCTCGGTGACCAGCCAGGAGCCGTCGGTGAACAGCCGTACCGTCACCGGCGGACGGCCGTGTCGCAGCGCGTTGCCGACCAGATTGGCGACGACCACGTCGAAGCGGCGCGGGTCGAGCCGGGCCCGGATACCGGGCGGGAGGTCGGGGACCACCTGCTCCGGGTCGGTCCAGTGGCGGCTCCGCAGGGTCCGCCGGATCGTGTCGGCGACGTCCACCTCGTCCGTGTGCAGTTCGGCCGCGCGCGCGTCGAAGCGGGAGATCTCCATCAGGTCCTCGACGAGGACGGCGAGCTTGCCGGTCTCGGCGCTGACGAGCCGTACCGCCCGGGCCGTGTCGGAGTCGAGCGTGGCGGCGTCCTCGTCGAGGACCTCGGTGACCGCGAGCATCCCGGCGAGCGGGGTGCGCAGTTCGTGCGAGACGTCGGAGGCGAAGCGGCGGGCGCGGGCCTCGGCGCGCCGCAGCTCCTCGACCGAGCGTTGGAGTTCGGCGGCGGACTCGTTGAACGTCCGGGCGAGGTCGGCGAGTTCGTCGCTGCCCTTGGCGTCGATACGGGTGTCCAGCTCACCCCGGCCCATGCTGTGTGCGGCGCGCCTCAGGTCCCGCACCGGACGCAGCACGCTCCGGGCGGCGATCAGGGCGGGGATGAGCGCGACGGCGAGGGCCGGCAGGGCGCCGCCACGGGCCGCGGCCACCATGGCGTCGATGTTCTCCTGCTCGTTGCTCATGTCCACGACGGCGTAGAGGACCAGGCCGGTGGGGCGGCCGTCGGCACCGGGGCCCGGCTTGAGGAGGGCGGGGACGGCGATCGTGAGGTAGGGGGTGCCGTTCTTGACGACGCGCTGGAAGCTGCCGTGCGTGGTGCCCTGGGCGCGGGCGCGCAGTTCGGGGGTGAGGACGGAGGACGTGGGGCGTTCCGTGGAGGAGACCCAGAGGTCGCCGTACTGGGCGTAGACCCGCCAGGGGTGCGGTTTGCCCTGCTTGGCGATCCGGAAGAGCGCGTCGCGCAGCTGGTCCGGGTCGACGGGCAGCGGGGTGTTCAGCGTCCCGACCTGCTCGCGAAAGGCGGAGACGGCGTTGTCCTGGGCCTGTTCGAGGATCGCGTTGCGGGCGGCCCGGTAGGTGAGCGCGGCGGTGGTGCCGCAGCCGACGGCGGCGACGAGGAGGAAGGCGAGGACGAGCCGGGTACGGAGCCCGAAGGGGCGGAGGCGGCGCTTCACAGCGGTCCGAAGCGGTAGCCGAAGCCGCGCAGGGTCTGTATGTAGCGCGGGGCGCCGGGGGTGTCCTCGATCTTGTTGCGCAGGCGGCGGACGCAGGCGTCCACGAGGCGGGCGTCGCCGTGGTAGCTGTGCTCCCACACGTGCTCGAGGAGCTGCTGGCGGCTGAAGACCTGCTCGGGGTGGGCGGTCAGATGGAGGAGGAGCTTCAGCTCGGAGGGGGCGAGGGCGAGGCGCTCGCCGGACTTTGCGACGGTGAGTCCGGCCCGGTCCACGGCGAGTTCGCCGTGGAACTCGACGGCGGGGCGCCCGGCGCCGGGCTCCTCGATGCGCCGCAGTACGGCTCGTATGCGGGCCTCGATGACCTCGGTACGGGCGGGCTTGACGATGTAGTCGTCGGCTCCGGCCTCCAGTCCGACGACGACGTCGAAGTCGTCACCGCGCGCCGTGAGCATGATGATCGGCAGCTGACTGGTCTCGCGGACGCGGCGGCAGACCTGGACGCCGTTCATGCCGGGCAGCATCAGATCGAGGAGCACCAGATCGGGCCGGAACTCCCCGAGCAGGGCGAGCCCCGCCTCGCCGGTCGCGGCGGTGCGCACCTCGTGCCCACGCCGCCGGAGCCCGAGCTCGACCCCTTCGCGTACGGAGGGGTCGTCTTCTATGAGGAGCACGCGAGGCATTCGAGCAGTATCCCAAGGTCGAAGGGCCTCCCTAGGGGGAGGTGGGAGACGGTCCGGGCGACGGCCGTCAGCGGCTCCGGGCGCGGCCGCGCAGGCGCTGGGCCGCTCCTGTCAGGAGGGCCTGCACCTCCGTGAGGCGGAGCGGGCGGGCCAGGATGCCGAAGACCGCGAGGATGGTGAGGCCACCGGCCAGGCCCGCCGCGAGGGCCCCGGTCGGCGCGGTCATGTCGGCGGCGAGCAGCGCGAATCCAGCCGCCGGTACCGCCGCCACCAGCAGCCGCGCCAGCGCGGACCGGGCCGACGCGGACCGGGCCGACGGGACCGGTCCCGGCCCGGCCAGCCTCCGCCGCAGTACGTACGCCGTCAGCGCCCAGCCCGCCCACAGCGCCAGCGAGTACGCGGCCGCCACGCCCGCCACCGCCCAGGTCGCCGGCAGGAGGGCGTACGCGGTGAGGGACAGGCCCGCGTTGAGGCCGGTGATCACCAGGTTCAGCAGGAACGGGGTACGGGTGTCGCGCAGGGCGTAGAAGGCGCGGGTGCAGACGTACTGGCCCGAGAAGGCGATCAGGCCCGGCGCGAAGGCCATCAGGATCCACGCCATCGCCCGGATCTCGGACGGGCCGGTCCTGCCGTACTGGAAGACCAGGCCCATCAGCGGCACCGCCAGGGCGAACAGCGCGCATGCCGCCGGCACGACGGCCGCCGCGCTCGTCCGGAGCGCGTACGAGACGTCCTTGCGCACCCCCGCCAGGTCGCCGTCGGCCGCCGCCCCGCTCATCCGGGGCAGCAGGGCGGTCACCAGGGAGACGGTGACGATGCCGTGCGGCACGGCCCACAGCAGATACGCGTTGTTGTACGCGGCGAAGCCGAAGCCGCCGCCCGCGCCCAGCTCCTCCGCCCGTGTCCCCGCCGCCGTCGCCAGCTTCGTCGTCACCCAGTACGCCGCCTGGTTGGTGAGGACGAGGAGCACCAGCCACCCGGCGGACCGCAGCGGCGCCGTGAGTCCGCTGCCCCGCCAGTCGAAGCGCGGGCGCCAGCGGAAGCGCGCGGCGCGAAGCGACGGGACGAGCGCGAGGGCCTGGAAGGCGATGCCCGCCGTCGTGCCCCAGCCGAGCAGCGCCGTCTCGCCCGCGGTCAGGTCCCCGCCCGCCGCCGTCGCCAGGAACAGCGCGAAGACGGCGATGACGACGACGTTGTTGAGGACCGGCGTCCACATCATCGCGCCGAACCGGCCCCGCGCGTTCAGCACCTGCCCGAGCAGGGTGAAGAGCCCCAGGAAGAAGATCTGCGGCAGGCAGTACCGGGCGAAGGCGGCCGTCATCGACTCCTGCGCGCCGGTGTAGTCGGTGTACGCGTCGACGATCGCGGGCGCGGCGAGCACCGCGCCCGCCGTCAGCACCAGCAGGGCGAGGACGCAGACCGTCAGGAGGCGGTCGGTGTAGGCGACGCCCCCGTCGTCGTGCTCCTTGGCCGCCTTGACCAGTTCGGGCACGAAGACCGCGTTGAGGGCCCCGCCCAGGAGCAGCATGTAGACGATCGTGGGGATCGAGTTGCCGACCGCGTACCCGTCGGCGATCGGCCCGGCGCCGAGCGCCGCGGCGACGATCGCCGAGCGGACGAAGCCGGTGGCGCGCGAGACCAGCGACCCGGCGGCCATCAGCGCGCCGCTGCGCAGCACGGAGGGTGTGCGCTGCTTCGGCCGCGCCACGAGGGTCGCCGTCATCGGCGGGCCAGGTACGCCTGGAACGCCCGGTACAGCGTGTGGTTCGTCGTGCCGCCCAACGGTGTCTCCCACTCCCCCAGCGTCTCGACGGCCCGCCCGCCCGTGCCGAGCTTCCAGCGCAGCAGACCGTGGGCGCGGTCGTCCGGATCAAGGGTGGAGGGTATCCCGCGCATGTCGTAGACGTCGGCCCCGGCGGCGTGGGCGTCGAGCATCATCCGCCACTGCAGGGCGTTGGAGGGGCGGACCTCGCGGCGGTGGTCGGCGGAGGCGCCGGTCTGGTACCAGACCCGCCTCCCCACCGTGATCATCGTGTGGGCGGCGAGGATCTCGCCCTCGTGGCGGGCGAGGTAGAGCCTCATCCGGCCCGGTTCCTCGGCGTTGAGGACCGCGTACTGCCGCTCGTAGTACGCCAGGGAGCGGCCGAGCCGGAAGCCGTCGCGCTGCTCGGTGATCCGCAGGAGCCGGTAGAACTCGGGCAGGTCGGCCGCGGATCCGACGACGATCTCGACACCGGACTTGCGGGCCTTGCGGACGTTGCGCCGCCACTCCTGGTTGAGGCCGTTCCACAGGTCGTCGGCGGTGCGGCCGGCGAGCGGGACCTGGTAGACGTGGCGGGGCTGGGCGTCTGCGCCGTCGGAGTCGCTGGTGGAGTCGCCGCCGCAGCGGCGCCAGCCGCGGGCGCGGAGCCGTTCGGCGACGGCGGTGCCGAGCGGGTCGACCTCGTCGGCGAGGACGTCGGCGAGACGGCGGCCCGGTCCGGTGTGCGCCTTGAGGGTGGCGGCGTTCCAGCGGCGGAAGGCGGGCGAGGGCCCGATCCGTACGGCGAAGACCCCGGCAGCACGCAGGTGTTGGAGCAGCGGGGTGAGCCAGCCGTCGAGGTCGGGGTCGGACCAGTCGGCGACGGGCCCCTCCGGGAGGTAGGCGAAGTACTTGCGGGTGCCGGGGAACGGGCGCAGCAGGACGAGGGCGACACCGGTGAGCGGGCCGTCCCCCGTCCGCCAGCCGAGGAGTCGGTGGCTCCAGCCGTCCTTGACCTCGGCCCAGGAGGGCAGTTGGAGAAAGCTGGGGCCGGCCGCCTCGCTCCGCGCGAGGAAGGCGCGGTAGGCCTCGGGGGTGACGGGCTCCAGCCGAGTGGACTGCGGGGGTGCGGCCGTCACGAGCAGAGCTGACACAACGTGAGCCTCCTTGTTCCGCCCCTCGGTCGTGGGGCGCACCGGATGCTCACAGCCGTCCTTGACGGTGCCGCGCGTCGCGTGTGACCGGACGATGACCGTTCCTCTCCAGCCCTTGTCACAAAGGGTTCGGGGTGCGTGGGGCGGCCTACAGTCCGGGCATCCCATACCTTTTCCGGAGGCCTCCGTGATGCCCGTACGCACCCGAATACGCCAGACGCTCGCGGCCGTCGCCCTCTGCGGCTCGCTCACCGCCTGTTCGACGGGGGCGGTGGGCGCGGCCCGGGACGCCGGCCCGGCCGGTCCGGCCGGTGACGCCAAGCAGGCCGAGGACCCGGCGAAGGTGACCGTCGTGAGCCCTTCGGCGGGCCGGGTCGTGACGGTGAACGCCACGGGCGGCACGCTGACGACGGTGAAGGTCGTCGACGCGGACGGCGGTGCGCTGGCGGGCCGTACCGGGGCCGACGGGACGTCCTGGGTCTCGGACCGCAAGGCGGCGCCGGGCACCTCGTACCGCGTGGAGGCGACGACCCGTACCGCCGGAGGGAAGGAGACGACGACGCGGTCGACGTTCTCGACGGCGGAGGCCTCGGTGGTCAACAAGCTGACGCTGGCTCCCGGGAAGGACACCACGGTCGGGGTCGGGCAGCCGCTCTCGATCGTCTTCGACCGGCCGGTGACGAACAAGGCGGAGGTGGAGAAGCAGCTCAAGGTGACGACGTCGAACGGCACGGTCGGGTCCTGGGGCTGGCTGAAGGACTGGTCGGGCAACGACCGGGTGGACTGGCGGCCGAAGGAGTACTGGAAGCCGGGTACGAAGGTCACGCTCGACGCGACGCTCAACGGGACGGATTCGGGCGGGGGATGGTTCGTACGGGACTACCGCACGGGCTTCACGGTCGGCGCCGCGACGCAGGTCGTGAAGGTCGACCTGGACCGCAAGCGGCTCGTGCTGGAGCGGGACGGGCGCGCGGTGCGCACGATCCCCGTGTCGGGCGGCACCCCCGGCGGCGACAAGCGGTCGTGGCGGGGCACGGCGGTGCTGATGGCGAAGGAGGGCACGATCAACATGAACTCGGAGACGGTCGGGCTCGGGGACGCGTACGACAAGATGGTCAACTTCTCGATGCGGCTGACCTGGTCGGGCATGTACGCGCACGCGGCGCCGTGGAACGCGGCGTACTTCGGCCGCGCGAACCGCAGCTCCGGCTGCATCGGCATGAGCGAGGCCGACGCCACGTGGTTCTACGCCCAGGTCCGCCCGGGCGACCCCTTCGAGATCCGCGGCGCGGACACGAAGGGCACGGTGGCGGAGGGGAACGGCTACGGCGCGTGGAACGTGAGCTGGGAGCAGTGGCGCGCGAAGAGCGCGGTGGGCCGCTGACGCGAGCGCGACGCGGGCGGTGGGCACGGCCGCCCCGAGCGTGCGGGGCCCCGGGGGAGGCCGTAGGCCCGTCACGGGCGGAGCCGGCTCCGGGCGGCGGGGGGTCGCCCGCCGTCAGGCCCGCATCTCCCAGAGCAGGATCTCCGCGTCCGACGTGGCCAGGACCGCGAGGTCTCGCGCCTCGGTCACGCGGGCCGCGTCGCCCGCGGACAGTTCCTCGCCGGCCAGGCGGGCCGTGCCGCGCACCATGTGGGCGTAGACGCAGTCCGCGTCCGGGACGGCGGTGCGCTCGCCCGACTCCAGGCGGCGGACGTGCAGCATCGAGGCCGCCTCCGGGAGCGCGTACGGGGTGGAGTCGGCGATGCCGCGCACGATCTCGTACGAGGGGTCGCCGCCCGGCTCCAGCGGCGCGAGCCACATCTGGACGAAGACCAGCGGCACGTCGCCGTCGTTGCGCTCCTCGTGCCGGACGCCCGCCGCCGAGCTGAGCCGCTGGACGTCCCCGGCGCGGACGACGGTCGTGTGACCGGCCGAGTCGCGGTGGGTCAGCTCGCCCTCGACGACCCAGGTGACGATCTCGGTGTGACTGTGCGGATGCTCGGCGAACCCGGCGCCGGGCGCGAGCCGCTCCTCGTTGCAGGCGAGGATCGCACCGAAGCGGAGGTTGTCGGGGTCGTAGTGCGCGCCGAACGAGAACGCGTGACGGGTCTCGATCCCGGCACCG
Organism: Streptomyces sp. NPDC059875; assembly: GCF_042731085.1. NCBI lineage: Bacteria > Bacillati > Actinomycetota > Actinomycetes > Kitasatosporales > Streptomycetaceae > Streptomyces > Streptomyces sp. NPDC059875. The sequence continues at coordinate 192,197 of NZ_JBHWJZ010000005.1, forward strand.
GGGTCACCCCCGGGATAGCGCTCGCCGGCGCGCTGGATACGAATCACGGGCCCCACCGTAGCCACCGTGGTGGGCGTGCGTCCCGCTGGGTGGAACGGACGCCCACAGCCCCGGGCCGCGGATACGTGCCCCGATGAGGCACCCTTAGTCCGTGTCTGAACCCGCGAACGCCGCTCACCCGCACTCCGCCACCCTGAAGCGCCTCGAACAGTCCTCCGGGCGGCTCGCCGCCAACGCCATTGCCCGTATGGACGAGACGCTGCCGTGGTACCGGGCGATGCCGCCCGAGAACCGGTCGTGGATCGGTCTGGTCGCCCAGGCCGGTATCGCCGCGTTCACCGAGTGGTTCCGGCACCCGGAGACCCCGCAGGCCATCTCCACGGACGTCTTCGGCACGGCGCCCCGCGAGCTGACCCGCGCCATCACCCTGCGCCAGACCGTCGAGATGGTCCGCACCACCATCGAGGTCATGGAGGCGGCGATCGAGGAGGTCGCCGCCCCCGGCGACGAGTCCATCCTCCGCGAGGCCCTCCTCGTCTACGCCCGCGAGATCGCCTTCGCGACCGCCCAGGTCTACGCCCAGGCCGCCGAGGCCCGCGGCGCCTGGGACGCCCGGCTCGAGTCGCTCGTGGTCAACGCGGTCCTCTCCGGCGAGGCCGACGAGGGTGCCGTCTCCCGCGCCGCCGCCCTCGGCTGGAACTCCCCCGAGCACGTCTGCGTCGTCCTCGGCACCGCCCCCGACGGCGACAGCGAGCTGACCGTCGAGGCCATCCGCCGCGCCGCCCGGCACGCCAAGCTCCAGGTCCTCACCGGCGTCCTCGGCGACCGGCTCGTCGTCATCGCCGGCGGCAACGACAACCCCCTCGCGGTCGCGAAAGCCCTGATCGGGCCGTACGCCGCCGGGCCGGTCGTCGCAGGACCCGTGGTCCCCGACCTGCTCGCCGCGACCCGCTCCGCGCAGGCCGCCGCCGCCGGGCTCAAGGCGTGTTCGGCCTGGCAGGACGCCCCGCGCCCGGTCCTCGCCGACGATCTGCTGCCGGAGCGCGCCATCGCATCCGACCCTTCGGCCCGCGAGCAGCTGGTGGAGGAGATCTACAGACCACTGGAAGAAGCGGGCTCGGCGCTTCTGGAAACTCTGAGTGTCTACCTGGAACAGGCGAGCAGCCTGGAAGGCGCGGCGCGGATGCTCTTCGTCCACCCGAACACCGTGCGCTACCGGCTTCGACGTGTGACAGACGTCACCGGCTGGTCACCCTCCGATGTTCGCTCGGCCTTCACGCTGCGGATCGCCCTGATCCTGGGGCGCTTGGCCGACGGAGATTCGCAGTCCTAGACTTTTGTCGAACACCAACAATTCCCCTGACGGTTCTTCGTCCTAGTCCCCACGGGCGCCGAGAGCCGTCCCCAAGAGAGAGTGTGAGGGTGCTCGTACTCGTCGCTCCCGGCCAAGGCGCCCAGACGCCCGGCTTCCTGACTCCCTGGCTCGAACTCCCCGGTGCCGCCGACCGCCTCGCGGCCTGGTCCGACGCCATCGGGCTCGACCTCGCCCACTACGGCACGAAGGCGGACGCGGACGAGATCCGTGACACCGCCGTGGCCCAGCCGCTCCTCGTGGCCGCCGGACTGCTGTCCGCCGCCGCGCTCGGTGAGGTCGCCCCCGGCGCCGTCGCCGGTCACAGCGTCGGCGAGTTCACCGCCGCCGCGTTCGCCGGCGTCCTCGACGACACCGCCGCGCTGCGTCTCGTACGGACGCGTGGTCTGGCGATGGCCGAGGCCGCCGCGATCACCGAGACCGGCATGTCCGCGCTCCTCGGCGGCGACCCGGAGGTGACCGTCGAGCATCTGAAGAAGCTCGGCCTGACCCCGGCGAACGTCAACGGCGCCGGCCAGATCGTGGCCGCCGGCACCCTGGAGCAGCTGGCCGCTCTGGAGGCGGACAAGCCCGAGGGTGTCCGCCGCGTCGTCCCGCTGAAGGTCGCCGGCGCTTTCCACACGCACCACATGGCGCCCGCGGTGGCGAAGCTGGAGGCCGCCGCGAAGGAGCTGACGGTGGCCGCCCCTGCGGTGCGCTACGTCTCCAACAAGGACGGACAGGTCGTCACGGAGGGCGCGGACGTCGTCGCGCGCCTCGTCGGCCAGGTCGCCAACCCGGTCCGCTGGGACCTGTGCATGGAGACCTTCAAGGAGCTGGGCGCGACCGCGCTGATCGAGGTGTGCCCCGGTGGCACCCTGACCGGTCTCGCCAAGCGCGCCCTGCCGGGCGTTCCCACCGTCGCCCTGAAGACCCCCGACGACCTCGACGCGGCCCGCACGCTCGTCGCCGAGCACGCAGCAGCCTGAGAAGGAGCCGTAGAGCATGTCGAAGATCAAGCCCAGCAAGGGCGCCCCGTACGCACGGATCATGGGTGTCGGCGGCTACCGCCCCACCCGGGTCGTGCCCAACGAGGTGATCCTCGAGAAGATCGACTCGTCCGACGAGTGGATCCGCTCGCGCTCCGGCATCTCCACCCGCCACTGGGCCTCCGCCGAGGAGACCGTGACCGCGATGTCGGTCGAGGCCTCCGGCAAGGCCATCGCGGACGCCGGGATCGCCCCGGAGCAGATCGGCGCCGTGATCGTCTCCACGGTCTCGCACTTCAAGCAGACCCCGGCCGTCGCCACCGAGATCGCCGACAAGATCGGCGCCGGCAAGCCGGCCGCGTTCGACATCTCCGCCGGCTGCGCGGGCTTCGGCTACGGCCTGACCCTCGCCAAGGGCATGATCGTCGAGGGTTCGGCCGAGTACGTCCTCGTGATCGGCGTCGAGCGGCTGAGCGACCTGACCGACCTGGAGGACCGCGCGACGGCCTTCCTGTTCGGCGACGGCGCCGGCGCGGTCGTCGTCGGCCCCTCCGACGAGCCGCACATCGGCCCCTCGGTCTGGGGTTCGGAGGGTGACAAGTCCGAGACGATCAAGCAGACCGTGCCGTGGAACGAGTTCCTCCCCCAAGCTCTCGACTTCGCTCGAGCAGGGGGGACCCCCACCGGCGACGTCTCGAAGCTCCCCCTCAACGAGCAGGGCGAGATCAAGTTCCCGGCCATCACGCAGGAGGGCCAGGCGGTCTTCCGCTGGGCCGTCTTCGAGATGGCGAAGGTCGCCCAGCAGGCGCTGGACGCCGCCGGAATCACGGCGGACGACCTGGATGTCTTCATCCCGCACCAGGCGAACATGCGGATCATCGATTCGATGGTGAAGACTCTGAAGCTGCCGGAGCACGTGACGGTCGCCCGTGACGTCGAGACCACCGGCAACACCTCGGCCGCCTCGATCCCGCTCGCGATGGAGCGGCTCCTGGCGACCGGGAAGGCGAAGAGCGGCGACACCGCGCTCGTCATCGGCTTCGGGGCGGGTCTCGTCTACGCCGCGACGGTCGTTACCCTCCCCTAGGCACCCCGGATCTTCGGGAAGCCCTTTTCCACAGCACATCACAGAAGGAGCGCCACCATGGCCGCCACCCAGGAAGAGATCGTCGCCGGTCTCGCCGACATCGTGAACGAGATCGCCGGCATCCCGGTCGAGGACGTCCAGACGGACAAGTCCTTCACCGACGACCTGGACGTCGACTCGCTGTCCATGGTCGAGGTCGTCGTCGCCGCCGAAGAGCGCTTCGACGTCAAGATCCCGGACGAGGACGTCAAGAACCTCAAGACGGTCGGCGACGCGACCGACTACATCCTGAAGCACCAGGGCTGATTCGGCCCCTGCTGACTCGGTCAGCCACCCGGCGGTGGCGCCGTTTTTCGACCATCACACACGTGGAGAAAGAATTCCTGTGAACTCGACCAATCGCACCGTGGTCGTCACCGGTATCGGCGCAACCACACCGCTGGGTGGCGACTCCGCATCGACCTGGGAAGGTCTGATCGCGGGACGCTCCGGCGTCAAGCCCCTCGAGGGCGAACGCTTCGCCGAACTGCCCGTCCAGATCGCGGCGCTCGCCGCGGTCGACCCGGGTGACGTTCTGCCCCGCCCGCTCGCCCGCAAGCTGGACCGCTCGGCGCAGTTCGCGCTGATCGCGGCCCGTGAGGCGTGGGCCGACGCGGGCTACTCCGCCCCGGCCGGCGAGGACGAGAGCATCGTGCCCGAGCGGCTCGGCTCCGTCATCGCTTCCGGCATCGGCGGCGTAACGACTCTGCTCGACCAGTACGACGTGCTGAAGGACAAGGGCGTTCGCCGCGTGTCCCCGCACACCGTGCCCATGCTCATGCCGAACAGCCCCTCCGCCAACGTCGGCCTGGAGGTGAACGCCCGGGCGGGCGTGCACACCCCGGTCTCGGCGTGTGCGTCGGGTGCCGAGGCGATCGGCTACGCCGTCGAGATGATCCGTACGGGTCGTGCCGACGTGGTCGTGGCCGGCGGCACCGAGGCGGCGATCCACCCGCTGCCGATCGCGGCCTTCGCCAACATGATGGCGATGTCCAAGAACAACGACGAGCCGACGAAGGCCTCGCGTCCGTACGACACCGGCCGTGACGGCTTCGTGCTCGGCGAGGGCGCGGGCGTGGTGATCCTCGAGTCCGAGGAGCACGCGAAGGCGCGCGGCGCCCGCATCTACTGCGAGGTGCTCGGCCAGGGCCTGTCGGCCGACAGCCACCACATCGCGCAGCCCGAGCCGACCGGCCGGGGCATCGCCGCCGCGATGCAGAACCTGCTGGACTCGACGGACCTCAAGCCGTCGGAGGTCGTCCACCTCAACGCGCACGCCACGTCGACGCCGCAGGGCGACATCGCCGAGATCAAGGCGCTGCGGAAGGTGCTGGGCGAGGACCTGGACCATGTCGCGATCTCCGCGACGAAGTCGATGACGGGTCACCTCCTGGGCGGCGCGGGCGGCATCGAGACCGTCGCGACGGTCCTGGCGCTCCACCACCGGCTGGCCCCGCCGACGATCAACGTCGACGACCTGGACCCGGACGTCGACGCGGACATCGTCCGCGACGAGCCCCGCGAGCTGCCGCAGGGCACGATCGCCGCGATCAACAACTCGTTCGGCTTCGGCGGCCACAACGTGGTGCTGGCGTTCCGCACGGTCTGACCTGCAGTCACGTGTGAGGCCCACTCCCGGCTGGGGGTGGGCCTCTGCCACGTCCGCCGGACGGAGTCCGGCACAGCGTCCCGAAGCCCGCGAAGCGGTGCGAGGGGCGCACGCGGAAGGGGCCAACTCGTTCGGCTTCGGCGGCCACAACGTGGTGCTGGCGTTCCGCACGGTCTGATCCGCAGTCACACGGCGAGGGCCCACCCCCGGTCGGGGGTGGGCCTTCGCCGTGTTCGGGGTCAGTGGAGGGCGAAGACGGCTGGTTCGCCGCTCATCGACAGGTGATTGACGACGACGTGGCCGCCGGTGACCGGGATCAGCTCGGGTTCGATCGACAGGGTGCCGCCCCCGTTCTCCGGGGCGACCTCGCCGCGTTCGGCTCCGGTGGCGGGATCGAGCAGCACGATCCGTGCCACGTCCGCTTCGACGAGTACGCCGAGGCCGCCGTCCGGCTGCCGGGCGAGCGCGTAGATGAGCGCCCTGTCGGAGGTGTACTCCCACACCTTCCTGCCGTCCTTCAGGGAGTGCGCGGCCACCTTCTCGGAGACCGACGAGCTCGTCTCGACCTTCGTGACCAGCAGGTCGCCGAGGATCAGCGGGCGATCCCCCGCGCTCCCCGCGAGGAGTTGCCCGGTCGGTCCGGCCATCGGCACGGTCACCGTGGGGGCTCCGCGGTCGTCGAAGCCGAGCAGCGCGTGCGTGCCGCGCTTGTCGGCCTCGTGGACGGCGACGACCACGGGCGCCACCGACACCACGAAGGCCGCTGTCCCCGACTCGACGGGCAGTGCCCGGGTCCACTGCTCCTTGCCGGTACGGGTGTCCAGGGCGACGAGCCGGGCGCCGTTGCCGCACTGTTCGACGAGGAGCGCGCGGGCGGCGGTCGCGTCCACCGCCCGGGCCTCGCAGCCCTGGCCCAGCATCCGCTGCCAGCGCTGCTCGCCGGACTCGGCGGAGCGGCCCCGCACGGCGCCCTCCTCCGCGGTGACGGCTGTGGAGCCGCCCACGGCGAGCGCGCCCTGGACGAGCCCCGTGCCCGTCAGAGGCCGCTTCCACAGCTCCTTCCCCGTGGAGGTGTGGACGGCGACGAGCGTCGCACAGGGCTTCTCGTGTCCTGCGTACGCGATGAGTCCGACGTTCCCCTCCCCGTCCGGGGACATCGCGCACACCGCCTCGCGGGCCGGTGCCGGAAGGCTCCAGCGCACCGCGCCGTCGCGGACGTCGTACGCATGGAGTCCGTCGAGCCGTGCCTGGACGACGGTGTCCCCCAGGCCCCAGGCGCCGGGGCCCTCGTCGTACCGGTCGCCGGCCGCCGGGACCTTCCAGACGGCCCTCGGCTCCGGGCGCCCCTCGGTTTCGTCGCCCTCGCCGCCCGGCCGGACGCCCCACAGCCCGGCCACGAGCCCGAAGCAGACGGCGACGGCGACGGCGAGCAGGACGACGGCGCCCCGCGGCCTGCGACGCCCGCTGTTCGGGCCCAGGGCGGCCCCGTCCCCTGCGGCGGTGTCCGGTGCGAGCCGCACCTCGTTCCCGGGCCCGACCGGGCCCCACGCCTTCAGGCCCAGGGCACCTGCGGCCGTCACGCGTGGCCTGGATTCCCTCCGGCTCCCGGGGATCGCGTCCTCCACGACCGCCTCGCCGGCGTCCCCGGCTCCCGGCACCGGCCTCCCCCGGCGCACCCGCGCCAGTCCTGCCGCGCCCGCCGCCGTCAGGGCCCCGGCCGCGAGCAGCGGCGGCCACACCGCGCCCCCCGCGACGTCCCAGCCGAGCACCCCCGCGAACAGCACCGCCGCCGCCCCGAAGGCGGCGCCGGACAGCAGAACGGCGGCCGTCGAGGCCGCCGAACGTCCGCTCATCACGCACACTCCCCCCGGGCCCCGCACGCTGCGGGCCCCGGCCGGGAATCTAGACGACCTGGTGCAGCCAGCGCACCGGAGCGCCCTCGCCGGCGTAGCGGAAGGGTTCCAGTTCGTCGTCCCAGGGCTTGCCCAGGAGCTTGGCGATCTCCGCCTCGAGCTCCGTCTCGCCGCGTACCGAGCGGGCCAGCGCGGCGCGCAGGCGGTCCTCCGGGATCAGGATGTCGCCGTGCATACCGGTCACGGCGTGGAAGATGCCCAGCTCCGGCGTGGCGCTGTAGCGCTCGCCCTCGGCGGTCGGGCAGGGTTCCGCGGTGACCTCGAAGCGGAGCATCTGCCAGCCGCGCAGCGCGGAGGCGAGTTTGGAGGCGGTGCCGGTCTCGCCCTGCCAGGAGAACTCGGCTCTCCAGGTGCCGGGGGACGCCGGCTGGCGGATCCAGTCGAGCTGGACTCTCGCACCGAGGACACCCGCGACCGCCCATTCGACGTGCGGGCACAGCGCGCGCGGTGCGGAGTGAACGTACAGAACTCCACGTGTCGTCACCGGGACCTCCAGTGTGGGACGAGGTTCGCCTTTCCCAGCGGCCTCAGTAAACAGCATCGGGAGTGAAACTTCGCAAACCCCCGAAAAGGGGACAGCATGTGACGTGATGTAATTTACCGGAGCCGGTTGGCAAAGGTGCCTCTGGTTCGACGGGGGAAAAGCTACCGTGCCGCACCGCCCTTGGGGTGACGTACGGTCGGTCCGGGGGCCGGTGGACACCAAGCTTTCACTCGCCAGGACGCCGAACGGACGCCGGAGGAGGGGCCGAGGCATGCGCGGCAGACGACGATTCCGTACCACGGTCGCCTCCGCGGCGGCCGCGCTGCTGCTGTGCGCGGGCACTCTGACGGGGTGTGAGGCGGCCGGCTCCGAGGCGACCGCGCCGCCGAAGCCGCGGCCGACGCCGAAGCCCACGCCCGTCTGGGACCGCTCCCCCGCCTCCGTCGCGGCCGTCGGCGACTCCATCACCCGCGCCTTCGACGCCTGCTCGATCCTCGCGGACTGCCCCGAGGTCTCCTGGGCGACCGGCACCGACACGGGGGTCAACAGCCTGGCCCTGCGGCTGATCGGCGCGGACGGAGTGGCGGAGCGCAGCTGGAACCTGGCCCGCACCGGGGCGCGGATGGCGGAGCTCCCGGAGCAGATGGCCCGGGCCGCCGCCGAGAAGCCCGAGCTGGTGACGGTGATGATGGGCGCGAACGACGCCTGCCGGGACAGCGCCGAACTGATGACTCCGGTCGAGGAGTTCCGCACGGACTTCGAGACGGCGCTGGCCCGACTGCGGGCGACCGCGCCGAAGGCGCAGGTGTACGTGTCGAGCGTGCCGGATCTGAAGCGGCTGTGGTCGCAGGGCAAGGACAGTCCGATGGGTCGCCAGGTCTGGAAGCTGGGGATCTGCGCCTCGATGCTGGCCGACGCGGAGGATCTGAGCGCGCCGGCCGAGCGGCGCCGGACGCTGGTGCGGGATCGGGTGGTGGCGTACAACGCGGTCCTGCGGGAGGTCTGCGCGAAGGACCAGCGCTGCCGGTACGACGGCGGTGCGGTGTTCGGCTTCCGGTTCGGTGGCGGGCAGCTCAGCCCGTGGGACTGGTTCCACCCGAGCAAGGACGGGCAGGCGCGGCTCGCGGAGATCGCGCATCGGCAGGTGACGGCTCCGGAGCCGCCCGCGTAGGGTTCCGGATCATGAGGATCACGAGTGAGCCCTTCGGTTCGGTCGACGGTACGGACGTCACGCGCTGGACCCTCCAGCGCGGCGCCGTGCGGGTACGGGTGCTGACGTACGGAGGCATCGTGCAGTCGGTCGAGACGCCGGACCGGGACGGTGTCCCGGGCGCAGTGGTCCTCGGTTTCCCCGATCTGGAGGGGTACCTGAAGTGTCCGGAGCCGTACTTCGGTGCGCTGGTGGGGCGTTACGCCAACCGGATCGCGGACGGGTCCTTCACCCTGGACGGCACGACGTACCGGCTCGCGCGCAACGGCGGGCCGAACTGTCTGCACGGTGGGGAGCGCGGCTTCGACAAGCGGGTGTGGGACGCGGAGGAGGTCGCGTCCGGGGTACGGCTGTCCCGGGTGAGCCCGGACGGCGAGGAGGGCTTCCCCGGCCGCCTGGCGGTCTCGGTGACGTACACGCTCGACGCCGAAGGGGCGCTGCGGATCGGCTACCGGGCGGAGACGGACGCTCCGACCGTGGTCGCGCTCACGAACCACTCGTACTGGGATCTGGGCGGCGGCGCGCACGAGCTGCGGATCGCCGCCGGGCGGTACACGCCGACCGACGGGACGGGCATCCCGACCGGGGCGTTCGCCGAGGTCGCGGGGACGGAGCTGGACTTCCGCGCCGGGCGTCCGCTCGATGTCTTCCTCGACCACAACTTCGTGCTGGTCGGCCGGGGTTCGGACGCCGCCGAGCTGTACGCGCCGGAGACCGGCCGGACGGTGACCGTGGTGACGACCGAACCGGGGCTGCAGGTGTACGCGAACCCGGAGCTGGGCGGGGTCGCGCTGGAGACGCAGGCCTTCCCCGACTCGCCGAACCGGCCGGAGTTCCCGTCGACGGTCCTGCGGCCGGGCGAGGTGTACACGTCCACCACGGTCTACCGCTTCGGGACACGCTGAACGGCGTACTGAAGCCCCGGGGCGGCTGTCAGGTTCCGCCCCGGGGCTCGTCATGGGAGGTCAGAGCTCCAGGGTGGCGGTGAGGCGCGCATCGGTGAGCGAGTGCGCGGCCCTGACCCCGTACGTACCGGGGGCGAAGGCCCAGTCGTTCTTCTCCTCGTCCCAGATCTCGAAGGCGCGGCGCGGCAGCGCGATCTCGACCTCGACGGACTCGCCGGCACCCGCCTCGACCGATCCGAAGCCGGCCAGCCAGCGCGCCGGGCGCTCCACGCCGTCCTCCGTCGGCGCCAGGTAGATCTGGACGACCTCGCGGCCGGTGCGGGTACCGGTGTTGGTGATCCGGACCTTCGCCGTCGTCGGGGTGACCTCCAGGGAGTCGTAGACCCATGTGGTGTAGCCGAGGCCGTGACCGAAGGCGTACGCCGGGGTGGCGCCGGCCTTGTCCCAGGCGCGGTAGCCGATGAACACGCCCTCGGTGTAGGCGAGTTCGCCGTCGGTCGGGGTGACCTCGGTGACGGGGACGTCGGCGAGGGCGACGGGCCAGGTGGTGGGGAGCCGGCCGCCGGGCTCGGCGGCGCCGGTGAGGACGTCGGCGAGCGCGGCGCCGCCCTCCTGGCCGGGGAACCAGCTGAGCAGGATCGCGGCGACGTCCTCGCGCCAGGGCATCTCGACCGGGGAACCGGCGTTGACGACGACGACCGTGTTCGAGTTGGCGGCGGCCACGGCCCGGACGAGTTCGTCCTGACGGCCGGGCAGAGCGAGGTCCCTGCGGTCGAAGCCCTCGGACTCGACGCGCTCGGTGGTGGCAACGACCACGACGGCGGTGTCGGCGGCGCGGGCGGCCTCGACGGCTTCGGCGATCAGTTCGTCGGGGTCACGCCGCGGCCCGAGGTGGACGAAGGAGAACATGACGGCCGGGAGCGGGGCCGCGAACTCCTTGTCCAGCGGGTGGAGCAGCGACACCTCGACGGTCTCGCCCGCGGTGAGGGCGACCTTGGCGCGCTCGACGGGCGCGCCGAAGAACGCCTCGAAGGGGTCGGTCTCCGGGCCCATCGTCTGCACGCCGTCGAAGACGGTCTCGCCCGCGACGGTGAGGGTGAAGGCGCCGAGACCGCGGGTGCCGAAGGAGTGCTCGCCGGACTCGCGCGGGGTGAAGGTACCGGTGATCTCGATGGAGTGCAGGGTCTCGTGGGTGACGCCGGCCGGGAGGTCGTCGCCGATCCACTGGACCTGGCCGTTGGGCAGGGTGCCCTCGCCGAGGACGGTGCCGTCGGCGCCGCGGCAGACCGCGCGGAGGGTGAACCCCTGCTCGGCGGGGGCGAGTTCGTCGCTGGGGTCGGCGCCGATGGAGAAGGTGAGGGCGCCTTCGGGCAGGGCGGCGACGAGGCCGTCGAGCGGGGAGACGGTGTGGTCGGGGAAGACCTGGGCGGAGCCGCCGCCGAGGACCCGGGCGTCGCGGGCGGCTGCGCCGGAGAGGGCGACGGTGGCGTTCGCGTTCAGCGGCAGGGCCGCGTTCTCGTTCCGTACGAGGACGAAGCCGCGGTGGGCGATCTCGCGGGCGAGCGCGTCCCCGTCGATCGCGGCGGGGGGTTCGGTGACGACCGGCGGGGCGCCTTCGAGGGCGCCGACGCGGGCGGCGAGCCGCAGCACGTTCCGCACGGCCGCGTCGACGGCCGCCTCCTCCACCTCACCGGCGCGGACGGCGGCTGCGAGCGCCTCGCCGTACACGGTCTGCGGGCCGGGCATGGCGACGTCGAGGCCGCCCTCGATGTCGCCCTTGGTGGAGCGGGCGGCCATCCAGTCGGAGACGTTGTAGCCGTCGAAGCCCCACTCGCCGCGCAGGACCTCGTTGACGAGGTGGCGGTGCTCGGTCATGGTCACGCCGTTGACCTGGTTGTAGGCGGTCATGATGCCCCAGGGGTGGGCGTTCTTGACGATGGCCTCGAAGGGCGCGAGGTAGAGCTCGCGCAGCGGGCGCGCGGCGACCTTGTTGTCGACGGTGAAGCGGTCGGTCTCGGCGTCGTTGGCGACGAAGTGCTTGACCGTGGTGCCGACGCCGCCGTCCTGGACGCCCTGGACGTAGCCGGTGCCGATCTCGCCGGTCAGGTACGGGTCCTCGCTGTACGCCTCGAAGTGGCGGCCGCCGAGCGGCGAGCGGTGCAGGTTGACGGTGGGTGCGAGGAGGACGTGGACGCCCTTGCGGCGGGCCTCCTGGGCCAGGAGCCGGCCGGCGCGGCGGGCGAGGGCGGGGTCCCAGGCGGCGGCGAGCGCGGTCGGGGACGGCAGTGCGATGGAGGGGTCGTCGGCGGTCCAGCGGACGCCCCGGACACCGATCGGGCCGTCGGACATGACCAGGGACTTCAGCCCGATCTCGGGCAGGGCCGGGAGCGACCACATGTCCTGGCCGGCGAGGAGCCGGGTCTTGGCGTCCAGGTCGAGCTTGCCGAGCGCCGCCTCGACGACCTGCTCTCGAACGGTCTCCGCACTGTTCTCCGCCACGGCCGTGCCTCCTCGTTGAAGTGCTGTTGGCGCCATGGTGGACTGTGAACCTGTAGATCGGTAGGTTACGTTACCTCTTCGTTATTCAAGCCATGACGTACGGTCCTCTCGTCAAGGACCGTTCGACAGGAACCACGGAAGGGGGCCACGGCGATGGTGCGGGCCAGGAGCGAGGAGCGGCGCGCGGACATCCTGCGCGCGGCCCTCGAGGTGATCGCCGAGCGCGGCTACCGGGGCGCCTCCCTCGGCGCCGTCGCCGAGCGGGTCGGGCTGACGCAGCAGGGTCTGCTGCACTACTTCCCGACCAAGGAGACCCTGCTCGTCGCCGTTCTCGCGGAGCGCGACAAGTGGGACACGAGCGGGGCGGGGTCGCGCGAGGGCTGGCGGCTCGATCTGATCGACTCGCTCGTCGAGTACAACGCGATGCGGCCGGGGATCGTGCAGACCTTCTCGGCGCTGCTCGGCGAGAGCGTGACCGACGGCCACCCGGCGCGGGAGTTCTTCACCGAGCGGTACGCCCAGGTCCGCGCCGAGATGGCGAACGTGCTGCGGCTGGAGTTCGGCGAGCGTCTGCCGTCCGGGCTGACCCCGGAGCGGGCGGCGCCGATCCTGACGGCCGTGATGGACGGACTGCAGTACCAGTGGCTGCTCGACCCGACGGCGGTGGACATGCCGGGGGCCTTCCGGGACTTCCTGCGCCTGCTGTACGGGGGCGACAAGTGAGGGCGCCGTAGCGGAAGTTACAGGTGGGGCGGGATACTGCGCGGGCCGGTTCCCGACCCGACGGAGGGCTCGCCTGTGCTGTCCCGGATACGTCATGCCTCGCTCGGTCTCGCGCTGATCACCGCCACGCTCGTCGTGGCGACGCCTCCCGCCTCCGCCGCCGGCGGCACGGTCGAGGAGGCCCGACTCGACCGTGCCGTGCCCCAGGAGATCCTGCGGCGCGGCGGATTCGACTCCATGGCACCGGAGTTCGCCAGGGCGCTCGCGGGCGCCGCGTCGTACGAGGAGGCCGAGCGCGCGGTCGTACGGCATGGGGAGCGGCTCTGGCGGGACGCGGTGGACCGGGCGCAGGAGCGTCGCGTACGGGGCGACCTGAGCCGGGACGACGACCGGCCGCTGTACTGGGCACGGCTCGCCATGACCCGCGAACTGCGCGGATGGCAGGCCGAGTTCCCGCTCGACGAGGCGCAGCGGACCCGGCTGCTCGACCGGCTCGAACGCTCCTCGCGCGGCCAGGACTCGATCCGCTTCCCGGCCGGTACGTCCGGCAAGGGCGTGAAGCGGATCCTCATGACCGGCTTCGACCCGTTCACGCTCGACCGGGACGTCCGCATCAGCAACCCCTCCGGGGCCACGGCTCTCGCCCTGGACGGCACCTGGATCCGCACGGCGGACGGAAGCCTCGCCCGGATCGAGACCGCCGTCTTCCCCGTCCGCTGGCAGGACTTCGCCGACGGCACCGTCGAGCGGACCCTGCGGGGCCAGCTGCCGAAGGTGGATCTCTTCACCACGGTCAGCCAGGGCCGGATCGGCCGCTTCGACATCGAACGGTTCAACGGGGCCTGGCGCGGAGGCTTCCCCGACAACCAGAACCTCTCGCGCACGGAGACCGTCCCGGTCGCCGACGCGGCCACGCAGCCCCAGTGGACCGCGACCACCCTCCCGTACCGCGCGATCGTCGCCGCGAGCACCGGGCGCTTCCCGGTGTACGACAACACGGCGGTGACCGAGATCCCGGCCGGGGCGAGCGCTCCCGTGGCCCGCCCGGACGGGCCGACACCGGGCTCCACGGCCCGTTCGGGCGGCGGCGGGAACTATCTCTCCAACGAGATCGCCTACCGCGCGACCCTGCTGCGCGACCGGCTCGGCCTACGGGAGCTGCCCGGCGGCCATGTCCACACCCCGGTCCTGGAGTTCGGCGCGGGCAACACGGACCCGGCGACGGGCGCGATCACGGACCCGGAGTTCGTACGCAACCGGCTGGACATCATCGCCCAGGTCAGGGCGGTCATCGCCGTCGCCGCTTCCCAGCCCGCCGGGAACGGGTGATGATGGCGGTCATGATCGTCGCAGCAGCGCAGTTCGCCCCGGTCGCCGGGGACATCGACGCCAACGTCCGTACCATCGCCCGGCTGATCAGGGCGGCGGGCGCCGAGGGCGCCCGGCTGGTCGTCTTCGCCGAGCTCTGTCTGACCGGCTACGAGCCGAGCCTGATCAGGGACACCCCCGCTCTCGTGCTCTCCGAGGAGGACGAGCGCCTCGAGCCCCTCCGGGAGGCCTGCCGCGCGGTCGGCGCGGCGGCCGTCGTCAACGGGCCGGCGGGTACGGCGGCGCAGGGGCGGCCCGGTATCGCCTCGCTGGTGATCGGGCCGGAGGGCGCGCTGCTCACCCGCTACGACAAGCAGCATCTGTACGGCGTCGAGGCGGAGGTCTTCGCGCCGGGCACCGCCGACGGCCGCTTCGTACTCGACGGCGTGCGGTTCGCGACCGCCACCTGCTACGACAACCGCTTCCCGGAACTCGCGGAGCGGGCCGCCGCCGACGGCTGCGCGGTCTATCTCGCGAGTTCGGTCCTGGCCGCCGACAACGACTCGTTCGAGAAGGTGTATCCGGTACGGGCCCGGGACTTCGGTCTGTACGTGGTGCTCGGCAACGCGCTCGGACCGAACGAGGACGGCGTGGCCTGCGGCGCCGCGGGAGCCTGGGGCCCGGACGGCGAGCGGATCGCCGACGCGGGCCCGGAGGGCGAGGGTTTCGTCCTGGCCGAGGTCGCCGGCCGGACGGGGGCTGAGCGCCGGTAGGGCGCTAGGACAGGCCCTGGCCGAGGGTCCGTTCCACCGCCGCGTAGGTGATGCCGTGGTCGGCCAGGGTCTCGGCGACGACACCCGGACGGGCCGTCAGGGCCAGCAGCAGGTGTTCGTCGCCGATCGCCTTCTCGCGACGGCCGAGGCAGATCCGCAAGGACCGCTCCAGAACGCTCTTGGCCTCGCGCGTGAAGGACGGCCTTCCGGAGCGACGACCGCGCTCCTCGCGGTCGTCGGCGAGCGCGCCCGGCCCGTGGGCCTCCTCGACACGGGCGACGATCTCCGGCACGTCGATGCCGAGCCCGGCCAGTGCCTCCGTGTCGGCCTTCGACAGGCCGGCCCGGCGCCGGGCGTCGGCGAGGGCCTCCTCCAGCGAGGTGCGGCGGTCCGCCGCACCCAGGGCTCGCAGCGCGAAGGCGGCCTTGGTGCCCTCCGCTTCGAGCAGCGCGAGCAGCAGATGCTCCTCGGTGACCACGGGGGCACCTTGGCGCTGGGCCTGGCCCACCGCGCCGGTCACCACCGTCCGGGCGTCCTTCGTGAAGCGCTCGAACATCAATGCCTCCCGTACTTCTTGTGCACGGCCTGGCGGCTCACGCCCAGCTCCGCCGCGATCTCCTGCCACGACCAGCCCTGGGCGCGGGCGCTGCGCACCTGGACGGCTTCCAGCTGTTCGAGGAGCCGCCTCAGGGCGGAGACGGCGCGCAGGCCGACGCGGGGATCGCGATCCCCCGCCCGTGCGGCCAGATCGGTTGCATCGGTCATGATGTCAACCTACGTTGACACCCTCCGCGTGTCAACCTTGATTGACACGCGGAGGGTGTGAGCGGCGGCGGGCCGGTGAGGCGGGCGCTGCTAGACGCCCCGGTAGGGGGCCTTCGACATCGGTACGCCTGTCGGGGCGGGGTCCTGGGACTCCCCCTCGTCCTCGCCCGTGCGGGCCTCGCCCGTCAGCTCCCTGGCCATCAGCGTCGCGCCCGCGACCGCGCCCGGCATCAGGAACACGGCCACGAACGGCACCAGGAACGACAGGGTCAGAGGGACGCCGAAGCCCAGGGTCAGCATGCGGCGGCCGCGCAGCATGCGCAGACGGTCCTTCAGTTCGACCCTGCGGCGCTGAAGGGCGACGGCGGTCAGCTCCTCGGCGAGGAAGAAGCCGGAGACGCAGAAGCCGATCACCGGGACGACGGTCTGGCCGACGACGGGGATGAAGCCGCAGGCGAAGAGCAGCACACCGTAGAACGCGACCCGCAGCACGACCTTGAGGCTGTCGCGCGCCGAGATCCACAACTCGCGCCAGAGCGGCAGGCCCGACTCGGGGACCTCGCCGCCCTCGGTGCGGTCGACCTGCTCGGACAGCGACTCGTAGAAGGGCTGGCCGACGAGCAGGGTCACGGCGGTGAAGGTGATGACCGCGAGGAAGAGCCCGAAGGCGAAGACGAGGGCGGTCAGGGCGCCACGGAAGAGCCCCTGCCAGGGGGAGGTCCAGTCGTCGGCGAAGGGGGTCGCCCAGGCCGTCAGGTCGTCGGCGCCGTATCCGAGGCCGACGAGCGCGCCGACGTACAGCACGAGGGTCACGAGCCCCGGCAGCAGCCCGAACCCGAACCACCGGCCGTGTCGGCCCACCCACTTCTGACCCTGTACCAGATAACCGAAACCGGCCCCGAAATCACGCATGGGGATCACCCTATCGGGCCCCCACCGGAGGCCCTCTTGTTGTCGGGGGCACGACAGGGTAGACCCCTGCGTACTGATCACTCACGGAGGTTGCGTACGTATGGCGAAACCCGGACCCGTCCTGATCACCACCCTCTGCGGCACGCTCCTCGGCGCGTTGGCCCTCACCGCGCTGCCGGCGAGCGCCGCGCCCGGCCGGGCGCAGGAGCCCGGTCCCGTACGCGAAGGGGGCGGGCGGGACACCTCGTCCGCGCCGCCGCGCACCTTCTCGGCGCGCTCCCCCGCCCTGACGGACTCCCCTCTCCGCCGGGACGGCGGCTACCCGCGGCGTACCACCCTCGCGGTCCCGCCCGCCGACCCGGCCGACAAGTCGATCAAGCTCGGCCTCGCTCCGTACCACTCCCTCGCCCCGCGTCTCAACGCGCTGCAGAAGCTGGGCGACCGGGTGAGCGTCGAGGTCGCCGGGCGTTCGGCGGGCGGGCACGAGCTGTATCTGGTCACCGTCACCGCCCCGGAGAGCGCCCGGGAGACCCGCGAGCAGGAGCGGATGCGCGAGCGCATCGAGAACGCGCCCGCCGCCGCGGCCAAGGACACCCGCCTCAAGGCCGCGTACAAGACGCCCGTCTTCATCAACAACAACATCCACGGCAACGAGTGGGAGGGCACGGACGCGGCCCTGGAGCTCATCGAGGAGCTGGCCACCGCCACCGACCGCAAGACCGCCGGGCTGCTCGCGCGGACCCGGGTGTACCTGAACGTGACGGCCAACCCGGACGGCCGGATCGCCGGAACCCGCGCCAACGGCAACGGCTTCGACCTCAACCGGGACTTCGTCACGGCCTCGCAGCCCGAGGCGCGCGCCATCCGGCGGATCGCCATCGACAAGCAGCCGGCCGTGATGCTGGATCTGCACGGGTACGTCAACGGCACCCTGATCGAGCCGACGACCCCGCCGCACGGCGAGAACTACGAGTACGACCTGTTCCTGAAGCACTCCTACGCCAACGCGCTCGGCATGGAGAAGGCCGTCAACGGTCTCGGCTACACGCCCGCGAAGGACGGGGTCCGGCCGGCGGTCATCCCCTTCCGCGACGAGAAGGAGGGCTGGGACGACTGGCCGCCGATCTTCACCCCGCAGTACATGCCGTTCCAGGGCGCGGTGGCCGCGCACACCATCGAGTTCCCGATGACGGTGAACAACCAGGCCTACGACACGCTGCCGGAGGCCGAGCTGCGGCGCCGGGCGGCGATCAACGTCGACATCGCGGGCGCGGCGATGCGTGCCACGCTCGACCACACGGACACGCATCGCGCGTCGGTGCTCGCCGACCAGATCGAGACGTTCCGGCGGGGCGCGTCGGGCGAGGCGCAGCGGCCGGTGTCCGAGGAGACCGTGCCGGGGGTGCCGGGGATCGGCCCGGAGGACGTCTACACGACCACCTTCCCGCGCGCGTACGTCATCCCGGCGGGGCGCTCGCAGAGGTCGGCGGTGGCGGCCGCGCGACTGGTGGACCATCTGGTCGCCAACGACGTGCGGGTCGGGCGGACCGCCGAAGGCTCGTACGTCGTCGACATGCGCCAGCCCAAGCGCGGGATGGCGAACGTGATCCTGGCGGAGGGCCGGGACATCAGCGCGGACGTGTCGACGATGTACGACATCTCCGGCTGGAGCCTCGGGCTGCTGTGGGGCGCGACCGTACGGAAGGTCGAGCACGGTCCGGTGCCCCCCGTGGTGCGCACGGTCCACGCGGCGGCCCCCACGGGCTCGGTCGCGCCCTTCGGGGACCTGCTACTGCGGCTCGACGACCCGAAGGAGCTGGCCGCGGTCAACGCGCTGCTTGCGCAGGGGGTGAAGGTGCGCCGGACGGCCGACGGCTCGGCGGTGGTGCCCGCGTCGGCCCGGGGCGCGGCGCGGGTGCTCGCGGACCGGTACGGGGTGGTGTTCCGGGCCACGAAGGAGCGGGGCACGGCGCCGCTGGAACGGACCAGGGTCGCGGCCTCGGTGTCGGCCGGTGAGCTGTTCGCGCTGCGCGAGATGGGCTTCGAGGTCGTACCGGTCTCGACGGAGATCCTGAACGCGGGCTTCGACTGGTCGGCGGCGCGGGTGCTGTTCGTGTCGCGGGGGCTGGAGTACGGGGAGCTCACCCCGGCCGCGCGGGAGGCGCTGCGGGCGAGCGGCGCGGGTGTGGTGGGTGTCGGCCCGGCGGGCGCGGCGTTCAACGCGGCGGCGGGGCTGCTCCCGGCCACGGCCGTGGCGGGCAACGGGGACGCGAACGGCGTGGTGACGGTCCGCAACGCGGGCGGTGCGGTCACCGGCGGCGCTCCCGGGCACAGCTTCGTCTACTCGCCGCTGTGGTTCACCGGGCTGGGGGCGGGGGTGCGGACCGATCAGTCGTACGCGGCGGCCGATCCGCTCGTCTCCGGGCACTGGCGGGCCGGGGCCGACGGCCGGGGTGGTCCGGCGGACGCGGCCGGGCGGGCGTCGGTGATCAGCGGGACGGCGGTGCATGGCGCGCCGGTGGTCCTCTTCGGCACGGAGCCGCTCTTCCGTGACCACCCGAAGGGTGTGTTCGCGCAGGTCGGGCGGGCTCTGCTGGTGCGGTGACGCGAGAGGGCCGCACCCCGGTCGGTCGGGGTGCGGCCCTCATCAAGCGTACGCGCAAAAATCAGACGGCGAGCTCGACCGTGATGTTGCCGCGGGTCGCCTTGGAGTACGGGCAGACCTGGTGGGCCTTCTCGATCAGGCTCTTCGCGGTCTCGGCGTCCACGTTCGGGATGGTCGCCGAGATCTTGACGATGATCCCGAAGCCGTCGTCGTTCTTGCCGATGCCGACCTCGGCGGTGACCGTCGAGCCCGAGATGTCGGCGCTCTCGTTGCGGGCCACGACGCCCAGCGCGCCCTGGAAGCAGGCGCTGTAACCGGCGGCGAAGAGCTGCTCCGGGTTGGTGCCCGCGCCGGAGCCGCCCATGGCCTTCGGCGGGTTCACGACGACGTCGAGCTGGCCGTCGTCCGTGGCGACACGGCCGTCGCGCCCGTTCTCGGCGGTGGCGATGGCGGTGTACAGGACGTCGGACTGCTGTATGGACATCTGCGTCTTCCTTCTGCTGGTTCGCCGCGACTCGCGCCCACGATCGCGACGGCTGAGGGAAGACTAGCGGGTCGCCGAAACGATCATCTTTCCGGTGTTCTCCCCGCGGAGCAGGCCGAGGAAGGCTTCCACGCCGTTCTCGATGCCCTCGACGAAGGTCTCGCCGTACTTCAGCTCGCCGGAGCGCAGCCAGCCGCCGACCTCCTCGACGAACTGCTGCTGCATGCCGTAGTGGTCGCCGACGAGGACGCCCTGGAGGCGCAGCCGCTTGCCGATGATCATGGCCATGTTGCGCGGGCCCGGCACCGGCTCGGTGTCGTTGTACTGCGCGATCATGCCGCAGATGGTGGCGCGACCGTGCACGTTGAGCGAGGAGATCGCGGCTTCGAGGTGGTCACCGCCGACGTTGTCGAAGTAGACGTCGATGCCGTCCGGGGCGGCCGCGCGGAGCTGGTCCTTGACCGGGCCGTTCTTGTAGTTGAAGGCGGCGTCGAAGCCGTACTCCTCCACCAGGAGCTTGACCTTCTCGTCGGAGCCGGCCGAGCCGATGACCCGGGAGGCGCCCTTGAGCTTCGCCATCTGGCCGACCTGGCTGCCGACGGCGCCGGCGGCGCCGGAGACGAAGACGGCGTCGCCCTCCTTGAAGGAGGCGACCTCGAAGAGACCGGCGTAGGCGGTCAGGCCCGTCATGCCGAGGACGCCGAGGTAGCTGGAGAGGGGCGCGAGCTCCGGGTCGACCTTCGTGGCGTGCTGGGCGGGCACATCGGCGTACTCACGCCAGCCGAGGCCGTGCAGGACGTGGTCGCCGACGGCGAAGCCCTCCGCGTTCGACGCGATGACCTCGCCGACCGCGCCGCCGTCCATGGGGTGGTCGAGCTTGAACGGCGGGATGTAGGACTTCACGTCGTTCATCCGGCCGCGCATGTACGGATCGACGGAGAAGTGCAGGTTCCTGACCAGGATCCGGCCCTCCGCGGGCGCGGTGACGGGGGTCTCACGGAGCGCGAAGTCCGCGGGGGTGGGCCAGCCGTGCGGACGGGCGACAAGGTGCCACTCACGGCTGGACGTGGGAAGTGCGGACATCGGTACAACCTCCTGGAAACAGAAAATTACTTCACTACCTGAAACAACCATGCGCCTGGATATTTCATGTTGTCAAGTATCTGGGTACGATGGATCCCATGGCCACCTCACGCACAGACCCCCTGACCCTCGAAGTCGTCGAGCTGATCGGCACGGTCGTGGCGCGGTACCACCAGGAGTACGAGCAGGCTGCCGCGGAGCACACGCTCACCGGCGCCCAGGCCCGGGTGCTCGGGCTCCTCTCCCTGGAGCCGGTCCCGATGCGGAAGATCGCCCAGAAGCTGCAGTGCGAGCCGTCGAACGTCACGGGAATCGTCGACCGGCTCGAATCGCGCGGCCTGGTGGAGCGCCGCCCCGACCCGGCCGACCGCCGCGTCAAGCTGGCCGCGCCCACGCCGGAGGGGCTGGACACCGCGCACCGGCTGCGGGAGTCGCTGGACTTCGCGCGCGAGCCGCTCGGGCAGCTCACGGAGGTCGAGCGGACGCTGCTGCGGGATCTGCTGAAGCGGATGCTGGGCGAGGACGTGCTCTAGCGCCGACCTCGGCGACCTACCAGCAGATGAAGAGCCAGCAGGTCGGCTCGGGGCTCGGCGTGGGCGTCGGTGTCGTCGGCGCGGGCGGACCGCCCGGCGGCGTCGCCGTCGGGCTGCCGCTGCCCGTGGCGGTCGGCGTGGGACCGGGCTGCGACGCGGACGGCGAACCGGTCGGCGGGGCGCTCGACGGATCCCCCTGACCGCCGCCCGCGCCCTGGCCACCCCCGCTTCCGGAGCCGTTCCCGCCCCCGGATCCGCCGGATTCCTGGCCCGGTATGCCCGTGTGGCCGGGCGCGGGCGCGTCCGAGTCCTTGGGGGCGGCGGACTTCGTCACCTCGATCGGGGTCGTCCCGTCCGGCGGCGTGGCAGTCTCCGAAGGCACCGGCGGCAGCGAGGTCTCGACGACCTCCTCCTCCTGTACGGCGGTGGCGGCACCGCCCTCGTCCGGGGGCTCCAGGGCCAGCTTGGCCATGCTCAGCGCGCCCGCCGCGAGGACGAGACCGAGCGTGCCCACCAGGACGTTGCGCCCCTTGCGGCTGCGCGCCCGCCGGCTGCGGCGGGCACCGGCCCGACCGGACGCCGCGCCACGGCGCGCGGCACGACCGCCCGGGGCGCTCGCACGCGGCGGCTCCAGCGGGTCCAGTTCGTAGACGTACTCCGCCCGCTCGTCGTGCTCGACACGCCCACCGTGCTCGACGTACTCGACGCGCTCGACGCGCTCGGGCGCGACGGCGCGCGCGGCCGGCTGAGGGGTCTCGTACCGCAGCTCCTCGACGGGGGTCCCGCATCCGGCGCAGGCAAGTGCGCCGTTGAGGTGCCGTCGGCACTGGTGGCAGTAGTCCATGGCTGCCGCAGAGTATGTGTCGACAGGACACCGGAGGTAGGCGGGAACGTGAGGATCCTGTGAGGAAACCCCAGGTCGTCGGCGTGTCGTCGCGATTCTCCCGCTTCGGGCAGGATGGGCTCATGACACCGTCCGAGCCTTTCGGGCCACGCGAGTTCCAGCTCGTCCTGCTGCGCCGTATGGCCGACCACCAGCCGGATCTGGTCGAGGACGCGCTCCGGCGGCTGGGGGCGACCCGGGCCGAGTCGCGTGAGGCGAACCGGCGCTGGCAGGCGTGGACCCATGCCCGCCGGGGCCCCGGCGAACTGGCCCGCTACCGCTCGGTCCTGGGCGAGCCCGTGGCCCGCCGCGCGGTCCCCGAGCTCGGCGCCGAACTCCTGGAGTGGGAGCTTCCGCTCTGGCCGGCGCTGCGCTGGCAGGTGATCGTGGGAGCGTCCGGCGGCCCCGCCGCGCGCGGCCGTCGTACCGCGTCGGCGGTCTGGGGCAGCGGGCTGGTCCGCGCCCCCGGCTCCCCCGTGCCCGAGCTGCGCACCGAGGCCGATCTCCTGCCCTGGAGCTGCACCATCGCCGAGGTCGGCAACGCCTTCCCGCCGTCCCGGGCCCGGGACGGCAGCGCACCCACCCGGCTGCGCCTGGACTTCACCCTCCCCGACGGAACCCCGCGCGCCGCCGAGTTCACCTGGGGCCTGCTGCAACGCCTGCTCTGAGCGCGGCCCACACCGCCGCCGCCGAACCGGTGGGCATGTGCGACGCCGACCGGGTGGGCACGTGCCGCCGAGCCGGTCGGCATGTGCGACGCCGCCGGGCGAGCCCCGCCGGCACCGGAGCCGTCACGGCCCTGCCATACCCGCGAGCGGAACCGCACGGCCTCCGCACCCGACCCCGCACTGACCCGCCGTCAGGTGGACCGCACCCCCGGGCGGCTCAGCCCAGCGCGCGCTGCGCCGGTGCCGGTCGCACGATGCGATCAGAACGCCGGAACAGGACGGCGTACCACCTCGCTCCGTGCCAGCACCGCACTCCGGAGGATCAGCCGTGACCGTCAGCCTTGAGCAGCTGCGCCGTTGCCATGTCGCCGTCGACCTGGGGGCCGCCCGCACCCGCGTCTTCGTCAAGGGCGCCGGACTCGTCGTCGACGAGCCGAGCGTCGCCGCTGTGAACACCCGTACCGGCGCGCTGATCGCCGTCGGCGCGCTGGCCGAGAAGATGACCGGCCGCACACCCGACTACATCCGCGTCGCCCGCCCCGTCTCCGGCGGCACCGTCGTCGACATCGAGATGGCCCAGCGGATGCTCCGCCACCTCCTCGGCGAGAAGCTCCGCCGCCAGCTGCGCCGCAAGCCCCGGCTGCGCGCCGCCGCCTGCACCCCGCACGACAGCGACCCGCTCGCCCAGCGCGCCGCCGTGGAGACCCTCGTCGGGCTCGGCGCCCGGCGGGTGGAGCTGGTCGACACCCTGATCGCGGCGGCCGTGGGCTGCGGACTCCCCGTCGAGCAGCCCACCGCGACCATGATCATGGTCTGCGGGGCGGCGACCACGCAGGTCGCCGTCCTCTCGCTGGGTTCCATCGTCACCGCCCAGCGGATCCCGGTGGGCGGCGATGCGATCGACCACGCGGTCATCCAGCACCTGCGCCACCAGCACGAGCTGATGCTCCCCAGCCAGTCCGTCCGCCCGCTGCAACTCGCCCTCAGCGGCAACGGCCTGACCCTTCAGGGTCCGACCTCCACCGAGATCCACGGCCGCGACGTGGCCACCGGCCTCGCCCGTTCGGTGACCGTCGACACCGCCGCCGTACGCGAGGCGATCCACACCCCGCTGACCGCCGTGCTCGACGGCATCGGCAAGATCCTGCGGGAGTGCCCGCCCGACCTCGTGGCCGACCTCGCCGAGCGCGGCATCATGATGGTCGGCGGCAGCGCCCTGCTCCCCGGGCTCGACCAGATGCTCCGCGAGGCGACCGGGATGCCGGTGCACATCGCCGAGCGGCCGGACGTGTGCGCGATCCTCGGGCTCGGCGCGATGCTGGAGGGCAAGATCCAGCCGATGGTCCTCGACCCGCTGTCCGACTCGGAATGATCACTCCATTCCGCCCCTTTGTACGACAATGAGCCCATGTCACTCATGGACCAGGCCGACGAACCGGCACCCCGTCTGCCGATGCTGCTGGAAGCGGTCCTGAGTGTCGGCACCGATCTCGAACTGCGGGTCACGCTCCAGCACATCGTGGACTCCGCCGCCGAACTGACCGGCGCCCGCTACGGAGCGCTCGGGGTCGTCGACCCCGAGCGCCACCGGCTCACCGAGCTGTTCACCGCCGGGATGACGGAGGCCGAGCGGCGACGCATCCCCCGGCTCCCCGACGGACACACGGGGCTCCTCGGCGTCCTGATCCAGGACCCGCAGCCGCTGCGGATCGACGACCTGACGGCCGATCCGCGCTCGAGCGGGGTCCCGGAGGGCCACCCGGCGATGCGCTCGTTCCTCGGCGTGCCCATCCGCGTCCACACCGAGGTCTTCGGCAATCTCTATCTCACCGAGAAGCGCGGGGGGCCGTTCACCGAGGAGGACCTCGCCCTGCTGCGGGTCCTCGCCTCCCAGGCCGGGATCGCCATCGGCAACGCCCGGCTGTACGAGACCGCCCGGCAGCGCGAGCGCTGGATCGAGGGCGCCGCCGCGGTGACGACGGCCCTGCTCGCCGGGGAACCGGCGGCGGACGCCCTGATGACGGTCGCCGAGCGGGCGCGGCTGCTCGCGGACGCCTCGGCCGGCGTCGTCCTGCAGCCCACCGAGCAGGGCGGGATGGAGATCGTCGCGGCCTCGACGGTGGACGACCCGGGCGATCTGGTCGGGACGACGATCGCGCCCGGTTCACCGGTCCTGGCACAACTGCTCGGCGGTGAACCGGTGTTCGTCGAGGACTCGGCCACCGATCCGCGGATGACCACCCACGTACGCTCGCGGTTCGGGCCCTCGATGATGCTGCCGCTGCAGAGCGGCGGCCGCCTCATCGGCACCCTCGCTCTCCCCCGGCGGCGCGGCGGGCGACCGTACACGGCGGTGGACCGCCTGCTCGCCTCGCAGTTCGCCTCCCAGGCCGCGCTGGCCCTGGTCCTGGCGGACGCGCAGCACAACCGGGAACAGCTGGCGGTGTACAAGGACCGCGACCGGATCGCCCGCGACCTGCACGACCTCGTCGTACAGCGACTGTTCGCCACCGAGATGATGCTGGAGTCGACCCGGCGGCGGGCGGCGGAGTCCACCGACGAGAACGCGCTGCTCGGGCAGGCGGTGGACGAGCTGGACTCCACGATCCAGGAGGTACGGACGACCATCTTCGCCCTCCAGCAGCCGCCCGCCGACGCGCCGACGACCTTCCGGGGGCGCGTGCTGCGCGAGACGGGCGGCGCGGCGGTCCTGCTGGGCTTCCCGCCCTCGGTGCATTTCTCGGGCGCCGTCGACACCCTGATCGCCGACGCCGACGCCGAGCTGCTCCTCGCCGCGCTGCGCGGCGCGCTGGCTGCGGCCTACCGCCGGCCGGGCGTCACGGCGATCACGGTCGAGGTGGCGGCGACCCAGGAGGGCCCGCACCTGGTGGTGGCGGACGACGGCCGGCCGCCCACGACGGTGAACTGGCCGTAGGGTCTGTCCGGCGGCCCCGGCCACGATCCGCCGGACAGTCCCTGGCCGGCGCACTCACACCCCGGCCCCGGATGGCCCAATCCGGCGCGCTCCGTCCGGCGTCGCGACCTTGACTGGTCAGGTGGACACCCTCGAGAAGCCCTCCGGCGCCGCCTACCGGAACCTCGTCATGGCCACGATCGGCTTCGCGCTCACCTTCTGGGCGTGGGACCTGATCGCACCGTTGGCCGGTTCGTACGGAGACCGGCTGAAGCTCAGCTCCTTCGAGCAGTCGCTGCTCGTCGCCATCCCGGTCCTGGTGGGCTCGCTGGGCCGGATCCCGGCCGGCGCGCTCACCGACCGCTACGGCGCCAAGGTGATGTTCCCGCTGGTGTCGGCGCTCACGATCGTGCCCGTCCTGCTGCTGATCCCGGCGAAGAACTCGTACGGCGCGATGCTGGCCGTCGGTTTCCTCCTCGGCCTCGGCGGCACGACCTTCGCCATCGGCATCCCGCTGGTCAACTCCTGGTTCCCGCCTGCCAAACGGGGCCTGGCGCTCGGTGTCTTCGGCATGGGCATGGGCGGTGTGGCGCTCTCCGGCTACTTCACACCGCGCATCGCCAAGCACGGGGAGAACCTGCCGTTCGTCGTCGTCGCGATCGCGCTCGCCGCGTACGCCGTCCTGGCCGTGTTCCTGATCACCGACCGCCCCGACCGGCCGGTCCCCACGGCCTCCCTCGCGACGCGGCTGGGCAAGGCGGGCCGGCTGCGGGTGACCTGGGAGCTGTCGGCGCTGTACGCGATCGGCTTCGGCGGCATCGTTGCGTTCGGGGTGTACCTGCCGACGTATCTGAAGACCTGGTACGAGCTCGACCCGACCGACGCCGGCACCAAGGCCGCCGGATTCGCGCTGGTCACGGTCGTCTTCCGGCCGATCGGCGGCTGGCTCTCGGACCGGATCCACCCGGCCCTCGTCACCGCCGCCGCGCTCGGTTTCGTCGCGCTCCTCGCCATCGTGCAGGCCTTCGACCCGCCGCTGAACCCGGGCGGCACGATCGCCCTGCTGTGCATGGCGGCCGGACTCGGCACGGCGAGCGGCTCGGTGTTCGCGCTGGTCTCCCAGGTCACCCCGCAGCCGCAGGTCGGCAGTGTCACCGGCATCGTCGGCGCGATGGGCGGGCTCGGCGGTTTCGTGCCGCCGCTGGTGATGGGCGCGATCTACAGCGCCAAGGACTCCTATTCGATCGGCTTCATGCTCCTGTCCGACCTGGCGCTCGCCGGCTGCGTGTACGCGTACGGGCGGATGCGGACGATCCGGCCGACGGAGGAGAGCGGCGCCGGCCCGGCCCCGGAGGTGAGCAAGGTCGCAGCGCGCCGCACCTGACGGGCGAGAAGAATGCCTCTCGGCATCCCGCTACGCGAGGAGGACGACCGTTGAGCGCGCTCTTCCCGGCCCTGGTGGCCGGCTCGGACCGGCCCGCACTGCGTTTCGGCGCGGACGCCCTGACCTACGGCGAACTGGCCGCCGCCGCGAGCGAGCAGGCCGCGCGGATCAAGGACGCGGGCCGGGTGGCCGTCTGGGCGACCCCCACCGAGCGGACCGCGGTCGCCGTGGTGGCCGCGCTGCTGGCCGGCGTACCGGCGATCCCGCTCAACCCGCGCACCGGGGAGCGGGAGTTGGCGCACATCATCGGGGACAGCGCCCCGGGCGCGGTCCTGGCGGGCGCGGCGGACGACCTGCCGGCGGGGCTCGCTGGGCTGCCACGGATCGACGTGGAGGTGCGGGGACCGCGCGGGGCCGTCCGGCCCGGCGGCGACGGAATGCGGGACGCGGCCGGACGTGCCGGCCGGCACGAGGCCGACGCGGCCGTCCGGCCCGGCGGGGCGGGGGGAGGGTCGGTGGTCGTCGAAGGCGGCGGCGCCGGACCCGAGTCGCCCGCGCTGATCGTCTACACCTCCGGCACCACCGGGCCGCCCAAGGGTGTCGTCCTCTCCCGCCGTGCGATCGCCGCCTCTCTCGACGCCCTGGAGGACGCCTGGGCGTGGACCGCGGACGACGTCCTCGTCCACGCGCTGCCGCTCTTCCACGTCCACGGCCTGATACTGGGGATCCTCGGCCCGCTGCGGCGCGGCGGATCGGTCCGGCACCTCGGCGCGTTCTCGGTGGCGGGCGTGGCCCGTGAGCTCGGTGCGGGCGGCGGCACGATGCTGTTCGGCGTACCGACGATGTACCACCGGATCGCGGACGCTCTGGCCGACGATCCGGCGCTGGTACGGGCGCTGGCCGAGGCGCGGCTGCTGGTCTCCGGCTCGGCGGCGCTGCCGGTCCACGACCACGAGCGGATCACGGCGGCGACGGGCCGGACGGTGATCGAGCGGTACGGCATGACCGAGACGCTGATGAACACCTCCGTCCCCGTGGGCTCCGAGCCCCGGCCGGGGTCTGTCGGGCTCCCGCTCCACGGTGTGGAGCTGCGCCTGGTGGAGGAGGACGGCACGGAGCTCGGGGCGTACGACGGGGAGAGCGTCGGCGAGATCCAGGTCAGGGGCCCGAACCTGTTCAGCGCGTATCTGAACCGGCCGGACGCGACGGCGGCCGCGTTCGACGGGGACTGGTTCCGCACCGGGGACATGGCGGTACGGGAACCCGACGGGTACGTACGGATCGTGGGCCGCAAGGCCACGGACCTGATCAAGAGCGGCGGTTACAAGATCGGCGCGGGCGAGATAGAAAACGCGCTCCTGGACCACCCCGCGGTGCGGGAGGCCGCGGTGACCGGTGCCCCGGACCCCGACCTCGGGGAGCGCATCGTGGCCTGGGTGGTGCCGGCGGACGCGGAGAAGCCGCCGACGGCCGAGGAGTTGGCGGACCATGTCGCCGGGCTGCTCGCCCCGCACAAGCGCCCGCGCACCGTCCACTTCCTGCGCGCGCTGCCCCGCAACGACATGGGCAAGCTTCTGAAGAAGGCGCTCCCGGAGGCCCTCCATGGCTGAACGCCGCACGGCCCGCGAGGCCATCGCGCTGGTCACCGACGACTTCACCCCGCTGCGGACCCCCGCCACCGACGTGCCGGCGCTCCCGGACGGGCCGATCGGCTGGGCCGGGTACGACGCCGCACGCGCGCGTGCCGCCGGGAAGACCGGCGAGGAGGAGTCCGTCCTGTACGGCACGGCGAGGATCGGCGGTCACCGCGTGGTCCTGGTCGCCTTCGAGTTCGGCTTCCTCGGCGGCTCGCTCGGGCGGGCGGCCGGGGACCGGCTCGTCGCCGCGTACCGCACGGCCGTCGCCGACCGGATCCCGCTGGTCTCGCTCGTGGCGACGGGCGGCAGCCGGATGCAGGAGGGCATGATCGCCCTCGCCCAGCTCCAGCGCGTGGCGGAGGCGACCGTACGGCTGCGGAGGGCCGGGGTCCCGCATGTCACGGTCCTGCGCGACCCGTCCACCGGCGGCGGCTGGGCGACGGTCGGCGCGGGCGCGGACGTCGTGCTCGCGCTCCCCTCGGCCCAGGTGGCGTTCGCCGGCTCGCGGGTCCGCCCACAGGACGCCGACCCGGCCGCGTACACGGCCGAGAGCCAGTGGGAGCACGGCCATGTGGACGCACTCGTCGCCCCGTCGGCCCTGCGGTCGACCCTCTCCCTGTGGCTACGCCTACTGACGGGCGGCACCGAGCCCGACGGCCTGCGGCCTGGGGAGTCACCCGGGGCCGAGCCCGGCGAACCGTCCGGGGACCTGACGGGCGGCGCGCCCGGCGCACCACCCGGGGCCACGGCCAGGGAGCCGTCCGGGGCAATGGCCGGCGGCGCGCCCGGCGGGACGACCGACGACGCGCCGCACCCGGCGCCCGCGCCCGCTCCCCCGCCCCGCGCGCTCGCGGAAGTCGCCCCGCCCGGCACCGGGTGGGAGGCCGTCGTACGGGCCCGGGGCGGCGACCGGCCGCGCGCCGGGGCCTATCTGGACGCGTACTTCACCGCGCGGGCGACCGTCCGCGGGGACCGGGCCGGCGGGGTGGACGCCGGGGTCGAGTGCGGGTTCGGGCTTCATGAGGGTCGGACCGTCGCGTACGCCGCGCAGGACGGCTCGGCGACCCGCCCGGCGGGTTTCCGGACCGTCGCACGGCTCGTGCGGCTCGCGGACCGGCTCGGGATCCCCGTGCTCACGCTGATCGACACGCCCGGCGCCGCCAACGACGCCGAGGCCGAGCGGGCCGGGGCGGGCCCGGCGATCGCGGACGCGTTCACCGCGGTCGCCGAGGCGCGAGTCCCGGTGACGTCGCTCCTGGTCGGCGAGGGCGGTTCGGGCGGTGCACTGGCGCTGGCCGCGCGGGACAACACCTGGGCCACGCCCGACGGTTACTTCTCCGTCATCGCCCCGGAGCTCGCCTCGGCGATCCTCAAGCGGACACCCGAGCAGGCCCCGGCCACCGCCGACCAGCTCCGGCTGCGGCCTCAGGACCTGGTGGAGCTGGGGATCGTGCGCGGGATCGTCGGGCAGCACGAAGCCCCCTCGGCGTGAGGGGGCTTCGTGCTGGCTCGTGAAACGATCAGTCACCCTGGCAGGCGCTGAAGTCGCCGCAGACGAAGATCGTGACGTCCACGGGACCGTGCTCCACCAAGTACACGTCGCTGTCGCCGTACTCGGGGTCCTCGTGAGCGAGGGCCATACCGGAGCCGGCGAGAACGGCGGCGGCGGCCAGGGCGAGCGTGGCAATGGTCTTGCGCATGAAAACCTCCTGATGAGCGGGGTTGCTCACCTCGGAGCCTGGCCGTGGCATAGGACAGCGGCAAACGCTGACGGGCGTTCGGGGCACGGGGTGACCCATCCGAGGGGTCGTCACCCGGCAGTCGGGCGGGCGCTCCAGGGCATGCCCCGGGGTGCCCGCCGGCCGTCGGTCCGCGCTACTTCACCCCCACCGCCCGGATGATCTCCTGCTTGACCGCGCCACCGCGGTCGTCGGACGCACCCGCCCGGAAGGAGACGTACTGCGCGCCGTCCGGCACCCGCAGCTCACCCGTCCAGGACGCGGCGCGCCACGACTTCTTGAGGGCGACCTTCTGCCAGGTCCTGCCGTCGTCGTACGAGACCTCCAGCGCGCCGCCGCCGATCGTGCCGGTGTCGGGCGCGCCCTTCACGTACTCCGCCGAGATCCCGACCGGCACCCGGCTTCCGCCGCGCACATCGCCCTTGAGGTCGGTGTCGACGTCGAAGCCGAGGTTGATCAGCGGGAGGAAGGTGGAGCGGTCCTCCGGGGTCTCCTTGGAGCGGAAGGTCCACTCGGCGTGGCCCTTGGTCGACAGCCGCCAGCGCGCCGGGTCGAGCGTGGTGTCGGTGACGACCTTGAACTCGGCCTCCTCCGCCGGGGCGTCCCAGGCGTAGGCACCGGAACTCATCCTGCGGTCGACGCGGGTCCCGTTCACGTACACCTCGGTGAACTGGGTCATCGAGTCGTCGCTCCACACGTTCCCGAAGCCGGTGTGGTCGGGGCCGGAGTCGCCCCAGCCGGGGGTGTTGAACCGAAGGCTGTTGCCGGTCCGCTCCTGGCCCCAGCCGAGCCCGGTGCCGAGCCACGGGTGCCAGACGGGCTTGAACCACTCGCGGTGCGTCGTGCTGTCCGGCCGGTAGGAAACGATTCCGCCGCGCTGTTCGAGGGAGTCCGCGAGGTCGACCGACTCGTGCCAGCCCTGGCCACGGCCGGTGGAGACGTACTCGGTGCGCTCGGTCGGGAAGGCGATGTACTCCTTGAATCCGAAGCCGATCGGGAAGGTGTCGGTGATCGAGTAGCGGAACTCGCCGCCGAGCTCCTTCTTGCCCGTGGGCATGTGGAACGTGGAGCGGATGGTGGCCAGTTCGTCCTCGTCGGGCCGGAAGACGAGACCGTCGGCCGGGATCGCGCCGGGGTGGCCCTCGGAGAGGTCGTAGACGTACGAGGGGTACGGCGTGCCGGTCAGGTCGACGCTCTGTCCGCGCGCGGCGGCCGAGGCCAGCCGGGCGCCGTCGGCGGCGTTGACGGTGCCGACGGTCAGCGGCCGTTCCTGGAAGTCGGCGGTGCCGAACCAGGTGTTCAGCCGGCCCCGAGCGTCGTCCGTGACGAACAGGAACGCGGCGCCCGCGTCCTGGGCGATCTGCGCGATCTCGACGGGCGTCAGTGCCCCGGCGCGGACCAGAACGGCCTTGCCCTTCACGTCCTTGCCCGCGTACTCGGCGGCGGTTCCGGTGCCCGCGTCGACGAGCGCGCGCCGCGACTGGCCGTTGAGGGGGGCCGTGCCGGGCTGCCGGACGATCTCGGAGAGCCGGCCGCCGTCCGTGCCGGCCTCAATGCCTGGCGTGCCGAGCCGCCAGACCGTGCGGTACTCGAAGCTTCCGGTGGCGGGCTTGGCCGTCGGCGCGGCGAAGATCGAGTCGTACTTGATCGGCACCCGGACGGCGCCCCCGTAGGAGGCCCCGTTGGCGTCCCGGTCGAACTCCATCAGGAGCTGGCGAGTCTGGGTCCGCTTGTCGACCTCGGCCCGGATCTCCTTCAGCTGCCGTCCGTCGAGGGTGATCTCGCGGTCGCGGTCGAGGACGATCTCCGGGTCGGTGAGGAAGCCGAGGCCGAGCGAGTCCTTGCCCTTGGAGCCGTGCACGTCGAGGAAGGTGTCGACGGTGTACGTGCCGGGCTTCAGGCGCAGTTCGAGGGTGCCGGACTCGCCGACGATCGCCGGGAACGGGTCGGAGCCCTCTGCCAGGCGCTGGACGCCCAGGTAGGCCGGGGTCGGGGCGCCGTCCCGGTCCTTGACGTGGACGGTGAGGGTGTAGCGCTCCTCCTCCTTCACCAGGCCGAGCGCGGTGTGCGCGACCGGCGTGCCGGCGGCCAAGGCGACGATCCGGCCGGAGGAGTTGCCGACCGGGGCCTTTGTGCCGTCGCTGGTGACCGTGGTCTGCGCGGTGCCGTGGGCCGGGACGGTCAGCCTCGTATCGGCGAGGGTCGCGACGCCCGCGGGCATCCCCTCGACGGCGAGGTTCAACTCCACGGCGGCGTCGGAGTGGTTGGAGTACGTGACGGTCTGCGTGACCGGCTTGTTCGCCTCGTACGGCCAGGCGAAGAAGCCCAGGTCGGCGGAGCCGGTGGCGGTGACGTTCGCGGCGATCGCGGCGGCCACGTCGACCCGGCCGGCGCCGAGCGCGTAGGCGGAGTCGGTGAGCGTCTTCGACGAGGACATCAGGGCGTTCTTGAGCTGCGCGCCGGTCCAGTCGGGGTGCTGCTCGGCGAGGAGCGCGGCGACACCGGCGACGTGCGGGGTCGCCATCGACGTACCGCTCATGGAGGTGTAGAGGCCGCTGCCGGAGACCAGCTGGGAGCGGGCGGCCAGGATGTCGACACCGGGCGCGGAGAGGTCGGGCTTGAGGGCCTGGTCGCCGAAGCGCGGCCCCTGGCTGGTGAAGTACGCGGCCTCGTCGGCGGAATCGACGGCGCCGATGGTCAGCGCGGAGTCGGCGGCGCCGGGCGAGCCGATGGAGCCGGGGGCGCCGCTGTTGCCGGCGGCGATGACGAACAGCGCGCCGGTCTCGGCGGTGAGGGTGTTCACGGCCTGGGCCATCGGGTCGGTGCCGTCACTGGCCTCACGCGAACCGAGGCTCATGGAGACGATCTTCGCGTCGATGTCCTTGGCGGCCCACTCCATGCCGGCGATGATCTCGGACTCGCTGCCGGAACCCTCGTCGCTGAGCACCTTGCCGACGGCGAGGGTCGCGCCGGGCGCGACACCCTTCTCCGCGGCGCCCTCGGAACCGGCGCCGCTGCCGCCGACGGTGGAGGCGACGTGCGTGCCGTGGCCGTTGCGGTCGGCGACCTCCTGTCCCTCGATGAACGACTTCGACTCGGCGACCCGGCCGGCGAGGTCGGGGTGGGTGAGGTCGGCGCCGGTGTCGAGGACGGCGACCTTGACACCCTTGCCGGTGAGTCCGGCCTCCCACGCCTTGGCCGTGCCGATCTGGGCGTTGGACTGGGCCATGGTGGCCTCGACCCGGCCGTCCAGCCAGACCTTCCCGCCCGCCGAGCGCGTGGTGGGCGAGGTGAACGACCGCCAGAACGCGGCCGGATCCGTCGCCTCCACCGCCGCGCCGCCGATGCTGGGCAGCGCGCGGACGGTCTCGGTGCCGTGCGGCGCGGCGGCGCGTGCGCCCTTGCCGTACGTGACGATCAGCGGCAGCTCGTCCGTGAGGCCCTGCTCGATGAGGCCGCTGACGTCGAACAGCCGCTTGTCCAGGACACCGGATGCCAGGTAGGGGCGGGCCTCGTCGGGGACGACGGTGATCTGCCCGTCGGATATGTCGCTGCGTACGGCTCCGGTCGCGCCCTTGGCCCGGTCGACGGTGACGGTCTTCCTGCCGCCGCCCAGTTCGGTGACGGTGACCCGGTCGCCGGTGACGAGCGTGACGGTGGCGCTTTGGGCCGCGGCGCCCTTGAAGGTGTCGGGTACGGCGGGGGCGGTGGTCCCCCCGGCAGCGGCGGTCTGCCCTGCCGAGAGCAGCACCAGGGAGATGCCGGCGGCGAGCAGCCCGGCCCTTCCTCCTGCGGAAGGTCTGATCATCGACGCACTCCTCGACACCCGGGGGAAGGGGTGGTTCCGGGCGTCGCCGAGGAGTCTGTTCCTGACGGAGGCGGTTGAATACGGAACGGCCTGGCGGCTATGTGCCGTGGCGGCCAACCGCCAGTTCAGGCGGTCGGGTTGAGGGCGTCGTATCGGCGGAAACCCCGCCCGTACAGGGCAAGGACACCGATCGCGAGCACACAGGCGATACCGCCACCGGTGATGGCGACGGCCGGGGAGGTCAGATCGGCGACCGAACCGGCGAGGAAGTCGCCGAGCCGCGGCCCGCCCGCGACGACCACGATGAAGACGCCCTGGAGCCGGCCGCGCATCTCGTCCGGGGCCGCGACCTGCATCATCGTGTTGCGGAAGATCATGGAGACGGTGTCGGAGTAACCGGCGAGGGCGAGCAGGAGCAGCCCGAGCCAGAGGTCGCGGGTGAGCCCGAAGACGGCGATCGCGGTGCCCCAGCAGGCGACGGCGAGCAGGATCGCCTGCCCGTGGTGCCGGATGCGCCCCTGCCAGCCGCTGAGCACCCCGCCGAGGAGCGCCCCGGCGGCGGGGGCGGCGGCGAGAAGGCCGGTGGTGGTGGCGTCACCGTCGTACCAGAGGACGGCGACGACGGGGAAGAGAGCACGGGGGTGGGCGAGGATCATGGCGCAGAAGTCCGAGAAGAACGTCATGCGCAGGTTGGGCCGGGTGGCGAGGAAGCGCAGCCCGTCGAGGACGGAGGCGCGCTTGGTACCGGTCCGCTCGGGAAGCATGGAGGGCAGCCGCCACATCGCGTAGAGGGCGGCGGAGAAGGCGACGGCGTCGATGAGGTACGCGGTCTGGAAGCCGCCGACGCCGACGATGAGACCGCCGAGGCTGGGGCCGACGAGCGTGCCGAAGGTCATCGTCATCGAGTTGAGCGCGTTGGCGGCGCGCAGCTGCTCGGGCGGCAGCAGGCGCGGGATCATCGAGGTCCGGGCGGGCGAGTTGAGCGCGGCGCAGACGGACTGCAGGGCCACGATCGCGTACAGGAACCAGACCCGGTGGAAGCCGGCGAACGCGGCCGCGGCGAGGGCGGCGGACAGCACGGCGGAGCCGGTGGCGCTGGCGAGCCCGAGCTTGCGGCGATCGACGGTGTCGGCGATGGCGCCGCCGTACAGCCCGAAGACGATCAGCGGCACGAGCGAGAACAGCCCGACGAGGCCGACGGAGAACGGCGAGCGGGTGATGTCGTACACCTGGAGCGAGACCGCGAGCGCGGTCATGCCCTGGCCGACCCAGGAGACGGTGTTGCCGAACCAGAGGCGGCGGTAGTGCGCGGAGGTCCGGAGCGGGGTGAGGTCGGCGAAGACGCGTCGGCGGTCGGCCTGTTCGGTGGCGCTCACGCGACGTCGTACCGGAGCTCGGGCCTGGCCCAGTGGATCCGCCCGGCGGGCTCCACGGTGCCGGTGCGGCGGGCGCCGGTCCGCAGGTAGAAGTCCTCGGCGGGCGGATGCGCGACGACGCGTATGGACACGAGCCCGGCGGCGCGGGCCTGCCCGACCATGTGGTCCATCAGCAGCCGCCCGATGCCCCGCCCCTGGGCCTCGTCGGCGACGAAGGCGAGATCGAGCTCGGCCTCGTCGAGAAGGAGGGCGTAGAACCCGAGGACCCGGTCGTGCGCGTCGACGGCGACGAAGACGGGGTGGTGCTCGATGTACGTCCCTCCGACGACATAGCCGTCGACCATGGAGGCGTAGTCACCACGGTAGGCGGCGGATTTCCGGACGAGACGCGTGAGACGACGGGAGTCGTCGGCGGTGGCCCGCCGGATGGTGAGGGACGACATGGGACGAGTATAGGGGCGGGGTAGGGATTGAGTCCTTACAAAATCCTCTCCGCCACCCGCCCGCCCCCCTTGTGGGCATACGCCCCGCCGAGGCGGACCGCCACGACGATCCCCCCACCGTTGTGGGCATCTGTTCCGCTGGGGCTGGGGGTCCTCCCGGACGGAGTCTGGGGGAGGGTGGGCACGACCCACGACGAGCGGCACGCTTACGGGACCGGCTCGCCCAAGGCCCTCCGCGCCTCCGCCACGGCCGCCTCCGGCGAAAGGCCCCCTCCCCGCGCGTGGGCGACCTCGAAGGCCTCCTCCCCAAGGGCCCCCCGGGCCGCCGCGGCAACCCGCTCCACATCCCCCCGCTCCGCCGCAGGCAACGGCGCCCCCGTAGAAGCCCGCAACGCGGCGGCGGCCCCCAACAACACCGCCGCCCCCACCGCGCCGCCCGCCAGGGCCCCCGCTCCCGCCAACCCCTCCAGCGCCAGCGCCACCGCCCGCGGGTCCCCGGTCGTCAGCGCCGTCGCGTACCCCTCCTCGTGCAGCGCCAGCGCCGCCTCCGCGTCGCCGCGCAGCTCGGCCGCGAAGCCCAGCTCGGCGAGGATCAGCGCGTTGGCGCCGTCGAGCCCGACCAGCCGGTGCCAGTCCAGGACCTCCCGCAAATGCCCTTCGGCCTCCTCCAGGAGGCCCTCGCGGCGGGCGCCGAGCCCGAGCCCGAGGACCGCGTTGATCTCGCCCGCCCGGAAACCGACCTCGACGGCCTTCTCCCGCCCCGCCTGGTGGTACGCACGGGCCTGCGCCAGATCCCCCATGAGCAGGGCTGTCCGGCCGAGGCCCGACAGCAGATCGGGCACGTCGGTGGTCAGCCCGAAGCTCCGGGCCGCGTCCAGGGCGGCGCGCCTGAGCCGGGCGGCCCGCTCGTACTCGCCGCGGATCTCCGCGACCGTGGCCAGCGGGTAGACGGACCAGAGCCCCGCGCACGCGTCGCCGAGCCGCGCGAACAGCTCGGAGCCCGAGGCGGCGTCGGCCTCCGCGCCGGCCAGGTCCCCTCTGAGGAGCCGCTGGACGGACCGGTCCGCGAGCGCTGCGGCCTCACCCCACCGGTCGCCATGTTCCCGGAACCCTTCGAGCGCCTCCCCGGTGAGCTCCTCGCCCTCGCTCTGCCCTCCGGTGCCGCACAGCGCGTGGGCCAGGAACCACCGCGGCCAGGGGGCGGGCGCCCCACCGGGCGTCGCCGCGTCGTACGCCGCGAGCGCCCCCTCGATCCGCTGCCGCCGGTCGGTCCCGTCGCCGCTCATGACCGCCAGACCGGTCCGCCAGACCTCGACCCTGGCGCGCAGCCGGGCGTCACCGCCGTCCGTCCCGAGGGCCGCGTTCACCGAGCGGATCGCCTCGCCGAGCCGCCCGCCCCTGATCCAGTACCAGCCGAGGGCGTCCACGAGCCCCAGCGCTTCCCGCGCCGCGCCCTGTTGCACCGCCCGGTCCAGGGCCGCGCGCAGGTTCGCGCTCTCGGCGTCCAGGCGGGCCAGCCACTCCCGTTGCCCGTGCCCGCGGAGCTCCGGTTCGGCCGTCCGGGCGAGCCGCGTGTAGTACGCGAGGTGCCGTTCCCGTACGGCCTCGGTCTCGCCCGCCTCCCGCATCCGCTCCACGCAGTACGCCGCGACGGACTCGAGCAGCCGGTAGCGGGGGCCGTCCTTGCCGTCCACGGTGACGACGAGCGAGCGGTCCACCAGCCGTACGAGCAGGTCGAGTACGTCCTCGGGCGCCACCTCGCCGCCCCCGCAGACCTCCTCCGCCGCCTCCGGCGTGCAGCCCTCCGCGTGCACGGCGAGGCGCCGCAGGACCGCGCGCTCGGGGTCGGGCAGCAGCTCCCAGCTCCAGTCGATGACCGCGCGGAGCGTCTGCTGCCGGGCCGGCGCGCCCCGCTGCCCCGCGCTGAGCAGCCGGAACCGGTCGTCGAGCCGTTCGAGCAGCCGGTGGACGCCGAGTGCCCGCACCCGGGTGGCGGCCAGTTCCAGGGCGAGCGGTACGCCGTCGAGGCGCCGGCAGATGCCCTCCACGGCGGCGGTCTGGGCCGCGTCCGGCGCGAAGCCGGGAGCGGAGGCGGTCGCCCGTGCGACGAACAGCTCGACCGCCCCGGAGAGGTCGAGCGGCGGCACCGCCCACAGCGTCTCCCCGGCGAGGGCCAGGGGCTCCTGACTGGTCGTCAGCACCACCAGGTCGGGAACGGTGCGCAGGAGCAGCTCCGTCAGCGCGGCGGCCTCGTCGATCACGTGCTCGCAGTTGTCGAGGACGAGCAGCATCCGCTTGCCCCGCAGGACGGCGGCGAGCCGCTCCGCCCCGCCCATCGGACCCTCCGGGAGGACGCCCCAGACGCCGTCGTCGCGCAGTTCGAGGGTGGCCGCCACGACCTCGGCCAGGTCGCCCCGGGCTCCGGCGAGTTCGACGAGCCAGGCGCCGTCGGGGAAGTGCTCCCGGGCCCGCCGGGCCGCCTCGACCGCGAGCCGGGTCTTGCCGACCCCGCCGGGCCCGGTGAGCGTGACGAGCCGCCGGGTGGCCAGCAGACCGCACACCTCCACGACGGCGCCTTCGCGCCCGACGAGCCCGGCGAGCGGCACGGGCACATTGCCCCGAGCCTCGCCCCGCGTTGCACCGGCTGCGGCCTCGGCCGGTCCGTGGATTCCGACCCCGTCCTCGCTCCCGGACCCCACCCCCGCGCCTACCCGCACCGCGTCCAGCTCCGGGTCCTGGCGAAGCATCGCCCCGTGCAGGGCGACCAGTTCGGGGCTCGGGTCCAGGCCGAGGTCATCGGCGAGGCGGGCGCGCAGGTCCTCGTACCCGGCCAGCGCCTCGCTCTGCCGGCCCGAGCGGTACAGCGCGCG
Source organism: Streptomyces sp. NPDC059875 (assembly GCF_042731085.1). Lineage (NCBI taxonomy): Bacteria > Bacillati > Actinomycetota > Actinomycetes > Kitasatosporales > Streptomycetaceae > Streptomyces > Streptomyces sp. NPDC059875. The sequence goes on from NZ_JBHWJZ010000005.1 coordinate 231,191, forward strand.
CAGGTGCGTGGCGCGCAGCCGCTCCCGCAGCGGATTCCGCTCGACGAGCTCGGCCAACTCCCCCACCAGCAGCGCGTGTTCCCCAGCAGCCAGCCGGGCCTCGGCCGCCTCCTCCCGTACGACGAGCCGCTCCTCCTCCAGCCGGTTCACCGCCGCCCGGGCGAAGGGTTCGTCCGCGAAGTCGGCGAACGCGGGCCCGCGCCACAGCTCCAGCGCCTCGGCGAAGAGCGCGGCCCGGCGCGCCGGATCGGGTACGGCACGGGCGCGGGCGGCGAGCGCGGTGAACCAGCCGGAGTCCAAAGCACCTTCCGGCACCACCAGTTGGTAGCCGGGCGCGCGGGATGCGACGAGGTCGCGGCCGCCGGGCTCGGCCTCCTCCAGGACGCGGCGGAGCTGGGAGACCTTGGCCTGGAGGGCGCGCAGCGGGTTGCCGGGCGGCTCCTCGCCCCACAGGTCGTCCACGAGCCGGTGCGTGGCGACCGGCCGGCCCGGATCGACGAGCAGCGAGGCGAGCAGGGCCCGCACCTTGAGCTCCGGGACGCGGACGGCCCGCCCGTCCTCGGTCCGTACGGACGTCTCCCCCAGCACCCCGAATCGCATGCGGCCACCGTAACCCCCGCCTGAGCAGGGCCGTAACACCGTCCGAACCGGACCCGAACACGTCCCGGGCCGAACCCGAACCGCCGCCCCGCAGAGTCGTCCCCGTCAAGCGAACGCCACACCGGCGGAAGGCCACAGCGGCCATACCGGCCACACCGGCCACACCGGCCACACGCCGAACGCCCCACACCCGAGGAGAGACCCATGTCCCCCACCACCCTCACCGGCAAGACCGCCCTCGTCACCGGCGGCAGCCGCGGCATCGGCCGCGCGATCGCCCTGCGCCTGGCCGCCGACGGCGCCCGCGTCGCCGTCCACTACGCGTCCAACGAGGCCGCCGCGAAGGAGACGGTCGCCGCGATCGAGGAGGCCGGCGGCGCCGCCTTCGCGATCCGTACCGAACTGGGCGTCCCCGGGGACGCCGAGGCCCTCTGGAAGGCCTTCGACGCACACGCCGACGGCGTCGACATCCTCGTCAACAACGCCGGAATCGCCGGCCCCGGCACGATCGACGAGGTCGAGGAGGCCGACTACGACCGGGTGTTCGCGGTCAACGCCAAGGCGCCGTTCTTCATCGTCAAGCACGGTCTCGGCCGGCTGCGCGACGGCGGCCGGATCATCAACATCTCCTCCGGCGTCACCAAGGTCGCCTTCCCCGGCATGACCTCGTACGCCGCCTCCAAGGGCGCGGTCGAGGTGCTGACCCTCACCCTCGCCCAGACCCTCGGCGGCCGGGGCATCACCGTCAACGCGGTCTCCCCCGGCACGATCGAGACCGACATCCACCCGTGGATGGCCGACCCGGCCGCCAAGGCGCACGCCGCCGGCTTCTCCGTCTTCGACCGGGTGGGACAGCCGGGGGACGTGGCCGACGTGGTCGGCTTCCTCGCCTCGGACGACGCCCGTTGGGTGACCGGCCAGAACATCGACGCGAGCGGCGGCTCCGGCCTCGGCCTCTGATCCCCCTCACTGCCCCGTCACGCCGGAAGGAAGCCGTCATGACCCGCCACACCCTCCTCGTCCACGCCCACCCCCGCCCCGACTCGCTCACCGCCCAGGTCGCCGACCTCGTGCACGCCCGGCTGAAGGACGGGGGCGGGACCGTCGACGTACTCGATCTGTACGCCGAGGGCTTCGACCCCGTCCTCCACCCGGCCGACGAACCGGACTGGGAGGACCGCGAGAAGACCTACACCCCCGAGGTCCACGCCCACATGGACCGCATCCTGGCCGCCGACGACATCGTCATCGTCTTCCCGGTGTGGTGGATGGCGCCGCCGGCCGTCCTCAAGGGCTGGATCGACCGGGTGTGGAACTACGGCTTCGCGTACGGGCGCAGCAGGCCCCGCCTGGCCTCGAAGCGGATGCTGTGGCTGGCCCTGATGGGCAATCCGCTGGAGGAGATCGAGCAACTGGGCCTGGACACCGTCCTCGACACCCAACTGCGCGTCGGCGTCTCCGAGTACTGCGGGATCCGGGACACGTCGGTACGGATCGTGTACGGCACCGAGCTCTCGGGCGTGCCGAAGGATCTGCGCCCGGCGCGGGTGCGGGAGCTGCTCGTCGAGGCCGGCGCGGCGTTGGACGGAGGGCTGTCGCGATGACCACGACCGCGCCGCCTCCCGAGGCGGCACCGGCGAAGGCCGGCGCCCGCCAGTGGCTCGGACTCGCCGTGCTGCTCCTGCCCGTGACGCTGATGACGGCCGACCTCGGCGTGCTGTGGCTCGCCACCCCGTACCTGGCGGCCGATCTGCGGCCGAGCAGCGCCCAGTTGCTGTGGATCACCGACATCTACGGCTTCCTCACCGCCGGCACCCTGGTCATCATGGGTACGCTCGGCGACCGCCTCGGCCGGCGCCGGCTGCTGATGGCGGGCTCAGCGGGCTTCCTGCTGGCCTCGCTGCTCGCCGCGTACGCACCGAACCCGGAGACGCTGATCGCGGCCCGCGCCCTGCTGGGCGTGGCGGGCGCCGCCGTGCTGCCCTCCACGCTCGCGCTGATCAGCCATATGTTCACCGACGCACGGCAGCGGGCGACCGCGATCGCGATGTGGGTGACGGCGCTCTCGGTCGGTCTTGCGATCGGACCGATCGTGGGCGGGGTGCTGCTGGCGTCCTGGTGGTGGGGTTCGGTGTTCCTGATCGGGCTGCCGGTGATGCTGATCGCCCTGGTCACGGCGCCGGTGCTGCTGCCGGAGTACCGCGATCGGGGAGCCGGCCGGATCGATGTGCCGAGCGTGGCGCTCTTCCTGCTGGCGGTGCTGCCGCTGGTGTACGGGGTGAAGTCGGTGGCCTCGCACGGCCCGACGGCGGAGGCGGCCGCGGCTTTCGCCGGGGGCGTCGCCCTCACGCTGGTCTTCGTCCGCCGCCAGAACCGGCTGGCCACCCCGCTGCTCGATCTGCGGCTCTTCCGCGATCGTGCCTTCACGGGGGCGCTGCTCACCCTGCTGCTCGGCATGACCGCGCTGAACGGGGTGGAGTACCTGGTCCCGCAGTACCTCCAGGCGGTCGCCGGCCAGTCGCCGCTGGTGGCCGGTCTGTGGCTGCTGCCGGGGGCGGTGGGGCTGATCGCGGGATCGCAGCTGACCCCTGTGCTCGCCCGCCGGTTCCGCCCGGCGTACGTCCTGATCGGCGGCCTGCTGGTGTCGCTGACCGGGTACGCGGCGATCGCCCTGGCCGCCGGGGTGGGCGTGGCCTCCCTGGGCCTCGCGGTGATCATGTTCGGGGCGGCCCCGATCAGTGTGCTGGGCACCGCCCTGGCGGTCGGCGCGGCTCCGCCGGAGAAGGCGGGCGCGGCGGCGGCGACCGGCCAGACGGCGTACGACCTGGGGCTGGCCCTGGGTATCGCGGTGACCGGCAGTGTGGCGGTCGCGGTCTACCGGAGCGGCATCCCGGGCGACGCCCCGGCAGCGGCGCGCGAGTCGCTGGGCGCGGCGAGCGCGCTGGCCGACGAGGGGCTGCTCGCGACGGCCCGGCAGTCGTTCACGACGGCTCTGCAGTCGGCGTCGGCACTGAGCGCGGGGTTCGCGCTGCTGACGGCGGTGCTGGTGGCGGTCTTGCTGCGAGGCGTTCCGCGGATCGCCTCGGGCGACTAGGCGCACAGGGCAGGCGGGGCCTGTCCTGCGGACTCTGCCGGGCGGCGCATGCCCGACGGAATCCGCAGGACAGGCCCTTCGTGCGTGCCGCTACCTGCAGGACAGGCCCTTCGTCCGTGCCGCTACCCGCAGGTGCTCAGTCCGTCGTCCCGCAGGCGCTCAGGTCGTCCGGGTCGGCGCTGTCGAGCCGGGCGGACAGTTCGTCGAGCCGGGCCCGCAGGCTGCGGATCTCCTCCAGCTCCATCCCGGTCGCGGCGGCGATCCGCCTGGGTACGCCGAGGGCCTTCTCCCGCAGCGCCGCCCCTTCCGCGGTGGGTCGCGCGGTCACCGACCGCTCGTCCTCCGCGCTGCGTCGCCGCTCGACGTAGCCGGCCGCCTCCAGCCGCTTGAGCAGCGGGGACAGCGTGCCCGAGTCCAGCCGCAGCCGCTCCCCGATCCCCTTCACGGGCAGCTCGCCGTGCTCCCAGAGCACCAGCATCACCAGGTACTGGGGGTAGGTGAGCCCGAGCTCCTTGAGCGCCTCGCGGTAGACGCCGTTGAAGGCGCGGGTCGCGGCGTGCAGCGAGAAGCAGATCTGGCGGTCCAGCCGGAGGAAGTCCTCGTCCCTGGTCGTGTCGAGCGTTTCCATGGCTCCAGAGTACGGGACACCTCATCGCGAGCCATTAAGTTGTGCACAACTGAATTGCACGCTACTGTCTATCTCAGACCCCGACCGAGCACGGAAACGAGGACCCATGAACGCGATCTACACCGCCGTCGCCACCGCCAACGGCCGCGAAGGCCGTGCCGTCAGCTCCGACGGCCACATCGACCTCCCCCTCGCCCACCCCCAGGCCCTCGGCGGCAACGGCCAGGGCACCAACCCTGAGCAGCTCTTCGCCGCCGGCTACGCGGCCTGCTTCGCGAGCGCCATGGGCCTGGTCGCCCGCCAGGAGAAGATCGACATCGCGGACGCCTCGATCACCGCCGAGGTCTCCATCGGCAAGGACGAGACGGACGGCGGCTTCGGACTCGCGGTCGTCATGCGCGCCGAGTTCCCCGACCACCTCCAGGGCGAGCCGGGCCGTGAGCTGCTCGAGAAGACCCACGCGTTCTGCCCGTACTCCAAGGCCACCCGCGGCAACATCCAGGTCGAGCTCGTCGTCGAGTAGTCGGCCCGCACACACCGTCGAGGGCCCGTACGCGTCAGGGGACGCGTACGGGCCCTCGGTGTGTTCCGCCGTTCGGTGCTTCCGCCGGCGCGCCGGTCAGCCGAAGCGGCCCTCGACGTAGTCCGCGGTGCGCTGGTCGCGGGGGCTGCCGAACATCGCCTCCGTCGGGCCGTGCTCGACGATCACGCCGGGGGTGGCCTGCTCGGCGAGGAAGAACGCGCACTGGTCGGAGACGCGGGCCGCCTGCTGCATGTTGTGCGTCACGATCACGATGGTGACCTCGTCCGCCAGGTCCCGGATGGTCTCCTCGACACGCCGCGTCGAGGTGGGATCGAGGGCCGAGCACGGCTCGTCCATCAGCAGGATGCGCGGCCGGACCGCCAGCGAGCGGGCGATGCACAACCGCTGCTGCTGACCACCGGAGAGCGCGCCGCCGGGCTGGCGCAGTCGGTCGCGGACCTCCTTCCACAGGCCGGCCCGGGTCAGGCACTCCTCCACCAGGTCGTCCCGGTCGCTCGCGGCGACCCGGGTCCCGGTCAGCTTCAGGCCGGCGGTGACGTTGTCGTACACCGACATCGCGGGGAACGGGTTCGGCTTCTGGAAGACCATGCCGATGCGGTGGCGGGCCTCGGTGAGCCGGCGCCCGCGCGCGTAGATGTCGTCGCCGTCCAGGAGCACCTCGCCGGCCAGCTCGGCGCCCGGGATCAGCTCGTGCATCCGGTTCAGGATGCGCAGGAACGTCGACTTGCCGCAGCCCGAGGGGCCGATGAGCGCCGTGACCCGGCCGGCCGGCATGGTCAGGGAGACGCGGTTGAGGACCTTGCGGGTCCCGAACCAGGCGGAGATGGAACGTGCGTCCAGGTGGGAAGCCACGGCTGTCCTTACAGGAGGTTGGGAAGGAGGAGGGCCGCCTGGTCGCCGGCCGTGAGGGCCAGCGCGACGAGGACCGGGAAGCCGACCAGCCAGACGTGCGCGCGCGGCACGCGGGACCGCGCCCAGACGAGACCGGCGGCGGCGAGCAGCAGCGCCTGCGACCACAGGACCAGCGGGATCCAGGACGAGGGCTGCCCCGCGAGCGGGAGTTCGTCGGCCGGGACCCGGCCGAAGCGGAAGGCGGGGACGGCGCCCGGCTGCGGCTCCGAGATCAGGTCCGCGTCGACCTGGAGGACCCCGGTCGGCCGGTACGGGGAGCCGGTCGCGGTCATCAGGGTGAGCCGGCCCGTGCCGGGCTGCAGGGCGGGCGGCTGCGGGTCGCCCGCGCGCCGGACTCCGCGCACCCGGTAGATGTGCTCGCCCTGACCGGTGGTGACCTGGAAGGTCTCACCGGTCTGCAACCCCGCGAGGTGCGCGAACGGGCCCCCGTACCCCGCCCGGCGGCCCATCACGATGCTGTTGCCGGCCTGGCCGGGCAGCACGGTGTCGCGACGGTGCCCGGGGCCGGAGGCCAGCACCTCCGCGGTGGTGCCCTCCCGGACGACCTCCTTCAGGCCCAGCTGAGGAATGGTCAGCAGCGCCATGGGGGTGCCCGGTTCGGTGGTCGCGCCGATGGGGGTGGTGGCGTTGGCGAGCGTGCCGCGGACGTCCGCGTAGCCGACGCGGAGGTCCCGCTCGTGGCGGAGGTGGCCGAGCGGGCCGACCTCGGCGACGAAGCCGAGGAGCAGCGCGCCGAGGATGGCCAGGGCCCCGCCGAAGGCCCACAGCGGGCTGGTGCGGGGTGCGGGCCCGGCCGGGGCCGGGGAGGCTTGGGGCTTCCCCGGCCCGGCGGGGGCGGGACGCACGTCCACCGGGGTGGAGGTGGCTGTCATCGCATGTGCTCCGTACGTCAGTTGTTGCCGAAGGTGATCAGTCCGCGCCGGCGGGCCCACCGGACGGCGAGCGCACCGCTGACCACGAGGACGGCGCTGAGCAGGCCGAGCACGACGGGGTCGGAGCCGGTGTCGGCCAGTCCCCCGCCGTTGCCGCCACCGGAGCCGCCGGAGGTGGACGAGCCGCCGGCCCCGCCCGCGGCGGAGGACGCCGGGTCGGTGGTCGAGGGCGACGTGCTGGGCGGGATGCTGGTGGAGACGCCGACCGTGTCGCCGCCGGTCGCGGTCGTGCTCGGCGAGGGCGACGCCGAGCCGGTGGGCGAGGCGGTGTCGGTCGGGGTCGCGGTCGCCGTGGCCGACGGAGTGCCGGACGGGGTGCCGGAGGGAGTACCGGACGGCGTGCCCGTGGGGTTCGGGCCGGCCGGGTCGGTGTCCTGGTAGACGGTGTTCGAGGTGAACCAGATGGTCCCGGTGAACTCGCCGAAGGTCTCGGTGCCGAACGCCTTGCGGCACACGACCGTCAGGTCGTACCGCCCCTCCAGGGTGGTGAACCCCGCCTCGTTGGCGTAGTCCCGCATGGTCATGGTCAGCGGCACGATGAAGCCGGTGCCGCCCGGGTCCTGCGGGTAGGTGGTGAGCGGCGAGTTGCCGACGACGTTCTTGCCCTCGGCGGGGAAGCCCTTGCCGGTCACCTTCACCAGGATGTTGGTGGCGGGCGCCGGGCAGGCGGCCGAGGTGGTCAGGTCGATGCTGGTGTCGTCGGTGCCCTGGCCCGGGTTGACCTTCGCCGTGCCCAGCGGGGCGGCCGAGGCCGTCGGCACCGTGAGGACGCCGACGCCGGCGAGGACCACCGCCGCGGCGGCGGCCGCACCGGCCGCGGTCCGCCGGGAGAGGCGAGTGAACTGCACGATGAGCTCCTTGTCGGGGGTCTCAGGGGTCTCGGGAGTGTTCTTCGGAGCCCAGCCCGCTCCGGCCTGCGCCGCCCGACGGTCCGAGCGCCGCCGGCGCCGCCGCCACAGGACGCCCGCGACGATCAGGAACAGCAGGGCGAGCAGCGTCCAGGGCACCGCCCAGAGCGAGACCGTGCGGGTCAGCGAGGGCAGCCGGGGGTCGACGCCGTCCCGCGTGGCGACCGGCTGCACGGAGACGACGGCCGAGGCCCGCACCAGCGGCAGCACGCCGTCCGCCTCGGCGGTGACGGTCAGCGAGTTGCCTGGCAGCAGTTCGCCCAGGTCACGGACGCCCTTGGCGGTGATCGAGGAGCCGAACACACCGTTGACGCGCACGGCCTGGCGGGCGCCGAGCCGGACGTTGCCGCTGTTGCGGACGGTGTACGTGACGGTGGCCGAGCCGGACCCGAAGGGGTTGAGGGTGCCGTGGTACTCGGCGCGGACGTTCTCCACGGTGAGCTCGGGCTTGATCGCGCCCGCCACCCGTACGTAGACGCGGGCACCCACCCGCTGGTCGAGCCGGACCTGGTTGCCCTGGGCGTCCTTGCCGGTCCCGGAGAGCGAGGCGACGATGCCTCCGGTGTGGTCGCCGGGGGTGACGTTGCGGGGCACCGTCATGGTGAAGGGGACGATGACGTTGCCCTTGGGCGGCACCGTCACCTTGTTCCTCGCCAGTGTGATCCAACTGCCCGTGTCGATCGGCTTCTTGTTCGCGGCGAGCAGGTCGAAGCCACCGTCGACGGTGTTGACGGCGTCGCTCGCGTAGACGGCGAGGGTGAGCGGCTCGGAGCCGTAGTTCCACAGGGCGATCTGGTCGCGGATGCCGGCGCCGCCGGTGACCCCGTACGAGAAGTGGGGCCGCTGGTCGGGCTTCCTGGGGCCGGCGGGCTGCACGCCGAAGACGGCCTTCTTCTTGTCGTCGGCGGCGAGGGCCGGTCCGGTCGGCAGCAGTGCCACAAGGACGAGCAGCAACAGGCCGACGGCGCCGGCCCGTTGGAGGAGACGGGAAACGGTCATGACGGTTCTCCAGAAGTCAGGGGCGGGGCGGAACCCCGGGCGCGCGGTGGGCCGTACGCGGCGCGGCTCCGCCCCGGAACTCACGCCTGGATCAGATGGCGGTGAGGGTGAGCGTGGCGGTGTACGTGCCGGCCGCCGTGGAGGTCGGCACGTTGAGGGCCAGGTCGGCGCCGACGTGGGCGGTGCCGAGCCCGGTGCCGTTGGCCAGCGTGCGCGCGGCCTTCAGGCCCGCGGTGCCCGCGTCGCCGGGGGCCGCGCCGGACGCCGCCGGGACGGCGGAGCCGGCGGTGACGGTCTGTGCGGGCGCCTTGTCGACGACCTTCGGGGACCATCCGAGGTTCTGGCCGTTGATGGTGTGGGTGGCTCCGTCGGAGAAGTCACCGACCTGGCCGCTCACGGTCCAGCCGGGGTTGCCGGCGCGGGTGTCGGTCAGGGTCACCGGGCTGAGGGCGCCGGCGGTGGTGAGCAGGTCGCCGTCGTTGTTGAGGACCGGCGAGGGGAGGGTGACCTGCGGGTTGTCGACGCTGATGACGAGGGCGCCGGCGTTGACGGTGGTGGTGATGGTCTCGGAGGCGGTCACTCCGGCGAACGCGCCGATCGTGTACGGGATGGCGGCGGAGTCCGAGCCGGTGTACCGGGCCGGGTCGGCCGGGATGAAGACGGCGGTGAAGGAGTGCGGTCCGGCCGGCAGGCTGGAGGTCGTGAGGACGGCGGTGCCGTTGCCGACCGGGACCGTGCCGAGCGGGGTGGTGGTACCACCGACGGTGTCGGTGAACCGGATCGAGCCCGCCGCGCTCGCCGGGGCGACCGTGCCGGTCAGGGTGACCGGGCTGTACTGCGGCGTGCTCGCCGCCGGGGAGACCGCGAGGGCCGTGGTGGTCTGGGTGGCCGCGGCGGGCTGGACCTCGTAGGAGACGGCCGTCGAGGTGGAGCCGTTGTACGAGGCGTTGGACGGGGTGAACACGGCGGTCAGCGCGTGCGTGCCGGCCGTCAGGTTGCTCGTGGTCAGCGCCGCGGTGCCGCCGGTCACGGTGACCGGGGTGCCGAGGTCGGCGGAGCCGTCCTTGAACTGCACGGTGCCGGCGGCGCCGGAGGGGGTGACGGTGGCGGTCAGGGTGACCGCGGTGCCGACCTGGGCCGGACCGGCCGGGGTGACGGCGAGCGAGGTGCTGGTGTCCGTCTTCACCGCCGGGTCGTTGGCCTGGTAGGTGGTGTTGGAGGTGAACCAGATCGCGCCGGTGAAGTCACCGAGGCTGGTGCCGTTGAACGCGGTCCGGCAGATGACCGTGAAGTCGTACTTGCCCTGGAGGGTGGTGAAGCCCGCCTGGGAGGCGTAGTCGCGCATGGTGGACGTCAGCGGGATGACCATGCCGCCGTTGCCCGCCGTGGGGTAGGTGGTGATCGGCGAGTTGCCGACCACGTTGAGGCCGCCGGCCGGGAAGCCGGAACCCTCCACCTTCACCAGCACGTTGGTGGCGTTCGACGGGCAGGCGCCCGAGGTGGTGAAGGAGACGCCACTGGTGTCGGCGCCGGTGGCGGGGGTGATGTCGAGGGTGCCGATCGGCGCGGCGTACGCGGCGCCCGCGGTGGCCAGGCCCGCCGCGAAGGCGGTGGTGACGGCCGCGACACCGAGGGCCAGGGCCCGGGAGATTCTGTTCTTCAGCACGTCAAGCTCCAGATCAGGGGGTCTGCTTGGTGGTGTCGCCGCAGTTCGGGTTGGTCGCGAAGCCGTAGGTGTTGATCACGGCGGTCTGCTTGCAGATCCCGGAGTTCGGGCCGACGAAGACGTCGCTCCAGGGCGAGGTGCCGACCTTGCTGGTCGGGATGACGTTGTAGACATCGCGCTTCACGCCGAAGCCGCTGTTCAGGACCGTCGGCGACAGGCCGTCGACCGTGCCGAGGATGGCGCGACCGCGCAGGTCGGCGATGGTCTGCGAGGACTGCGACTGGTACTGCGCGATAGAGAACGGCACGATCGACTTGTCGTCGAGGACCCGGCCGTCGTGCTCCTGGACCGGGGCGGTGCCCTTCTTGTCCTTGATGCAGGGGTAGACGCCCGCGACCACGTCGGCCTCGGTGATGCCCATCTGCGACTGCCAGAAGGAGCGCGTTCCGGAGCCGGCCTGCGGCAGGTAGACCGTCATGTCGTAGTTCGGCCCGGCGCCCACGTAGTTCGGGTCGCAGTGGTAGATGGCCTTCAGGTCGTTCAGCGTCAACTTGCGCGGGATCGACGAGCCGGGGGTGATGGCGTAGCTGACGCCGTCGATCGCGAACGGCACGTAGGTCAGGCCGGGGTTGGCCGCCCCCAGGCTCAGCGAGGAGGAACGGGAGAAGTCGAGGCACCCGTTGCCCGCCTGGAGGGAGTTCAGCAGCGCGGACCGCCCTGCGCCGGAGCCGTTGGGGCGGGCGATGGTGCAGTTGGGGTTGGTCGCCGGGTTCTTGGTGGTGATGTTCGCGGACCCCGTGGCGTCGTACGAGCCGATGACCTTCTGCCCGTTCACCATGACGACGTCGGCGAGGCCGTTCATGACGTCCTGGGTGGTGTCGGAGCCGACGCCGGAGAGCTGGCGGTACTGCGGAGGGCCGGCCGGGTCGGCGGAGGCGAGGCCACCGCCGACGGTGACGACCGCGATCGCCGCCACGGCGAGCGCGAAGCCGGTCTTCTTCTTGTTCACTGGGGGTTCTCCTCAGCTAGGCTGCGCTCCGGGTGGTGCCCGGGGCGCGTGTGCAGGACTTCCGTTGGCGCGGACGAATCAGACGCTTTCGGGCATCACCTCCTTACGCGGTGGCGTGCGGCCGCCAGCAGGCGCGGCAGGTACCTCGGCAGCAGCGGGCCCGCGAAGGCCGCGAGCGCGCCGACGATCAGACAGACGAGCAGCACGTTCCGGACGAAGCCGACGGCCCAGCCGGGTGTCGGCGCGCCCAGCGCCGTGGCGGCGGGCGCGCCCGGGGAGGGCTTCCCGGTCGTCGGTGGCACCGCGGCCCGGCTGGGGCTCGGGCTCGTGGCGGACTGCGTACCGCCCGCGGCCGCCGCGCCACCGGAGCCCGTACTCGATCCCGTACCGGACCCACCGCTCGTGCCGGTGGAACCGCCGGCACCGCCGTCACCGGACGTGCCGGCGTCACCCGCCCCCGGAGGGGGCGTGGGCGTGGACGTCGACGGGGTCCTGCCCGCCAGCGTCGTCACCTGGTGCGCCACCTGCCGGGTCTGCGCGCGCAGCGCCTGCGGCAGCGGCGCGTAGCCGTGCGGCAGGGTGCCGGCGGCGACGCCCGGGGTCTGGCCGGCGCCGGCCGCGTACGTCAGGAGGGTTCCGTAGTCGCGGCCCTCGGCGGCGGTGAGGTCGGCCGGCACGGTGGCGGCGTAGGTGAGGACGGTGAGCGGGTAGGCGGCCGGGTCCTTGGCGCCCGGGTCGGGCAGGCTGACCCCGTCCAGGCTCTGCTTGCGGGCGTTCGCGGCGGCGGTCAGGGAGGCCGCGTCGGGGGCGGTGAACCGGCCGGCCGCGTTGAGCAGTTCGGCGCGCATCAGGCCGTACCGCTCGGCGGTCGCGGTGTCGGTCACGGCGAGCACGGCCCGCTGGCCGGCCGGCTGCGGCGGGTCCTTCTTGTACGCGGGCGGGGTGGCGGTGGCGTCCCAGGAGGTACGGGCCAGGGTGTCGCCGCGGCCGGCGGCGCGCGCCGCGGAGTGCATGTCGGTGGCGTAGGGGTGCTTGTCCTGGATGCAGAGCGGGAAGTCGGGCCGGTCGTCGAAGGGCTGGCAGTACGGGTCGCTCTTGGGGAAGGTGTCCAGCGGCAGGGCGATGTTCTTGTAGTGCGGGTTGACCTTCATGCCGGAGTTCCCGCGGTCCCCGTGGGCGCCCTCGTTGTCGGGGGTCCCCTTCAGGAACTCCGCGGCGGCCGGGTCCTGGGCCACCCACTCCCACAGCTGCCGGGTGGTGTCGGCGAGCGGTTGCGGGACGAGGGCGTCGCCGAGCTTGCCGCCGAACTCCAGGTCGGCGTAGTCGGGGTTGTGGCGGATGAACTCCGGGTCGCGGCCGAGGTTCTCGGGGTTCTTCGCGACGCTGTCGGCGAAGCGGGAGACGCCGTCGCGGTAGGACTCCGTCAGGAGCTTGGCGACCAGCCGCGGGGTCAGCCGCAGGCTCGCCATCCGGGTGCCGTTGCGCTGCTTGACCTCTTCGGGGGCCCGGAAGGACGCCTGGCTCTCGATGAAGTAGCCGATGGTGATGCCGGAGAGCGCCACCGGGGCGTAGACGGGCTTGCGGTGGATCTCGCGCGGGGTGGTGATCTGGGCGGCGCGGCCGACGAAGACCAGGCCGGGCTTGCCCGAGAGCAGCTTGACGCGGGCGGTCTCGTCGGGGACCTGGGCGTAGCCGTAGAGGGCCTTGGCGCCGCTCTGGCAGAGGGCGGGCTGCCAGCGGGTGACGGCCTCGGCGGCCATCTCGCTGCCCAGCGTGCCGCGTTCCTCCGCGCCGATCGGGCAGTGGCTGCCGATGGGCTCGAAGCCGAGCGGGACGGTGATGCGGTGCTTCCAGTTGGCCGGGCTGAGCGGGGAGGACTGGAGCTGGCCGCTGGACTGGGCGGTGTACGCGGAGCCGTCGACCTCGGTGGTGCCGCGCGGCACGATCACCAGCCAGCAGCCGCGGCCGGTGACCTCGCCCTGCTCCTCGATCGCGGCACCGCAGCCGAGGCCGGGGGCCTCGACACCGGTCTGGGCCTCGAAGTAGACCTCGCCGGTGCCGCGGGCGTTGGTGCGGGCGTACGGGATCTCGTTGGTGCTGTTGACGTCGAAGAACTCGTTCCAGTTGCCGGGGCTGACGTCGTCGCCGGTGACCGAGCGGAACGGCGCGTACGAGATGCCGCTCGGGCTGGGAGGCGGCAGCGGCTGGTTCTCGGAGTCCTTGAGGTGGGCGCCGTAGTTGAGCTGCCGGCTGTTGGTGTACGCCCCGGCGGCCTGGTTGCCGGCTCCCGCGCCGAGGGCGGAGGAGCCGCCGAACTGGCACTGGTCGGTTCCCGGGCCGTTCCTGTCGCCCCAGCACTGCATGATCTGGAGGTAGTTGGCGGCGTACGCGGTGTCGGAGACGGTGGGCGCGCCGCCGGTCCAGGTGATCCTGACGACCTGGTTGACGAGGTTGCGGGTCTGGCTGACGGTGATCTTCAGGTCGGCGAACGGGCCGGTGCCGGAGACGGTCGTCTGCGAGCCGTCGCCGGTGGCGGCGTACGCGGGTGCGGCGGCCGGGTCCAGGCCCGTGCCGACGGTCGCGACGACGGGGACGAGAGCGAGGCAGAGGGTGCCCAGCAGCGCGCGCAGCCGGGCACGGGCGCCGGTGCCGGTGCCGGTACGCATCGCGGTACGAGTTCGGGTGCGGTCGCCGGTCATCGGGACTCCTCCCCCGCGCGGCGGGCGGCCAGGCGCCGGTGCAGCAGCGGCGGACCCACGGTGATACCGAAGAACAGCAGGGCGCCGACGACCATCAGGGTGGTCTGGAGCCCTCCACCCAGGCCGGCGGCCGTGGTCACGGGGACGCCGTACAGCTCGCCGCCGCCCCCGCCGGAGCCGCCCGCGTCGCCCGCGGCGATGGGCTGGCCGGTGTCGGGGTCGAGCGCGCCCCCGGTGGCCGCGCCCGAGCCGGCGGTCGTGCCGGCTCCGCCCGCGCCCGCCGTGCCGGCGCCGCCGGAGCCGGAGCCGCCCGTGGCTCCGCCGGTCGCGCCGCCCGCCGCCGTACCGCCGGACCCCCCGCCGCTCGCACCTCCGCTGCCGCCGGAACCGCCGGAACCGCTCGAACCGCCGGAGGAACCGCCCGTCTTGGTGGGGGTCTTGTTGCCGCCGGTGCCGGTGTCGCACTGGGTGGCGCCCTTGAGGTCACAGGCGGGCGGGTACGGCGCGGTCTTGGCGAGGGTGTTGGTGCCGTCGCTGGAGAACGTCGGGTTCTTGCACTTCTTGATGTCGATGGTCTCGGCGGCCACGCCGGGGATCCGGCGGACCTGCGTCAGGCCCGCCTGGACCAGGTTGATGGGCAGCGGCGAGTAGCCGAGCCGGTCCACCGACTGCTGTCCCTGGCACAGGAAGTAGTAGGCGAACGCCCCGAGCGACTTGCCCTTCTGCGGGTTGAAGTTCGACTCCGCCGCCGTCGGGACGATCATGTAGCTGTAGCTGGAGAGCGGGTACGTGCGCGCGTCGGTGCTGTTGTAGACCTCGTCGAGGCGCTGGGTGAGGTCGGGGTTGATGCCCGCCTTGGTGAGCGAGACCGCCACGTTCTGGGCGGTGGGCTCCGTGTAGTAGCCCTTCTCGTTGAGGATCTTGGCCACCGGGAAGCCGGTGGTGGAGACCGCGTACGAGTACTCGACGTAGGTGATCGTGCCCTGGTTGCCGTCCTGGGCGACGTAGCCGGAGACGCCGTTGGAGCCGGACTGGCCGACGAAGCCCTTGCCGCCGATGACGGGGAAGTTGGAGGTGGGCCCGCAGGGGGTGCGGCGGCCCGCCCGGCCGCAGTACGCGTCCCACAGGCCGGCGTGCTTCTTGCTCAGCCAGGTGGTCAGCTGGGCCGTCGTACCCGAGCCGTCGGAGCGGACCACGGGGACGATCCGGCGGGCGGGGAGGCTCGCGGCGAGACCGGGGTTGTCGGCCTTGAGGGCCGGGTCGTTCCACATCGTGACGGCGCCGGTGAAGATCTTGGCGACGTTCTCGCCGGAGAGCCGCAGATTGGTCACCCGGCGGTTGCCGATCTTCAGGTTGTACATGAAGGCCGTGCCGCCCGCGACGATCGGCATGTAGCTGAACTTCCGCGAGGGCGGCGGGTCGGCGACGCCGGAGTCGTTGATGCCGTACGGGATCTCCGAGACGGCGAAGTCGACGGTGCCGTTGCGGAACTGGTTGCGCCCGTCGGAGGAGCCGGTGCCGTTGTAGTTGACCGTCATCCCGTACTGCTTGACGTTGGCCCGCCACTGGTCGAGGGCGTTCTGGCTCCAGGTGGAGCCCGCGCCGGAGACCGGTACGTAGCTTTCGGCGGCGGCGGGCAGCGCACCGGGCACCACGAGCGCGAGGGCGGTGACGAGCACGGCCAGGGTGCGCCGCAGCACGCGCGCGGGGAGCGCCGGGGGGCGTCCGGACATCGAGGGTCTCCTGATCGGTGGCGGGTCGTACGGGTCGTGCGGGTCGTGCGGCGTGCGGTCGCACGGGGGGGGCGGGTCGCTCGCCGGCGGCCGCGGGCCGTACGGGTGCGGGTGTGCGGTGAGAGGGGCGACGGACCGTCAGTCGACCGGGGGCGGCGGCGCCGCGTCCGTCGGTCCGGCGCCGGCCGGACCCGGCTCGGCCGGGCCCCTGGGCGCCGGGAGCACCGCGCCCGGTGGCCAGGTCGGCTTCGCGGGGCGGGACCCCATCCGCTCCAGGTCCTTCAGCGAGGCGGCGGCCCGGCGGCGCTGCTGGCCGCGGCTGAGCTGACCGGGGCCGCGCCCGCCGATGACGCGGGCCAGCAGGAAGAGCAGCAGGACCAGCGCCATCAGCAGGGCCGCGCAGCCGAAGCCGCGGGTGATCATGGTCTTCTCGGGCGAGGCGACGAGGGTGAACGTGGCGAGCGGCAGCGAGGTCTGCGGCCCGTCGAACGGGTCGAGGTTGAGACCGGTCGCGGCGCCCGAGGTCAGCAGCACCGGGGACGTCTCGCCGATGCCGCGCGCGGTGCCGAGGATCACGGCGGTGGTCAGGCCCGAGCGGGCGGTGGGCAGCACCACCGTCCACACGGTGCGCCACTGCCCGGCGCCCAGCGCGTACGAGGCCTCCCGGAGCGAACCGGGCACGAGCCGGATGACCACGTCCGCGGCCCGGATGATGATCGGCAGCATCATCACCGAGAGCGCGAGGGAGGCGGCGAAGCCGGACTTGTCGAGGCCGAGGGCGAGGATGGCGGTGGCGTAGATGAACAGGCCGGCCACGATGGACGGCAGCGCGGTCATCGCCTCCACGATGGTGCGCACGAACCGTGCGTAACGGCCGGGCACCTCGTTGAGGAAGACCGCGCAGGCCAGCCCGAGCGGCACCGTGATCAGCAGGGAGATGCCGATCTGCTGGAGGGTACCGACGATGGCGTGCAGCATGCCGCCCTCGGTGATCGGCTGGAGGGGTCCGGTGCCGGACATGTCCTCGGTGAAGAAGTTCAGGTGCGGCAGCGCCTCGCGGCCGCGCCACAGGGCGTAGCCCACGATGAACAGCAGCGCCGCGAGCAGCAGCGCCGCCAGGGCGTGGACCATGGTCTGGGCGAGCCGGGCGCGGACCGTCGCCCCGTTCTCGTCGAGGGAGACCAGGACGGCGTACAGCGCCATGAAGGCGAGGTAGGCGACGACGGTGAAGCCGAGCGGGGCGTCGAAGGGCAGCACCCGGCCGAAGATCACGGCGGTCGTGGCCACGGCCGCGGCGCCCGAACCGACCAGGGCGAAGACGTCCCGGGCGTGCAGCGTGGAGGTGGCGCGGCGGGCCTCGGCGGGCGCGCCGGGACCGTCGGGGACGACATCGGGCGTGACCGTGAGGGTCGCGGTGTCGGCGGTGGTCGGGGTCATGCCTCGGCTCCCGTTCCGGACCGGCTGCGCGCGACCACGGAGGACGCGATGAAGTTGACGACGAGGGTCATCAGGAACAGCGACAGGCCGGCCGCCATCAACGCGGACATGCCGAGCGGGCTGGCGGCTCCGTAGCGCAGGGCGATCAGCGCGGAGACGGAGTTGGCGCCGTTCTCCAGGATGTGCGGCTGGAAGAAGAAGACCGGCGAGATGATCATGACGACGGCGATGGTCTCGCCGAGGGCCCGGCCGAGCCCCAGCATGGTCCCGCCGATGATGCCGCCCTTGCCGAAGGGCAGGACGACCGTGCGGATGACACCCCACTGGCTCGCGCCGAGCGCGAAGGCCCCCTCGCGCTCGCCGGGCGGGGCCTGCGCGAACGCCTCGCGCATCACCGAGCAGGCGATCGGGGTGACCATCAGCGCCACGACGATCCCGGCGATGAAGGTGGAGGAGGTGTAGACGGTGGCGGGTGCGAGCGGGTCGCGCGGATCGGCGCCGTCCACCGTGAAGATCGGGATCCAGCCGAAGTACGTGGAGATCCAGCGGGCGAGGCCGGTGATGTGCGGCTGGAGGAAGAAGAACCCCCACAGGCCGTAGACCACGCTGGGGACGGCGGCCATCAGGTCGACGAGGCTGACCAGGGTCCGGCGCAGCCGGCGGGGCGCGTACTCGGTGATGTAGAGGGAGGTGCCGAGGGCGAGCGGCACGGCGAAGGCGATCGCGGTGATGCCGATCAGCAGCGTGCCGGGCAGGACGGCCGCGATGCCGAAGCGGTGGGAATCGGGTTCCCAGGCGGCGGTGGTCACGAACGACCCGCCGGCGTCGCCGAGGGCCTGGGCCGCGCGGACGCCGAGGAAGACGCCGACCAGCGTCATGGTGACCAGGACGACGGCGCCGGCGCCGCGGGCACCGCCGCGGAACAGCCGGTCGGCGGGGTCCCCGGCCTTGGACCTGGCGCGCGGCACGTCCGTGTCCGTCGTGTCCGCGGTGGCCGTGGTGGCGGTGCTCACGAGGCGTTCCCCCGGACGGCGTCGGGCAGCCGCAGGCCGCGCAGCCGCCGGGTGTGCGTCACGCCCGCGGCCACCTCTCCCTGGGCGGCGGCCGTGAGGAAGAGCTGGAGGCTGTGACGGCACTCGCGCTGGCGCCGGTAGCTGCGGGCGGCGACGGCGACGCAGCGCTCGTCCAGGGCGAGTTGCCAGGTCCAGGCTCCGGTGGTGGCGGCCATGGACACCAGGGGGACTGTGCGGTCGAGCCCGTCACGCAGCCCGACGACGGCGGCGCAGCAGGCGGAGTGGCCGGCGTGGAGGTCGGGGCCGCGCCCGAGTTCGTGGTTGTTGGCGCCGACGAGCCGCCAGGTCACGGCTTCCGCGTCGGCACCGCCGGGCGTCCACGCGTGCGGGGCCTGGCGTCTTTCGACATCCACCCATGAGACAAACAGAAACCGTGGCCGAGACACGGAACGCCCCCTCCGCCCGGAACCCACGCGTGGCCGACAATCGACGACGCGGCCGTGGCTGCGCGCATGACAATCACGGCGCTGGGCGCTGGGCGCTCCACGGACCGGTGAAGCAGAGACGGAGAAACCATGAACGAGGAGTAGAAGTCCTCGGGAGGTGTCGCAGAGGGTGCGGGCCCTCGATCCGTGGATGTACGGCGGTGAGGCAGATGCGACATTCGGAAGGAGGCGCTCCGAGAGCACCGCGCCGGAGATGTCATCCGGCCACGGGGGCCGCTCGGCGGCGGGGTGTGGGGTGGCTCCCAGAGGCCGGACCGGGCCGGCGGTGCGGGGACGGCTTCCAGGATCGCCCGGGGCGGGTCAGCCGCGCAGGGCTTCGGCCGGTTGCACGGAGGACGCACGCCGGGCGGGATAGATCCCGGCCACGACTCCGGTCGCCAGACCGATGAGCGGGGCGGTGGCCAGGGTCACCGGGTGCATGACCGGCGTCCAGTCCCTGATCAGCGCCACCACCAGGACGGCCAGCGTGCCGATGGCCGTACCGATGAGTCCACCGAACGCGCCCAGCGTGCCCGACTCGGCGAGGAACTGGGCGGTGACATGCCGCCTCTGCGCGCCGAGGGCACGGCGCAGGCCGATCTCCCCGGTGCGCTCCAGGACCGCTACCAGGGTGGTGTTGGCGATCCCGACCGCTCCGATGACCAGGCACACCCCGGCGAGCAGCAGAAACAGCTGTTCGAGGTCGGAGGTCACCGAGGTCCGCAGGCTCTTCGGGTCGGGCGGCGGCACCGCCTTGAAGTACTCCGGGTGGTCGGGGCGCAACGCCGTGGGGGCCTCCCCGGCCACTTGACGGGCCGCGCCCAGATCGGTGGCGACGAGCATCCTGGCGCCCGCGGTCGGCCGCCCCCACAGTTCAACCGCGGTGGTCTGCGGTACGAGAACCGAGAGCAGCACGTCCGGCTGGCGCTGGACGTCCTCGACGATGCCGGTGACGGTGAACGGCTGCCCCCCGATGAAGATCGCCGGCTTGGTCTCCAGCGTGGTGATCCCCAGCCGTGCGGCGATGCCCGAGCTGATCACGGTGACGCGCTGACGGGTGTCGGTGTGGAAGTCGTCGTACAGCCTGCCCTGGGAGAGCCGGGGCTCGGCCGCGCGCAGGGCACCGGGGGCGGCGGCCACCACGTTGAGGGTTTCCCCTCCGGTGTCGCCCACCGGGGCGGCGGTGACGGCGAGTTCGGCGGGGTTGCGTCGGGGCTGCACCGTCCACAGCACGCCGGCGTGCCGCACCCCGTTGAGCCGCTCGACGCGGTCCGAGGCGTCGTCCGGGAACGCCGCGTCGGCGAACTCGTTCTGTTCGCGGGCGATGTCCTCGACCGTCACCTCGGTCGCGGAGAGCACGTTGAAGCGGGAGTCGATCTGCGAGGAGGCGGTGGCGGTGAGGCCCAGTACGGCGACGAAGGCACCGACACCCAGGACGGTGCCGAGCATGGTGAGCGCGGAGCGGGCGGGGCGCTGCAGCATCCCGGCCAACGCCTCGGCCAACAGGTCCCGTGGCGCGAACGCGGAGCGCCCGATTCCGTGCGGGGGCGCGGCCTTCCGTGCCTTTCGGTTCCGGCTCAGCATGCGTGTGCCTGCTCGCTCTCGCTCAGAATGCCGTCCCGGATGGTGACCGTCCGCCGCCCGCGGTCGGCCACGGCCAGGTCGTGCGTGATGAGGACGATCGTGATGCCCTCGGCATTGAGGGCCTCCAGCAGCTGGAGCACCGCCTCGGCGTTGCCGGTGTCGAGGTTTCCCGTCGGCTCGTCGCACAGGAGCAGCGAGGGCCGGGCGACCAGGGCCCGCGCGATGGCCACCCGCTGGCGTTCGCCGCCGGACATCCGGGTGGGCAGTGCGTCGGTCCGGTGGCCGAGGCCGACCCGGTCCAGCGCCTCGCGGGCCCGCTGGGGGCGCTCGCGGCGCGGGGCGCCGCTGTAGACCATGGCGAGTTCGACGTTCTCGCGGGCGCTGCGGTGCGGCAGCAGGTGGAAGGCCTGGAAGACGAACCCGATACGGCGGCCGCGCAATGCGGTGCGCTCGGTGTCCCTGAGCCGGCCGGTGTCGATGCCGTCGAGGAGAAAGCTGCCCGTCGTGGGGGTGTCGAGGAGTCCGGCGATGTTCAGGAACGTGGACTTGCCCGATCCGGAGGGGCCGACGACGGTGATGAACTCGCCCCTGCGGACCGTGAGGTCGCTGGGGCGGAACGCCTCCACGGGCGGCGGCCCCGGATAGGTGAGGCCGACCTGCCGGAATTCGATGACGGGCGGCTCGGACGGGGTCGGGGACGCGGTCATCCGGTGCCTCCCTGCGCGGCGGCGTCGGCCCGGACGCCGGTCACCACCCGGTCGCCCTCGCCGAGGGACCCGCTGTCCAGGGGGATGACCTCGACATGGCCGTCGCCGGTGGTACCGGGCTTCACCCGGACCCGGCGCTCCCTGCCGTCGTCCTCGAGCACGGTGACCGCGGTGGAGCCGTCGGCGCCGGCCGACACCGCCGTGACGGGTACGACCAGGACCTTGCCGCCGGTTGTGGCGGCCAGGACGGTCAGGCGGACGTTCTGCCCGGTCCATTCGGCCTCGAGCGGCCGGCCCGGCGCCAGAGTCATCAGATAGCCGTCCGCGTCGGCCTGCCCACCGGCCGGCTGTCCGTCCTGCGTGTCGCCCTCGGGACGCGGCGTCGTGCGGGTGGTGGCGATGGACCGTACGGAGGCCGTGGCGGTGGCGCCGTTGATCTCGGAGAGGATCTCCGCCTTCTGGCCCGCCCTGATCAGGCCCTTCTGGTGGTCGGGCACGTAACCGTGCACCACCAGGGGGCCCGCGGCGACGGTCATCACGGCCCCCTGCACCTTCGCGCCGAGCCGTACCGGGAGGTCCTGCACCCGCGCCGGGAAGCTCTCCAGGAACGCGACCTCGCCGGACGGGACCATGGGGCCCGCGGCCGCCCGGGCGGCGACGAGGCCCTCGCGCGCGGTGGCCAGGTCCTCCCGGGCACGTGTGACAGCCTTGCGCAGGCCCTCCGGACCGCGGCCGCCGGCATCCGCCTCCCCGACCGTTCCCGCGGTCGAGCCGGCCGTCTTGCCCGAGCCCGTTCCGGAGCTGCCGGAGCCCGAGCGGGAGCCGGAGCCGGCCTCGGCGGTCTTCAGTGCGTCCTCGGCGTCGTCCAGAGCTCGTTCGGCCGAGGTCACCTGCGCTTCGGCCGAGGTGACGGTGGCCGAGCCCTCGGCGCCGCCGACTGGGACGGGTTCGTACCCGAGCGCGTCGTAGAGCGCGGTGACCGCCGACTTCGTGCCCTCGCCGAAACGCCCCCGGTTGTCGGGGGAGGTGGAGTGCCCGAGCCGCTGGAGCGCGTCCTGGAGCTGGCCCACGTCACTGCCCTGGGCACCGGGCTTGAGGTCGCGATAGAGCGGAACGGTGCCCTGGAGCGCGATCACCGGACGGCCGGAGATCTCGACCAGCAGCCGACCCGCGCGTACCTGGTCTCCTGCCTTCAGCGGCAGCTTGGAGACCGTGGGGCTGCCTCCCTCGGCCGCGCCGCCGGGGGTGATCTCCACGCTCTGGCCGGCGACCACGGTGCCGCGAATGATCATCGAGGAGGCCAGCGTCCGGTACTCGACCGGCGCGGTGATCACGGACGGTGCGGGGGGCCGGGAGTCCGCCGCCGCCTGGGCGGGCGACTTGATCAGCAGGGAGGCCCCGAAGCCCGCCCCGGTGAGCGCGACCGCGCCCACCGCGATCAGGGCGAGCCAGCGGCGCCTGATCCGTACACCGTCACCCCCGTGACCACGGGCTGCCTCGGCCGCGTCCACGGAGGGCTGTTCGTCGTTCTGCATTCAGTTCGCCAATGCCTCGTTGGCCGACTTGATGACCGCGGCCTGATCCTTCTTGATCTCGGCGAAACCGGCGGCGTTCTGCTCGATGTAGTCGTTCTGGATCTGCGTTTCGAGGCGGAGCAGCACGGTGGCGAGTTTTGCGTCCTGCTTGCACTTCACATCGACCTTGGCCACGGCCTTCTCCTGCGGCGACGCAGAATTCCCCTGGAGCGCGTACTTTTCGCCGGGCTGCAGGAAAGCGGTGTGCTGATATCCGGCCTTCTTCATGCAGGACACCCATTCGTCCTGCGCTTTGATGAATTCCGGCATCCTCTGGGCCTGCCCGAAGGAGGAGAAGTCGATGCTGAGCAGTCCGATCTTGCCCCTTTTGGGGTTCTGCACCTTGTCGAGCCCCAGCTTGCGGGCGGCCTCCCCGATGCAGCCGCCCTCGGGGATGTCCTTGCCCTGGTACGTGCCGCCCGAGCCCGCCTTGCCGCCCTTGGCGCCGTAGACCATGTACGCCTCGGGCGGAAGCTTGGCCCCGCCGGACGCCGCGCCGGCGGCGTGCTCGTCGCCGCCCTCCGACGGGATCATGTGATAGCCGTGCTCGGCGGCGACCTTCTCGCCGACCACGCCGTACCGACGGCTCACGACCTTGACGGGCTCGGCCTTCGTGGCCGGCCAGTCGAACCCGAACCGCTTCATGCAGTCGGAAGCCAGGGTGGAGTGCGCGGTGTCCACCAGCGCCTGCTGCTCGGGGGTGAAGAAATAGGCGGACACCGGGAGGACGATGTCGGCCTCCGTGACGACCTCCCGGGCCACGGAACCGCCACCGCCACCGTCGGCACCGACGCCTTCCGGGGCGCCCTCCGCGCACCCGGTGAGCAGCAGCGTGCCGACCCCGGCGGCGATGACAAGACGTGCGTAACGCAAGGGAACCCCTGGATAGAGTGGATGTGCTGCGGTGGGGCGGACTTGGCCTCCGCCCCACCGCGGTCATGAGGCGGCGATCAGAAGTTGTAGACGGTCCCCGAGCAGTTGTTGCCGAAGAGGTGCGAGTTCATCACGTCGTTGGCGGTCTTGCCGTTGCTGAGGTTGATGTACGCCATGTTGGACACGTAGCCGTAGGCCGCGATCTTGAAGCAGGGCCCGAAGTGCTGGGAGTTGTAGTACACCGAGATCCTGGTGTCCGTGTCCCAGTTGTCGATGGAGCTGACGTTGAAGAGGTAGCCGTCACCCCGGTAGAGCGGGATGTCGGGGGTTCCGGGGTAGTAGATGATTTCCCAGTTGTGACGGGAGCTGTAGTCGTCCCGCTTGTATCCGCCGAAGTCGGCGTCCGAGTAGAGACAGGCGTTGTCGGGGGTACATGAGGCGGCCTGCGTGGGCGCGGCCGTGACGACTCCCACACCGAACAGCGATGCCACGGCAAGCAGCATCGCCGAAATACGTCGAATCATGAGGGTTCCTCGTTCTCGATCCATGCCGAAATAACGGCCGGTGAACGGCGAGGGATAAACGCAATGCGGCGCCACATCACACACCCCCCGCCGATGTGCATGTTGTGTGCACATCAGGTGTAGAGGTCGAAGGCTAACCGATCTTCAGTGGATTGAAAACGATCTTGCGTGCTACCCGTCGGTCCTCTGTTGATCCGCCAAGCCCCTTTGACGGATCAACCAGTCCAGGGGCGACCACTTAAAGGTCGTTTTATCCCGGCGTTTCACCCCGGAACGAGTTGCTTGGTGACGCTTTTTGCACCTCATCATTGACCTGCCGCACGACGCCGCGCCGATCGTCGCCCCCCTCGAAGCCCACCGGCGCGTTCCTGCGTCGCCGGCTCGGCGACGACTACGTCAACATCGGCCTGACCTCAACGAGGGCACCATCAACGCGCTGCCCGACTACACCGCGCAGCAGCCCAAGACCTACGCCGTCACTCCCGCCCCGGAAGGCCACAACGAGAACACCCTCGACAAGGTCCGCTACCGCGACTTCAGCATCGACCTGCGCACCGCGCCCGCGGCGGCCCTCACCTCGCTCGACACGGCTCGCCCCACCCGCTCCTACGGCCTGTACTGGTCGACCGACGACCCGGGCACCGCTCTCAGCCGGTCCTACGACATCCTCATCCACCTGCACCGAGTCGAAGCCAGCCGCCGTCGCTGACCCGACCAGGGGGCATGACCGAGGTAGGGGTCAAAGGGGCAATGAGATGATCTTGGCTCCCGTACTCGGCCCACCGGCCGGGCGCCACGGCGCCAGATGCGGAGACGCCTTCAGCAAGTCGTCGGCGTTCACCTAGAGTGCCGTCGCGAGGGCGTCCAGGTCGTTCGTCACAAAACGATCTTGGAGGCCCTCGTTTTCGTCTCCGTCGACACCCCCTTGACTTTGATCATCCGGTGAGTCTTGTTCAGTCACCGGTACGCAGAAAGGAGCGTGGCATGTCCAGCGGCCGTCTCATGCGCATCCACAGCGCCGAGTTCCAGGCCATGGCCGAGAGGGTCCTGCGGGTCACCGAGCTCACCTCCCGCCTGAACGTCCTGCCTTTCGAAGACGAAGCGGGCAAGGCGGAACTGTACGAACAGATCCTCGGCAAGCCGCTGCCGCCGAGAGTCACGATCTATCCGCCCTTCTACACGGACCATGGCCTGAACCTCGACCTCGCCGAGCGGGTCTTCATCAACCAGAACTGCACGTTCCTGGACTACGCCGGCATCCGGCTCGGCGAGCGCGTGATGATCGGACCGAAGGTCACGTTCATCACCAGCGGCCACCCGGTCGATCCCGAGGAGCGGCGGCTGTACCTCACCGGGGCGCCCATCGACGTCGCGGAGAACGTGTGGATCGGTGCCGGTGCCACGATCCTGCCCGGCGTCAGCATTGGCCGTGACGCCGTGATCGCCGCCGGCGCGGTCGTGGCCGATGACGTTCCGCCGGCAAGCCTGGTGACCGGCAGTAAGGCAACCGTGCAACGAAAGTGGTGACGGCCTCTTCGGGGCCACGCCGAGCCCGACTGCGGGTCAACGGCCTGGTGGCGGAGCTCGCGCGGCCCTTCCGCCGCCTCGGCGCCGACCGGACCGGCACCGGCGGGGGCAACGGCCTCGGCCTCTTCATCGTCGCGGCCATCGCCGAGGCGCACTGCGACGCCCTGGACCTCCACGCCCGCGCCGAGGGTGGCCTGCGCGTCATCGTGCCCCTCCCCCGCACCGATGACGGGACTGCAGAAGCCCGGCACAGGAATGGACGTGGCACGGTGGGAGTCCTGGGGGTCGAGGATGCCCGCTCCCTCGCCGAAGTGATCGCCGAAGGCCTGCTGCGTTGTGGGTCGTCTCACACCGACGTCAGGCGTCGTTGTGGATGCGTCATCCGAGTGACTTGGGCGTGTCGGACCGCGCGTCCACACACGCCGTCCACACACTGGGTAAAAGCGCCTGGTCGAACGCCGTCGCGATCACGGAGGCGAATCGTCCGACCAGGGAAAGTGCCTGGTCAGAACGATTCTGCTTCACCATGAGCTGGTGGGGCGGGTGGGACTCGAACCCACGGCCGACGGATTATGAGTCCGCTGCTCTAACCGGCTGAGCTACCGCCCCTAACGGTGTGGCGCGTACATGTGTGCGCGCCGTCTGCCGCAGCATAGCCGCTCATACGATCTCCTGCTCCGGATGGTCGGCACTGCTGCGCGCTGCTCGACCAAGAGGACTGTGCAGCGTCGCGCATGGTTCCCGGACCAAAGAAAAAGGACCCCTCAGGGTCCTCTTTCGCTTGCTCCCCCGGCTGGACTCGAACCAGCAACCCTCCGGTTAACAGCCGAATGCTCTGCCAATTGAGCTACAGGGGATCGCGCTCCCCCGACTGGACTCGAACCAGTAACCTGCCGGTTAACAGCCGGCTGCTCTGCCAATTGAGCTACAGGGGATTGCTGCGTTGCACCGAACGGATCCACCTCGGGTGTCCCCGGGCGGCGCGCGCTCGCTGCGACACATACATTAGCGCAAGCAGGGGGGTGCTCCGCCAATCGGTATGCCGCGGGCGCTCGTGGGCACCAGTGAGGCAACAGGGAAGCTCAAGGGAAGGGTGGTGCCGCCGTGCGGTACAAGCTGACGTTCGTCGTGGGGCTGGCCCTCGGTTACGTCATCGGCACGCGCGCCGGGCGCGAGCGCTACGAGCAGATGAAGAAGTCCGCGAAGGACTTCAGCCGGAACCCGGCGGTGCGCAACGCGGCCGAGTCCGCGGCCCACACCGGGCGCGACGTGGCCGGAAGGGCGTTCCACGCGGTGAGCGACAAGGTCGGCGACAAGCTGCCCGCGTCGGTCACCGACCGGATCCACGCCCTGCGCCACCACAACGGCCAGGTCACCGAGGACGACTGGGGTGTGAGTAACACCTGAGCCGCGCGGTCCCCGCCCGGCTCCCCACGCTCGAAAACGCGTCTCCTACCCCGCACGCGCTCCACCTACTCCCCCGCGTGCGGCAGAATCTCCTGTCATGGGGATAGTCGCCGGCTTGGACAGCTCTGCTGGGTTCACACGCATCGTCGTCTGCGACGCGGACACGGGTGCCGTACTGCGGCAGGGGTATGCCCCGCATCCCGGTGAGCCGAAGGCCTCCGACGTCGACCCGCAGGCCTGGCTGCTCTCGCTCGGCGAGGCCGCGGGCGGCGGGCTGCTCGAAGGGGTGCAGGCCATCGGGGTCTCGGCCCAGCAGCACGGGCTCGTACCGCTCGACCCGCAGGGCGCTCTGGTGCGGCCCGCGATGGTCGGCAACGACAAGCGGGCGCAGGTGGCCGCCGCCGACCTCGTCGAGGCGTTCGGCGGACGGCAGGCCTGGGCCGAGGCCGTCGGGTCCGTGCCCCAGTCCGGGCAGCCGATCGCCAAGCTGCGCTGGCTGGCCCGCTCCGAGCCGGAGAACGCCCAGCGCGTCGCGATGCTCCTGCAGCCGCACGACTGGCTGGTCTGGCAGCTGCTCGGCCGGCCCGCGCGCCGCACCACCGACCGCGGCGCCGCCTCGGCCACCGGCTACTGGTCGGCCGGCGCCGGCGCCTACCGCCCCGACCTCGTCGAGCTGGCGCTCGGTCACCAGGCCGTCCTCCCCGAGGTGCTCGGCCCCGCCGACGCCGCCGGGACCACGCCCGAGGGGCTGCTGATCTCCGCCGGTACCGGCGAGACCATGGCCGCCGCGCTCGGGCTGGGCCTCGGCCCCGGCGACGCCGTCGTCTCCCTCGGTGCCTCCGGCTCCGTGATGGCCGTGCACCACGAGGCGCTCGCCGACCCGCAGGGTCTGATCACCTCGTTCGCCGACGCGACCGGCATGCATCTGCCCGTCGTGCACACCGCCAACGCGGTGCGGGCGCTGCGCGGCACCGCCGAGATGCTCGGTGTGGAGAGCCTGGAGGAGCTGTCGGCGCTCGCGCTGAAGTCGACGCCGGGCGCCTCCGGACTGGTCCTCCTGCCCTATCTGGAGGGCGAGCGCACCCCGCAGCTGCCGCACACCGCCGGCACGCTCAGCGGACTGCGCCGCGAGTCGATGAAGCCCGAGCACCTCGCGCGGGCCTCGTTCGAAGGGATGCTCTGCTCGCTCACCGACGCGATGGACGTGCTGCGCGGACGCGGGGTCGAGGTGCGCCGGGTGTTCCTGCTGGGCGCCGCGGCCGAGCTGCCCGCGGTCCAGGCGATCGCGCCGGCGATCTTCGGCGCGCAGGTCGTCGTACCGCAGCCGGCGGACTACGCGGCGCTCGGCGCCGCCCGACAGGCCGCGTGGGCGCTCGGTGTCTCGCAGGGCAAGCTCTCGCCGACCGCTCCCCCGGCCTGGCAGGGCGCAGCCGCCCAGGTCTTCGAGCCGGGCGACGAGCTGGCGGTGGGCCAGGCCGTACGGCAGCAGTACGTGGCCACGCGGGAGCAGATCCACCCGGGCGCGTTCGGCGCGTAGCGGCAACGGGTTCCGCCGGCAGCGGAGTCCGTTCAAGACTCGACAAAACCCGGTCGTAACGCCGTGGGGGCGCGGGCGATAGTAGAGCCCGTGCTCCTACGACTTCTCCGAACCCACCTTCGACCGTACAAGAAGCCCATCGGCCTGCTGGTCCTGCTCCAGCTCCTGCAGACCTGTGCCTCTCTCTATCTGCCGACCCTGAACGCGGACATCATCGACAACGGTGTCGTGAACGGGGACACCGGCTACATCCTGCGGTTCGGCGCCCTGATGATCGCCGTCTCGGTGGTGCAGGTCGTCTGCAACATCGGGGCCGTGTACTACGGAGCGCGGACCGCCTCCGCCCTCGGCCGGGACGTCCGCGCCGCGATCTTCGATCGGGTGCAGTCGTTCTCCGCCCGGGAGGTCGGGCAGTTCGGCGCGCCGTCGCTGATCACCCGGACCACCAACGACGTCCAGCAGGTCCAGATGCTGGTCCTGATGGCGTTCACGCTCATGGTCTCCGCGCCCATCATGTGCGTCGGCGGCATCATCATGGCGCTGAGTCTCGACGTGCCACTGTCGGCGGTGCTGATCGCGGTCGTGCCGGTCCTCGGCATCGCGGTCTCGCTGATCGTGAAGAAGATGCGGCCGCTGTTCCGGACCATGCAGGAGCGGCTGGACACCGTGAACCAGGTGCTGCGCGAGCAGATCACCGGCAACCGCGTGATCCGCGCGTTCGTGAAGGACGACTACGAGCGGGAGCGGTTCAAGGGCTCGAACACCGAGCTGACCGACGTCTCGATGGCGACCGGCCGGCTGATGGCGCTGATGTTCCCGGTCGTCATGACGGTGGTGAACGTCTCCAGCATCGCGGTGGTCTGGTTCGGTGCGCACCGCATCGACAGCGGCGGGATGGAGATCGGGGCGCTGACCGCGTTCCTCGCCTATCTGATGCAGATCGTGATGGCCGTGATGATGGCCACCTTCATGTTCATGATGGTGCCGCGGGCCGAGGTGTGCGCCGAGCGCATCGAGGAGGTCCTGTCGACCGGGAGCAGCGTCGTGCCGCCGGCCGAGCCGGTGACCGCGCTGGCGCGGCGCGGCCATCTGGAGGTCCGGAGCGCGGACTTCCGCTACCCGGGTGCCGAGGAGTCGGTGCTGCGGGAAGTGGAGCTGGAGGCGCGGCCCGGCGAGACGACGGCGATCATCGGTTCGACGGGCAGCGGGAAGTCGACCCTGCTGGGTCTGGTGCCCAGGCTCTTCGACGTGACCGGCGGCGAGGTGCTCGTCGACGGGGTCGACGTACGGAAGCTCGACGCCGCGCTGATGGCGCGGACCGTCGGACTCGTCCCGCAGAAGCCGTATCTCTTCTCCGGGACGGTGGCGACGAACCTGCGGTACGGGAAGCCCGACGCGACCGACGAGGAGCTGTGGCACGCGCTGGAGGTCGCCCAGGCCGCCGACTTCGTGAAGAAGCTGGAGAACGGGCTGAACGCGCCGATCGCGCAGGGCGGCACGAACGTCTCCGGCGGGCAGCGGCAGCGGCTCGCGATCGCGCGGACGCTGGTGCAGCGGCCGGAGATCTATCTCTTCGACGACTCGTTCTCCGCGCTCGACTACAAGACGGACGCCCTGCTGCGGGAAGCGCTCAGGGAGGAGACGGCGGACTCGACCGTCGTGATCGTCGCCCAGCGGGTGTCGACCATCCGGGACGCCGACCGCATCGTGGTCCTCGACGAGGGCCGGGTCGTGGGCACCGGGCGCCATCACGAGCTGATGGCGGGCAATGAGACGTACCGGGAGATCGTGCTCTCCCAGCTGACCGAGGCGGAGGCAGCCTGATGGCCGGTCCTGGCGGACGAATGATGGCCGGTGGCGGACCCGACCAGCGGTCGATGGACTTCAAGGGCTCGGGCAAGCGGCTGCTGAAACAGCTCGCCCCCGAGCGGGGCGCACTGTGGCTGATGCTGATCGCCTGTGTGCTCAGCGTGGCGGCCTCGGTGGTCGGCCCGAAGATCCTCGGCAAGGCGACCGACCTGGTCTTCGCCGGTGTCGTCGGGCGCGAGATGCCCGAGGGCACCACGAAGGCGGAGCAGATCGAGCGGCTGCGGGCGGCGGGCGACGGCGGGATGGCCGACATGCTGTCCGGGGTCGACTTCACCCCCGGGCAGGGCATCGACTTCGACGCGGTCGGGGTGGTGCTGCTCTGGGTGCTGATCATCTACGTGGCGGCCGGGCTCCTCATGCTGGTCTCGACCCGGATGTCGATCAAGGTGATCAACCGGACGATCTACCGGATGCGGGAGGACGTGCAGGCGAAGCTGGCGCGGCTGCCGCTGTCGTACTTCGACAAGGCCAAGCGCGGCGAGGTCCTCAGCCGGGCGACCAACGACATCGACAACATCTCCCAGACGCTCCAGCAGTCGATGGGGCAGCTGATCAACTCGCTGCTCACCATCGTCGGCGTCCTGGCGATGATGTTCTGGATCTCGCCGCTGCTCGCGCTGGTCGCGCTGGTGACCGTGCCGGTGTCGGTGGTCGTGGCGACGAGGATCGGCAAGCGTTCGCAGCCGCACTTCGTGCAGCAGTGGAAGTCCACGGGCACGCTCAACGCCCATGTGGAGGAGATGTACACCGGCCACGCGCTGGTGAAGGTCTTCGGGCGGCAGGACGAGTCGGCGGCCGACTTCCGCGAGCAGAACGAGGCGCTGTACGAGGCCGGGTTCAAGGCGCAGTTCAACAGCGGTGTGATGCAGCCGGTGATGTTCTTCGTGTCGAACCTCAACTACGTGCTGGTGGCCGTGGTCGGCGGGCTCAGGGTCGCGAGCGGGACTCTGTCGATCGGTGACGTGCAGGCGTTCATCCAGTACTCCCGGCAGTTCTCGATGCCGCTGACGCAGGTCGCGTCGATGGCGAACCTGGTGCAGTCGGGCGTCGCCTCGGCGGAGCGGATCTTCGAGCTCCTGGACGCCGAGGAGCAGGCGCCGGACGCGCCGAAGAGCGAGAGGCCCTCGGAGTCCCTGGGCAAGGTCGCTCTGGAGGAGGTGTCCTTCCGCTACGAGGCGGACAAGCCGCTCATCGACGATCTGTCGTTGACGGTGGAGCCCGGTCAGACGGTCGCGATCGTCGGCCCGACCGGCGCGGGCAAGACGACGCTGGTGAACCTGCTGATGCGGTTCTACGAGGTGACCGGCGGCCGGATCTCCCTCGACGGCGTGGACGTCTCGACGATGTCCCGGGAGGACCTCAGGTCCGGGATCGGCATGGTGCTTCAGGACACCTGGCTGTTCGGCGGCACGATCGCCGACAACATCGCGTACGGGGCGTCCCGGGCGGTGTCGCGCGAGGAGGTCGAGGAGGCGGCGCGGGCCGCGCACGCCGACCGGTTCATCCGCACCCTGCCCGACGGCTACGACACCGTCATCGACGACGAGGGCTCGGGTGTCAGCGCCGGCGAGAAGCAGCTGATCACCATCGCGCGGGCGTTCCTGTCCGACCCGGTGATCCTCGTCCTGGACGAGGCGACCAGCTCGGTCGACACCCGCACCGAGGTCCTCATCCAGAAGGCGATGGCGCGACTGGCCCACGGACGTACGTCGTTCGTCATCGCCCACCGGCTCTCCACCATCAGGGACGCGGACGTGATCCTCGTGATGGAGAACGGTTCGATCGTCGAACAGGGCACGCACGACGAGCTGTTGGCTGCGAACGGGGCCTATTCCCGGCTGTACGAAGCCCAGTTCGCCCAGGCGGTCGCCGAGGTCGACTGACCGGTGGGGAAGAAGTGAAGGAGAAGTGATCGACGTGCGGTGATCCATGTCGCATCATGATCGGCATGGGTCACATGGCGAAGAACGCGAACTCCTGGGTTCCGTCGGTCACTCTGCGCGTGGCGGTGCCGGGCGTGGACGTCTCGGCGCTGCTGCTCGGGGCGGACGGCCGGGTCCGGGGGGACGCCGACATGGTCTTCCACGGGCAGCCGCTCCATCCGTCCGGGGCGGTCCGGCATGAATCGGCCGCGCTCGTCCTCGCGTTGGGCGAGGTGGAGGCGGAGGTCGAGCGGATCGTGATCGCCGGGTCGGCGGACGGCGGCGTCCTGACGGCGGTCGCCCCGGACCGGGCGGCCGTCGCCTCGGCCACGGTGCCGGGGACCGGGGACGTCTCCGCCGTCGCCTTCGGAGAGTTCCTCCGGGAGTCGGGCGGCTGGAAGTTCGGCGGGATCGGGAAGGGGTACGCTTCCGGGCTCGCCGGGCTCGTCACGGAGTACGGGGTCGAGGTCGCGGAGGAGGAAGCGAAGGAGCCGGCCGTCACCGGGCCCGTACCACTGACCGGGGTCGTGAAGATGCGGGGCCACATGCCGCCCGCCGAGGGCGCGTTCGCCGCCGAGGAGCCGGTCGGGACGCCCGTCGCATCGGGGCCGTTCCCGCCGGCCGACCGGCCGTACGAACTGGTCGAGGGCTGGGAGTTCGGCCCCGTCTTCGAGCCTTTCGTCGCCGAGGGGGTCGGCAACGACGTGATCACCCTGGACGACCGGGTCGGGGACGGCCCCGTCCTCGTCGAGGTCGCGCAGGAGGACCGCGCGTACCTGGGCCTCTTCACGCTCGATCGGCGCAACAAGGACGAGGTCGACTACCTCTTCAACGACCTCCTGCCCGACTTCCGGGGCAGCACGTTCGCCCCGGTCCCCAAGGGCCGGCCGCTGCGCATGCGGCTCGCCGCCGACAACCGCTGGATCCTGCGGGTGAAGCCGGTGGCCGCCGCCCGCCGCCTGGAGGGAACACTGCGGGGCTACGGCCCCGAGCTGCTGCTCTACCTCGGCAACGGGGCGGACCTCCGGGTGGATTTCAAGGGCAGGCCGGAGGACGCCGGCGGCTACATCGGCATCCAGGCCTATGGGGTCGACGGACGCACCGGCGGACGCCTGCCTCATATGGACCTGCTCCTCAATGAGACCGGGGCGCTCCAGCAGACCGTCCCGGTCCCGCGGGGACCGCAGCTGCTGCACCTCCGCGCCGAGGGCGCGTGGACGTTCACGGTCAAGGAGCTGGACTAGGGCCTGTCCCTAGTCGAGATAGCCGCGCAGCTGGTCCGCGTAGGCGTGGTCCCGCAGCTTGTTGAGGGTCTTCGACTCGATCTGGCGGATGCGTTCGCGTGTCACGCCGAAGAGGCGGCCGATCTCCTCCAGGGTGCGGGGTCTTCCGTCGTCCAGGCCGTAGCGGAGCTGGACGACCTTGCGTTCGCGCTCGCCGAGAGTGGAGAGGACGGCGTCCAGGTGCTCGCGCAGCAGCAGGAACGCCGCCGATTCCACTGGACTCGTGGCGTCGCCGTCCTCGATCAGGTCGCCGAGGGCGACCTCGTCCTCCTCGCCGACGGGGGCGTGCAGGGAGACCGGTTCCTGGGCGAGGCGCAGCACCTCGCTGACCCGCTCGGGCATGAGGTCGAGCTGGGCCGCGACCTCCTCGGGGGTGGGTTCGTAGCCGCGCTCCTGGAGCATCCGGCGCTGGACCCGGACGACCCGGTTGATCAGCTCGACGACATGGACGGGGACGCGGATGGTCCGGGCCTGGTCGGCGAGGGCCCGGGACATCGCCTGGCGGATCCACCAGGTCGCGTACGTCGAGAACTTGTAGCCGCGCGCGTAGTCGAACTTCTCCACCGCGCGGATGAGGCCGAGGTTTCCCTCCTGGACCAGGTCGAGCATGGTCAGCCCGCGCCCGACGTACCGCTTGGCGACGGAGACGACGAGCCGCAGATTGGCCTCGATGAGGCGGCGCTTGGCCATCCGGCCGAGGACCACGAGCCGGTCCAGGTCGAGCGCCAACTGGGAGTCCAGATCAGGGGTGTTGGCCAGCTTCTCCTCGGCGAAAAGACCGGCCTCGACGCGGCGGGCGAGCTCGACCTCCTCGGCGGCGGTGAGGAGTGGGATGCGACCTATCTCCCGCAGGTACTGGCGGAACAGGTCGGAGGAGGGTCCGTTCCCGCCGAGGTCGGTGCGGCGGGGAACCGGCTCCGGTTCGGGCGTGTCGTCCACGAACTCGGCGGGCTCGGGCGGATCGGAGACCTCGGCCGGCTCTGCGGGGGCCGGCGCCTCCGGATGGTGGGCGGCCGGGCGCTGCCCGGGCACGACGTCCGTCGGGGACAGGGTCTGGGTCTGCACGGGGGCGACCTCCAGGGTGATCGCTGCCGGTGCTCCGGGGGCTCAGGCACCGCTCCCCAGTGTGGGGTACGACACATCGCCGCCACGAGGGGCGTGCGGTGACTTTTTGAGTCCGCTCCGTGACCGCGCGTCAGAGAGCGGCGGCACCGTTGGTGCGCAGCGACTGTCCGTACTGGGTGAGGACCCACAACTCGTTCTGTACGGCGGCGAGTTGTTCCGGGTCGCCGTGGGCGCCCAGGCGGGCGAGGGTGCCCTGGATGTCGCGGATGCGGCGGTCGACGGCGCGCAGTCGGACCGTGACGAGCTGGGCGCCCGCGTAGACCTCGTCGACGGCCTTGGCGAAGATCGCCTCGACGGCGAGTTCGGTGACGAGCGCGCGGACCGTGTCGTTGGGTGCGGCCTCGCGGACCGCGGACAGATAGTCGGCGGGTGCGTCGGTGGCGCCGCCGGCGTCCTGGACGCACTGGCGGACGGCGGCGTAGGGCGGGGCGGTGAACTCGTCGGCGCCGTACGCGTCGAAGGCCGGGGAGACCAGCTCGGGGCGTTGGAGGGCGAGCTTGAGCAGTTCGCGCTCGGTGCGGTGGGCGGGGCTGCGCAGGTTGAGCGCCGGGCCCGCGGGGGCGGTGGGCGGCGCCTGGGTCTCGTACTCCCCCGTAGCCCTTCGGGCACGGGAGGCACCCCCATGCTGCTGGGCCGCGGGGGCCTGAGCGCCCCGGCCTCCGCGGTCGCGCTGCCAGCGGGCGATCTGGGCGACGCGCTTGACGACGAACTGGGTGTCGAGGATGCCGAGCATGCCGGCGAGCTGGACGGCGACCTCGTGCTGGGCGCCGACGTTCTTGATCCGGGCGACGATCGGCGCGGCCTCGTCGAGGGCTGCCGCGCGGCCGGCCGGGGTCTCCAGGTCGTACCGCTTGACGATCTGGCGGAGCGCGAACTCGAACAGCGGGGTGCGCGGCTCGACCAGCTCGGCGACGGCGTGGTCGCCCTTGGCGAGCCGCAGCTCGCAGGGGTCCATGCCGTCCGGGGCGATGGCGATGTAGGTCTCGGCGGCGAACTTCTGGTCGTCCTCGAAGGCGCGCAGGGCGGCCTTCTGGCCGGCCGCGTCGCCGTCGAAGGTGAAGATGACGCGGGCCGAGCCGTTGTCCATCAGGAGCCGGCGGAGGATCTTGATGTGGTCGCCGCCGAAGGCGGTGCCGCAGGTGGCGATGGCGGTGGTGACCCCGGCGAGGTGGCAGGCCATGACGTCGGTGTAGCCCTCGACGACGACGGCCCTGCTGACCTTGGCGATGTCCTTCTTGGCCAGGTCGATGCCGTAGAGCACCTGGGACTTCTTGTAGATCGGCGTCTCGGGCGTGTTCAGGTACTTGGGCCCGTTGTCGTCGTCGCGGAGCTTGCGGGCGCCGAAGCCGACGACATCGCCGCCGACGTCCCGGATCGGCCACATGAGCCGGCCGCGGAAGCGGTCGATGGGGCCGCGCCGGCCGTCCTGGGAGAGACCGGAGAGGATCAGCTCCTTGTCGGAGAAGCCCTTGCCGCGCAGGAAGCGGGTGAGGTGGTCCCAGCCGGCCGGGGAGTAGCCGACGCCGAAGTGTTCTGCGGCGGCCTGGTCGAAGCCGCGCTCGGCGAGGAACTTCCGGCCGATCTCGGCCTCGGGCGAGCCGAGTTGGTCGATGTAGAACTGGGTGGCGACCTTGTGGGCCTCGACCAGACGGATGCGCTCGCCGCGCTGGTGGCCGGGGTTGTAGCCGCCTTCTTCGTACCGCAGCGTGATGCCCGCCTTCGCGGCGAGGCGCTCGACCGTCTCCGAGAAGGAGAGGTGGTCGATCTTCATCACGAAGGCGATCGTGTCGCCGCCCTCCTGGCAGCCGAAGCAGTGGAACAGGCCCTTGCTCGGGCTGACCTGGAAGGAGGGGGACTTCTCGTCGTGGAAGGGGCACAGGCCCTTGAGGTTGCCGCCGCCGGCGTTGCGGAGCTGGAGGTACTCGGACACGACGGCGTCGATCGGGACCGCGTCCCGTACCGCCTTCACGTCGTCATCGTTGATCCTGCCTGCCACGCTGGAATTCTACGGGGGTCCGGGGTGGTCGTCCCCCGCCGAAGCCGCTGTCGTGGGCGTCCGGACTAGGGGACGAGGCTCTCCAGCGGGACGGAGGGATTCCCGAGGGCCTCGGTGTCCACCGGGGACTGGGCGCGGATGAGCCGCTGGATCGGCTCTGTGACGTCCCACACATTCACGTTCATCCCGGCCAGGACCTTGCGGTCCTTGAGCCAGAAGGCGATGAACTGCCGCTTGCCGACGTCGCCGCGCAGCACGACCTGGTCGTAGGAGCCGGGCGGCGCCCAGCCCGAGTACTCCATGCCCAGGTCGTACTGGTCGGAGAAGAAGTACGGGACACGGTCGTAGGACACGGACTGACCGAGCATGGCGCGGGCGGCGGCCGGGCCGCCGTTGAGGGCGTTGGCCCAGTGTTCGACCCGCAGCCGGGTGTCCAGGAGCGGGTGGTGCGCGGCGGCGACGTCGCCGGCCGCGAAGATGTCGGGGTCGGAGGTGCGCAGCGACGCGTCGACGGCGATGCCGCTGCCGTGGGCGCGGTCGATCAGGTCGAGGCCGGCGGCCTCGGCGAGGGCGGTGCGCGGGGCAGCGCCGATCGCGGCGAGGACGGCGTGGGCGGGGTACTCCTCGCCGTCGTCGGTACGGACGGCGAGGACCATGCCGTCCTGGCCGACGATCTCGGCGAGCCGGGCGCCGAAGACGAAGCGGACGCCGTGCTCGGTGTGCAGGTCGGCGAAGAGCTGGCCGAGCTCGGGGCCGAGGACCTGGTGGAGCGGGGTGGGCTCGGACTCGACGACGGTGACCTCGGCGCCGTAGCCGCGGGCCGCGGCGGCGACCTCCAGGCCGATCCAACCGCCGCCCGCGATCACCAGGTGGCCGTTGTCCCGGCCGAGGGCGGCCAGGACCTGGCGCAGCCGGTCGGCGTGGGCGAGCCGGCGCAGATGGTGGACGCCGGCGAGTCCGGTGCCGGGGACGTCGAGGCGGCGCGGCTCGGCGCCGGTGGCCAGCAGGAGCCGGTCGTAGCGGATCGTGGTGCCGTCGCCGAGGCGTACGGTGCGGGCCTCGCGGTCGATGGCGGTGACGGGCTGCCCGAGGTGGAGCTCGACCTCGGCGCGGGCGTACCAGGCGGCCTCGTGGACGAAGACGCTGTCCCGGGCCTCCTTGCCGGTGAGGTAGCCCTTGGAGAGCGGTGGGCGTTCGTAGGGGTGGTCGCGTTCGTCGCCGATGAGGATCACCCGGCCGGTGAACCCCTCGGAGCGGAGCGTCTCCGCCGCCTTGGCCCCGGCCAGGCCCCCGCCGACGATGACGAAGGTCTGATCTGCGTCGACCACTTGATGCCTCCTCGTTGCGACCGCTTCTACGCTACGCCTCCGGGCGTTCGCCGAGCCGTACCGCCTCGGGCTCCCGGACGAGCGTCCCGCACGGAGCGTGATGGCGAAAGGGGGCCGGGCTCTAGGAGTGGTGGCGGCGCAGGCGCGCGTGGAGGGTGCGGGCGGAGGCGTCGGTGAGGGAGGCGATCTGGTCGATGATCACCCGCTTGCGCGACCGGTCGTCGCCGGCCGCGTCGAACAGGGCGCGGAACTGCGGGTCGAGTCCTTCGGGGGCGCGGGCGGTGAGCGCCTCGGCGAGCTCGGCGAGGACGATGCGCTGGTCGGCGCGGAGCGCTTCCTGCTCGGCGCGCTGCATCACGTACCGGTCGGCGACGGCCTTGAGAACGGCGCATTCGTTGCGGGTCTCGCGGGGGACGACGAGCTCGGCGGCGTACCGGGTGAGGCGGCCGGAGCCGTACGCCTGGCGGGTGGCGCCCTCCGCGGCGAGGCAGAAGCGGCCGATGAGCTGGCTGGAGGCGTCCTTGAGGCGGGCCTGGGCGACGGCCGAGCCGTCGTAGCCGTGCGGCCACCAGTCCTGGTCGACGAGCCGGTCGAGCGCCTCGGCGAGCTCCTGCGGGTCGGTGTCCTCCGGTACGTAGCGGCCGATGGCGACGGTCCAGATGTCGGCGCGCTCGGGCTCGGCGAAGAGCATGTTCGGGTCGATGTGGCCGGCGTGCAGGCCGTCCTCGAAGTCGTGGACGGAGTACGCCACGTCGTCGGACCAGTCCATGACCTGGGCCTCGAAGCACTTGCGGTGCCCGGGGGCGCCCTGTCGGGCCCAGGCGAAGACGGGGAGGTCGTCCTCGTACACCCCGAACTTGGGCGAGTCGGGGTTGTCGGGGTGACCGCCGCGCGGCCAGGGGTACTTGGTGGCGGCGTCGAGCGCGGCGCGGGTGAGGTTGAGGCCGACGCTGACGGGCTCGCCGGTGGCGGGGTCGGCGATGAACCGCTTGGGCTCGATCCGGGTGAGGAGGCGCAGGGACTGGGCGTTGCCCTCGAAGCCGCCGCAGTCCTTGGCGAAGTCGTTGAGCGCCTGCTCGCCGTTGTGCCCGAAGGGCGGGTGGCCCATGTCGTGGGCGAGGCAGGCGGCCTCGACGAGATCGGGGTCGCAGCCGAGTGCCGCGCCGAGCTCGCGCCCGACCTGGGCGCACTCCAGGGAGTGGGTGAGCCGGGTGCGGGGGCTGGCGTCCCAGGCGTGACTCCGCGAGCCGGGGGTGACGACCTGGGTCTTGCCGGCGAGTCTGCGCAGGGCGCTGGAGTGCAGCACCCGCGCGCGGTCGCGCTGGAAGGCGGTCCGCCCTGGCCGCTTGTCGGGCTCGGCGGCCCAGCGCTCGGTCGCGGTGTCGTTGTAGCCGGGGGTGTCCGTGATGCCGGGGGTGTCCGTGGAGCCTTCCATGCACCGAAGGTAACCGGCGAGACGGACAGTGGGAGGCAGGCCAGGGGCGAAATCCCGCCCGGGCGTGCGGTGCGCGACGCTTCCGTCCCCCGCGGCCGCACCGCCTAGGCGGAGGTCAGTTCCCGCTCCGGGGTGGCGGGGACGGCGAGGGAACGGTCGTAGCGGTGGAGGACGAGGCGGGCCAGGGCAGGGTGGGCGCCGAGGGGGGCGGCGGCGATCCACGGGGCGTGGGCGGCGGCCCGGGTGGCGAAGAGGCCGGGGGCGGTGAAGCAGGAGGCGACGGCGATCCGGTGGCGGCCGCGTGCGGCGAGGGTGCGCAGGGCGTCGGGCACGGTGGGTGCGGCGGCGGAGGCGTACGCGGGGACGACGGGCACTCCCCCGAGGCGTTCGCCGAGGAGGGCGGCGGTGCGGCGGATGTCGGCGAGGGATTCGGGGTCGCGGGAGCCTGCGGCGGCGAGGACGACACCGGTGGAGCGCGACGCGCCGTCCGCTGAGGTCCAGCCGGCCTCGGCGAGCCGGTCGGCGAGGGCTTCGACGAGCAGCGGGTGCGGGCCGAGCGGGGCCGCGATCCGGGTGCGCAGGGCCGGCGCGGCGGCGGCCGCGGCGGGCAGGTCGTGCTTGACGTGGTAGCCGCGGCCGAGGAGCAGCGGTACGAGGACGGCGTCGCGGCCGCCCTCCTCGGTGAGGCCGGCGAGGGTGTCGCCGAGCAGGGGGGCGTTCAGCTCGATGTGGGCGAGGCGGACGTCGAGGCCGGGGCGGAGTTCGCGGACCCGGTCGAGCAGCAGGGCGAGGGTGGCGCGCGCCCGGGGGTCGCGGCTGCCGTGGCCGACGGCGATGAGGGTGGGCGTGCTCCCGGGCCTGTGCGTCGGCCGGTTCGCGGGCCAGGTCGTGGGCCTGTGCATGGGCCTGCCCGTTCTCGTGCGGGGGAGTTGGCTCAGCTGGTCGCCGAGCTGCGCGGTGATCCGGCCGAGCAGCTCGGCGGTGCTGTCGAACGTGGTGTCCGGCTCCGTCATGAAGTGATCCTGACGGCGGCGCGTTGCCTCCCCGTTGCGTGGGGGTCACGAGTTTTTTCCGCGGGCTCACGGTCCGCCCGCCCGCGCTGTCAGGCGTCCAGCCAGACCCGCAGGCTCCCGGTCTCCTCGAAGCCGACCGCCAAAGCGGGCGGCAGGTCGTCGCCGGACTCGTAGCCGACGACGGGCCGGCCGCCGTCCACGAGGCCCAGGCAGCCGGCCCATGCCTCGGCCGGGTCGGTGCCGTCGGCGGCGAAGAGGTTGGACACACCGGTCACCCGGCCGCCTTCACCGGCGCCGCTGTCGCTGAGCACCGCGCCCCCGGTGATCCGGCCGTCGGCCGCGTACCCCGCGACGACCGTCGTCGCCGGATCGGCGAGGAGTTCGGCGCGGAAGAGGGCGGCCTCGTCGGCGTCCCCTGCGCTCCACGCCAAGGCCCAGGCGGCGAGTTCGTCCGCGGAACGGACCGCCTGCCAGCGTGCGTCGACGGCCGGTACCCGCCGGCCGGCCGGGCGGTGGATCCACCGCGCCTCGAAGAGCAGGCGGAAGCCCTCCCCGGCCAGGTCCAGGCGGGCGAAGCTGTCCTTGACGGAGGCTCCGGGGACGTCCCGGTCGATGCCGTCGAGGACGTCCCGTACGGACGCGTCGGCGGTCAGCGTCACGGCGTCCGGGTAGTAGAGCGGGGTGCGGCGGGCGTTCGTCCAGGCGCGCGGACCGAAGGTTCCGGGGCGGCCGTGGGCCCGGCACATGGCCTCGCACCACTCGGCGTTGTTGCGGACGGCTTCCATGATCATGCGCGGATCGTACGGTTCTCCCCCTCCCCTCCTCATTCTTTTATCTAGCGGAATATCTTTTCCGCCATGCGAATGAATCCCTCTCCTGCCCCCGGACTCCTCAGACGGGCCGTCGCCGAACTCGTCGGCACCGCGGCGCTGGTGGCCGTCGTCGTCGGCTCGGGCATCCAGGCCGCCGCGCTCAGCCAGGACGTCGGGGTGCGCCTGCTGGCCAACTCGCTCGTCTCCGCCCTCGGCCTCGGCCTGCTCATCGCCCTCCTCGGCCCGCTCTCCGGCGGCCATCTCAACCCGGTCGTCACCCTCTCCGAGTGGTGGGCCCGGCGGGGCGAGGACGGCGCCGCGGGCGTCCGCGAGGTCGCCGTCTACCTCGCCGCCCAGTTCGCCGGCGCCGTCGCCGGGGCCCTGCTCGCCGAGGCCATGTTCGGGCGGACGCCCGGCACCTGGTCCACACAGGTCCGCTCCGGCACCCACCTGCTGCTCGGCGAGGCCGTCGCCACCGCCGGACTCGTCCTGCTCGTCCAGGGGCTGCGCCGCATCGACCGCTCCTCGCTCGCCCCGGTCGCGGTGGGCGGATACCTCCTGGCGGCCATCTGGTTCACCTCCTCGGGCTCCTTCGCCAACCCGGCCGGGACGGTCGGCCGCGCCTTCTCCGACTCCTTCACCGGAATCGCCCCCGCCTCGCTGCCCGCGTTCATCGGGGCGCAGCTCCTCGGCACGCTGCTCGGCCTCGCCCTCGCCGCTCTTCTGTACGGCCGGAGCGAACCGAACGGCTCCTTTCCGCGTCGAAAGGGGTGACGGGGCAGGCAAGATCGACGGAGGTTCGTCCATGCGACGCGTACGCGTACCGGCCCGGGCAGCGGTGGCCGCCCGGCTGAAGCGGCTGACGCCGCGGTCGCTGCCGCTGCCGCTGCCGCGCACGACCCGGGCCCGCCGCCGTACCGTCCAGGCCGTGATGCTGGGCGCCGTCCTCGCCCTCGCCCCGGCCACCTGGACGCACGCCGTCGCCGACAGCCGGCTGCGGACCACCGCCGACGTGCCCGCCCAGGACGTCGCCGTCGTCTTCGGCGCCGGTCTCTGGAAAGGCCGCCCCACCCCGTACCTGGCGCACCGCCTCGACACCGCCGCCGAGCTCTACCGCGCCGGCAAGGTCAAGGTCGTCCTCGTCACCGGCGACAACAGCCGCATCGAATACGACGAGCCCGACGCGATGCGCGCGTACCTCACCGAACGCGGGGTGCCGGACGGCCGGATCGTCAGCGACTACGCGGGCTTCGACACCTGGGACTCCTGCGTCCGTGCCAAGAGGATCTTCGGCGTCGACCGGGCCGTCCTGGTCACCCAGGACTTCCACATCAAGCGGGCGGTGGCGCTCTGCCGGGCGGCCGGCATCGAGTCGTACGGCGTGAAGGTCGTCGAACCCCACGACTCCGTCTTCTACTACGGCGGCGTCCGGGAGCTGGTCGCCGCCGGCAAGGCGGCCCTGGACGCGGCCGTACGGCCGGACCCGCACTTCCTGGGGGAGCGCGAGGAGGGCGTGACCGAGGCGCTCGCCTCGGCACGCTGACCCTCACGTCGGGGACGGGGTCCGGGGGAGCAGATGGCACGTGACTTGTAATCCGCCACGCTCCCTCCCGTAACACGCCCGTCGCATGCTTTCCGCATGTCCGAGGCTGTCACCACCCCCACGCACTGCCCCTACTGCGCCCTCCAGTGCGGCATGTCACTGCGTCCGCAGGGCGGCACCGTCGAGGTGGTCGAGCGGACGGACTTCCCGGTCAACCGGGGCGCGCTCTGCGGCAAGGGCCGCACCGCCCCGGCCGTGCTCTCCTCCCGGGTCAGGCTCACCGGGCCCCTGGTCCGATGCCCTGACACAGGTGCCCTGGAACCGGCCTCCTGGGAGGAGGCACTCGCCGCCGTCGCCGACGGGCTGCGCCGGACCCGCGCCGACCACGGACCCGATGCCGTGGGGGTCTTCGGCGGCGGCGGCCTCACCAACGAGAAGGCGTACACGCTCGGCAAGTTCGCCCGGCTCGTCCTCGCCACCTCGCAGATCGACTACAACGGCCGCTTCTGCATGTCGTCGGCGGCGGCCGCGCACCAGCGGGCCTTCGGGCTCGACCGGGGGCTTCCCTTCCCTCTGGAGGACATCCCCCGCACCGGCTGCGTGATCCTCGTCGGCTCCAACCTGGCCGAGACCATGCCGCCCGCGCTGCGCTACCTCACCGAGCTGAAGGAGAACGGCGGGAAGCTCATCGTCGTCGATCCGCGCCGCACCCGCACCGCCGAGCAGGCCGACCTCCATCTCGCGCCCCGCCCCGGCACCGACCTCGCGCTCGCGCTCGGGCTGCTGCACCTGGTGGTGGCCGACGGCCGGGTGGACGAGGAGTTCGTCAGGGACCGTACGGAGGGCTGGGAGGCCGCCCGGGCCGGGGCGATGGCGCACTGGCCGGAGCTGGTCGAGCGGATCACCGGCGTGCCGGTGCCGCAACTCCGTGACGCCATGCGGATGTTCTGCGACGCGGAGACCGGGATGGTGCTCACCGCGCGGGGCCCGGAGCAGCAGTCGAAGGGGACGGACACGGTCGGCGCGTGGATCAACCTCTGCCTCGCGACGGGGCGGGCGGGCCGGCCGCTCTCCGGCTACGGCTGCCTCACCGGCCAGGGCAACGGCCAGGGCGGCCGGGAACACGGTCAGAAGGCCGACCAGCTGCCCGGATACCGGAAGCTCGACGACCCGGCCGCGCGGGCGCACGTGGCGAAGGTGTGGGGGGTGGCCCCGGAATCCCTGCCGGGCCCCGGCCGCAGCGCGTACGAGCTCCTCGACGCGCTGGGCGGCGAGGTGAAGTCCCTCCTGCTCATGGGCTCCAACCCGGTGGTCTCGGCGCCGCGCGCCGCGCACATCGAGGAGCGGCTGCGCTCGCTCGACTTCCTTGCCGTCGCGGACGTGGTCCTGTCGGAGACGGCGGAGCTGGCGGACGTAGTCCTTCCGGTCACCCAGTGGGCGGAGGAGACCGGGACCACGACCAACCTGGAGGGCCGGGTCCTGCTGCGGCAGCGCGCCCTGACCCCGCCGGAGGGGGTCCGCAGCGACCTGGAGGTGCTGCACGCGCTGGCCGCGCTGCTCGGCTGGGAGAAGGGCTTCCCCACGGACCCGGAGGAGGTCTTCGA
This sequence comes from Streptomyces sp. NPDC059875, assembly GCF_042731085.1. NCBI lineage: Bacteria > Bacillati > Actinomycetota > Actinomycetes > Kitasatosporales > Streptomycetaceae > Streptomyces > Streptomyces sp. NPDC059875. The sequence continues at coordinate 275,513 of NZ_JBHWJZ010000005.1, forward strand.
CGAACTCCGCCGCGCCTCGGCCGGCGGCCCGGCGGACTACTCCGGCATCAGCTACCGCCGCATCCGCGAGGAGAACGGCGTCTTCTGGCCCTGCCCGGAGGAGGCGGAGGAACCGGCCCGGGGGGCCGGGCTGCCCGGATCCGGCCCGGCCGGGGCCGCGGCGGAAACCGGCGCCGCGCGGTCGGACGGGGAGGCCCCGCGGCCGCACCCCGGCACCCCGCGGCTCTTCCTCGACCGGTTCGCGACCGCCGACGGCCGCGCGCGGTTCGTGCCCGTCGTGCACCGGGCCGCCGCGGAGGAGACGGACGCCGAGTACCCGATCGTGCTGACGACCGGGCGGGTCGTCGCCCAGTACCAGTCCGGGGCGCAGACCCGGCGGGTCGAGGAGCTGAACGCGGCGGCGCCCGGCGCCTTCGTCGAGTTGCACCCGCGGCTCGCGGAGCGGCTCGGAGTGGCCGACGGCGAGCAGGTCGCCGTGGTCTCGCGGCGCGGGCGGGCGGTGGCGCCCGCCCGGGTCACCACCACCATCCGGCCGGACACCGTCTTCATGCCCTTCCACTGGCCGGGCGAGGGCCGGGCGAACACCCTCACCAACCCCGCGCTCGACCCGGTCTCCCGGATGCCCGAGTTCAAGGTGTGCGCGGTCCGCCTCGAGCCCGCCAGTCCCCGCCCTCGATGAGCGGGCCGTGCGGGGTGCCGGGCGCCGCGAACCAGACCCAGGCGCGAACGGCCGCGCCGTCCCGGAGCCGTACGACCGTGCGTGCCGCCCGCTCGTAACCGGCGGGGAGCTCCACCCGGTCGAGTTCGGCGAGGAGTTCGCCGTACGCCCCGGGCGCCGCGGTCACCAGGTCGCCCGCGATCCGGCCCTCGCCCGGCATCGCGTACGGATAGCCGGGGCCGTCGTACAGCAGCGCCCCCGACAGCCGGGCCGGTTCCTCCGTCGCCGTGCGGCCGAGGAGGAACCGGTCGTGGTTGTACTCACCGGGGCGGAGGGTGCCGTAGACGAAGAAGGGCAGCTCCGTCACGGCGCCGCGGTCTCCGTCTCGATCCACTCCAGGTACGCGGCCGAGGCCCGCACCACCGGGGTGGCGACGATCTCCGGGGTGTCGTAGTCGTGCCTGGCGAGGAGATGGGCCTCCAGCTCCTCGTAGCGCGCCTCGGTCGTCTTGAACAGGACCTGCCACTCCTCCTCGGTCTCGATCGCCTTCCGCCAGTGGTAGACGGAGGTGATCGGCCCGGAGATCTGCGCGCAGGCGGCGAGGCGGGCCTCGACCGCCCCGCGCGCGAGCTCCTGCGCCTTGGCGGCGCTGTCGGTCGTGGTCAGTACGGTGAGTGCGAGGGTCACGCCGTCACCGTACCGTCAGGCCGCCGCCGCGAACTGGGCCGCGTACAGCCGGGCGTAGGCGCCGCCCGCGGCCAGCAGCTCCTCGTGCGTGCCCTGCTCGGCGATGCCCCCGTCCTCCATCACGAGGATGACGTCCGCGTCCCGGACGGTGGAGAGCCGGTGGGCGATGACGAACGAGGTGCGGCCCTCCCTGAGGGAGGACATGGCCCGCTGGATGAGGACCTCGGTGCGGGTGTCGACGGAACTGGTCGCCTCGTCGAGGACCAGGATCGCGGGCTCGGACAGGAACGCCCGGGCGATCGTGATGAGTTGCTTCTCGCCGGCGCTGAGCCCGGCGCCGTCCTCGTCGAGGACGGTGTCGTAGCCGTCGGGCAGGGTGCGGATGAACCGGTCGGCGTGGGTGGCCATGGCGGCCTCGACGATCCGCTCGCGCGACACCGCCCCGGACGCCCCGTACGCAATGTTGTCGGCGATCGTGCCGCCGAACAGCCAGGTGTCCTGAAGCACCATGCCGATCCCGGACCTGAGGTCCTCCCGGGACATCGTCGAGACGTCCACGCCGTCGAGGGAGATCCGGCCGCCGGTCACCTCGTAGAACCGCATCAGCAGGTTCACCAGAGTCGTCTTGCCCGCGCCGGTCGGGCCGACGATCGCGACCGTCTGACCCGGCTCCACCGTCAACGACAGCTCCTCGACGAGCGGCTTCTCCGGCTCGTAGCGGAAGGAGACCTTCTCGAAGGAGACCCGGCCGGTGACCGTCTCCGGGCGCACCGCGCCGGCGGGCGCCGGGGACTCCTCCTCGGCGTCGAGGAGGTCGAAGACCCGCTCGGCGGAGGCGACTCCGGACTGGAGCAGATTGGCCATGGCCGCGACCTGGGTGATCGGGCCGTTGAACTCGTACGAGTACTGGATGAACGCCTGGACGTCTCCGACGGTCAGCGTCCCGCTCGCCACCCGCAGCCCGCCGACCACAGCGATCAGGACGTAGTTGACGTTGCCGACGAAGGTGAGGGCCGGCTGGATGAAGCCGGACATGAACTGGGCGCGGAAGCTCGCCGCGTACAGCTCCTCGCCGAGCTCGTCGAAGCGGGCCACCGCCTCGTCGCGCCGGCCGAAGGCGACGACCTCCGCGTGGCCGGTGAACATCTCCTCCACATGGCTGTTGAGGCGCCCGGTGACGGCCCACTGCTTCACGAACTGCGGCTGGGCGCGCTTGCCGATCCGGGCGGCCACGAGCAGCGAGACGGGCACGGTCGCCAGTGCGACGAGCGCGAGCAGGGGCGAGATCCAGAACATCATCACCAGCACGCCGACGAGGGTGAGCAGCGCCCGGACCATCTGGCTGAAGGCCTGCTGGAGGGTCTGGGTGATGTTGTCGATGTCGTTGGTGGTGCGGCTGAGGACCTCGCCGCGCGGCTGTCGGTCGAAGTACGAGAGCGGCAGCCGCGCCAGCTTGTGCTGGGCTTCCTCGCGCAGCCGGTGGCCGGCCCGCTGGACGACGGTCGTGGCGAGCCGCTGCTGCAGCCAGTTGAGCCCGGCGGAGCCGACGACCAGGACGAGGGCGACGACGAGCACCCGGGCGACCGCCGGGAAGTCGACGCCGGCCGGGCCCGCGGCGCCGGAGACGACGAGGTCGGTGGCGTGGCCGAGGATCATCGGGCTGAGGACGGCCAGCGCGACGCCGACCGCCGCGGCGGCGAGCACGGCGAGCAGCCGGGGGCGTTCGGGGGCCATGGTGCGCAGCAGGCGCAGGCCGGAGGAGCGGAAGTCCAGGGATCGTTCGAGCGAGGGGGTGCTGATGCCGGGACCGCGCTGCTGTACGGCGGGTCCCCGGCGCTGGGGGGCACTCACGCTGCTTCCTCCTCGGTGAGCTGGGAGAGGACGATCTCCCGGTAGGTGACGTTGTCCCGCATCAGTTCCTCGTGGGTGCCGCTGCCGACGGCCCGGCCCTGGTCGAGGACGACGATCCGGTCGGCGTCGCGGATGGTGGAGACGCGCTGGGCGACGATGACGACGGTCGCGTCCGCGGTCTCGTGCCTGAGCGCTTCGCGCAGCAGCGCGTCGGTGCGGTAGTCGAGTGCGGAGAAGGAGTCGTCGAAGAGGTAGACCCGGGGGCGGGCGACGAGGACCCGGGCGATGGCGAGGCGCTGGCGCTGGCCGCCGGAGAGGTTGGTGCCGCCCTGGGTGACCGGCGCGTCGAGTCCCTCGGGGAGGTCCGCCACGAAGTCGGCGGCCTGGGCGACCTCCAGCGCGTGCCACAGCTCCTCGTCGGTGGCCTCGGGCCTCCCGTACCGCAGATTGCTCGCGACCGTGCCGGAGAAGAGGTACGGCTTCTGCGGGACGAGTCCGACGGTACGGGCGAGCAGTGTGCGGTCCATGGTGCGTACGTCGACGCCGCCGACGCTGACCTCGCCGCCGGTCGCGTCGAAGAGGCGCGGGACGAGGCCGAGGAGGGTGGTCTTGCCGCTGCCGGTGGAGCCGATGACGGCGGTGGTGCTGCCGGGGCGGGCGGTGAGGCTCACCGAGCGCAGGACGGGTTCCTCGGCGCCGGGGTAGCTGAAGTCGGCGCCGACGATGTCCAGTTGACCCGGCCCCCGCAGCTCGTGGACGGGCGCGGCGGGCGGGGCGACGGACGGCTCGGTGGCGAGGATCTCCTGGATGCGTTCGGCGCTGACCTCGGCGCGGGGCATGTGCATCATCAGGAAGAGCACCATCATCACCGACATCATGATCTGGAGCAGGTAGCCGAGGAACGCGATCAGCGAACCGGCCTGCAGGGCGCCGGACTCGATCCGGTGGGCGCCGGCCCAGACGATGGCGACGGTCGCGAGCTCCCAGACGATCAGCACGATCGGGAACATCACGGACTGGAGCCGGCCGACCCGCAGTCCGACCTCGCGCAGCTCGTCGTTGGCGGCGCCGAACCGCCGCTGCTCGTGCCGGTCGCGGACGAAGGCGCGGACGACCCGGATGCCGGTGATCTGTTCGCGCATCACGCGGTTGACCCGGTCGACGCGCTCCTGCATCCCGCGGAACAGCGGCCGCATGCGCAGGACGACCGCGCCGACGGCCCCGGCCATGAGCGGGACGAAGAGCAGGAGGAGGAGGGCGAGGGGGACGTCCTGGTCGAGGGCCATGACGATGCCGCCGACGCACATCAGGGGTGCGGCCACGAGCATGGTCAGGACGAGGACGGCGAACGTCTGGACCTGCTGGACGTCGTTGGTGGTGCGGGTGATGAGGGAGGCGGTGCCGAAGCGGCTCATCTCGCGGGCGGAGAAGTCCTGGGCGCGACGGAAGGCGGTGGCGCGCAGATCGCGGGCGACCCCCATGGCGATCTTGGCGCCGAAGTAGACGGCGGCGCCGGCCGCGGCGGCCTGGAGGAGGGTGACGGCGGCCATCAGGCCTCCGCCGGACAGGACATGGGCGGTGTCGCCGCGCAGGACTCCGTTGTCGATGACGTCGGCGTTGAGGGTGGGCAGGGTCAGGGAGGCGAGGGACTGGACGAGCTGGAGGAGCACGACCAGGGCCAGGGTGCGCCGGTAGGGCCGCAGCCGGCCGCCGACGAGTCGGAGCAGCATGGATCCGGTCCCTCCTCAAGCCGCGTACGGGCGGGTGGACTTGGCGGACCTGAGCGCGTGCGCCCACCAGGCGATCTGGTCGAGCATCGACTTGGCGGCGGCGTCGGGTCCGGTGGGGTCCTTGTGCCGGCCGTCCTCGCCGAAGTGCCCGTGCGCGTTGTGGAAGGAGACGGTGTCGCGGACGGTGACGGCGTGCATCTCGGCGTAGACCTGGCGCAGTTGCTCGACGGCCCGCAGACCGCCGGCCATCCCGCCGTACGAGACGAAGCCGACGGGCTTGGCCTGCCACTCGGTGTAGTGCCAGTCGATGAGGGACTTGAGGGAGGCGGGGAAGGAGTGGTTGTACTCGGGGGTGAGGACGACGAAGGCGTCGGCGGCGGCGAGGACCGGGGAGACCTTGGCCAGCTCGGCACGGACGGTGGCGTCGGGGTCGTACGAGAGGGAGGTCGGCAGATCGATGTCGGCGAGGTCGACGACGTCGACGGTGAAGTCGTCGCGCTCGGCGGTACGGCCGAGGAACCAGTCGGCGATGACGGGGCCGAAGCGGCCTTCGCGGTTGCTGGCGACGATGACGGCGAGCTTGAGGGGTGCGGAGTCGGCCGAGTGGGCGGAATGCGCGGAGGCCGCGGAGTTCGTGATGTCCATGCCGAGGAGCTTGGTACCTCAAGTTTGGTTGAGGTCAAGCGCCGATTTCGAGCGCCGATGTGCGCCTGCGTTTCCGCATTACGGTGAGGTCATGACGACACCTCCCCCGCACATCGAGATCGACGGCTCCCCCGCCGGCGACCCGGACCTCCTCGCGGAGCTCATGACCGGCTACGGCCACTTCACCGCGGCGCAGGTGCGCGACGGCCGGGTCCAGGGCCTCGACCTGCACCTCGACCGGCTCGACCGCGCCGGCCGGGAGCTGTTCGACGAGGGCGTCGACAGGGATCGCGTACGGGCCCTGCTGCGCGGCGCCCTGGAGTCGGCGGGCCGTCGGGACGCGGCGGCGCGGGTGTACGTCTACCCTGACCTGACGGCCGGAGGGACCCGGACCGTGGTGACCGTGCGGGAGCCGTACACGCACGTCCCGACCCCGCAGCGCTTGAAGTCCGTCCCGTACTGGCGGCCCGCGCCCCACATCAAGCACCTGGGCGGCTTCGGCCAGACGTACTACGGGGAGGCGGTGCGGCGCGAGGGCTTCGACGAGGCGCTGCTGACGTCCCCGGACGGCGAGATCGCCGAGGGCGCGGTCACCAACATCGCTTTCTGGGACGGCACTTCGCTGGTCTGGCCGGCGGCCCCCTGCCTGCACGGCATCACGATGAGCCTGCTGGAGGACCGCCTGGACTCGGTGCGCCGCCGGGTGACCCGGGGCGACCTCGCGGGCTTCCGTGCGGCCTTCGTGACGAACTCCCGGGGGATCTCGCCGGTCGCGGAGATCGACGGGGTGGAGTTCACGGTGGACGAGGAGCTGATGGGGCGCGTGTACGGGGCGATGGCGTCGGTGCCGTGGGACGCGTTGTAGGGCCACGGCAACTCACCGGGAACCGACGGGCGTTGGGCCACCTCCGGTACCATCGATGATCCTGGTGGGCGCACATGGGGGGCGGGAATGGTCGCGAGGTACGTCGTCTCGCCGCACGGCGGTCGTCGCGCCCACCCCGACATCACGTCCGCCCTGCGCGCCGCCGCCGCGCGGGGCCGGCCTGCGCTGATCGAGATCGCGCCCGGCCTGTACGAGGAGAGCCTCGTCGTCCAGGGCGAAGTCCGGCTGACCGCGGCCGCAGGGCCGGGTTCCGTCGTGGTGAACCGGCTGCGCGGGACCGTACTGGAGACGTACGGAGCGGTCCACGTCGACGGCCTCGTGCTGACCAGCCGTGACCCCGACGCCGATGTCGTCGCCTGCGCGCGGGGCACGCTCACGCTCGAGCACGTGGAGGTCCGGACCCCGGGCGGCGTCGGCGCGCACGCGCGGCCGAACACCCATGTCACCCTGCGGGACAGCGTCTTCCTGCACGGCCGCACCCTCTTCACCGCGTCGGCCGGAGTGATCGAGCGGTGCCGCTTCACCGACGCCGCCGACAACGCGATCGCCGCCATCGAGGGCGCCCGGCTGTCCGTCCGGGGCAGCCGGATCGAGGGCAGCGCGATCCACGGCGTACGCGTCTGCGACGCGCGCGCCGAGGTCGTCGGCTGCGAGCTGACCGGCACCGGGAACGCGGCCCTCATGGCGGACACCCGGGCGGAGCTCGCCGTGGCCGACTGCGCGATCACCGCCGTGCACGCGGAGGGGGTCATGTTCGTCCAGCAGTCCCGGGGCTCCGTGGACCGCACCCGCGTCACCGACGCGCAGCACGGGATCGCCGCGGCGAGCGGCGCCGACCCGGTGGTGCGGGGCTGCGTGCTCACCGACTGCCGCGACTCCGGCATCAACGTCCAGTCCGCGGCGCGTGGCAGGTTCGAGGACTGCTCGGTCGTCGGCGCGCGCAACATCGCGGTGTACTCCAGTCAGGGCGGCGCGCCGGAGGTCGACGACTGCCGCATCTCGGGAGGCAACGTCGGCATCGCCGTCGCCGAGGGCGGCAGAGGCCGGTTCACCCGCGTCGGGGTCGAGGATCTGACGAACTCCGCGCTGCGGGTCTGGGACGGATCCGGGGGCGTGTTCGAGCACGTCCGGGTGGACCGCTGCGGGCTGGGCCTGGACACCAAGGGTGACGGCGGCACGACGGCCGGCCTCACCGACGTGGTGTTCCGCGACGTCGAGACCGCGGTGACCGCGCTCGGCCAGTCCAGGATCACGCTCGAGAAGGTCACGGCGGAGCGCACGGTCGTGGGCTTCTTCGCCGGCGAGGAGGCGCAGCTGCGCGTGCACGACTGCGACGTCACGGCGGTGGCCGTCGGTGCCGTCGTCATGTCCGGCAAGGGGAAGCTCTTCGCGCGGGACCTCACCGTGAACGGGTCCGAGGGAACCGGATTGACCGGGAGCGGGTCCGGCTACCTGGACGTCGCGAACAGCGAGTTCACCGACTGCGCGAGCGCGGGCGCCGCTTTCGCCGACGAGAGCGGGGGCCGCCTGGTGGACTGCTCCGTGAACGGGACGCAGGGGTCTGCCGTGGTGCACAACGGCCGCGTCGAGCTCGTCCGGCTGCGTACGTCGCTGCCGATCGTCCGCAAGACCATCCGCACGTCCGAGCAGACACCGACGGTCATCAACAACTACCACGGAGCGGTCGTCAACGGCACAGTCATCAACAGCCAGTTCTCGTGGAACAACGACAACGCCATCCAGCGGCAGACGACAGAGGACGGTCCCGGCACATGAGTGACCCGCACAGCGTGAACAACTACGACGGGCCGGTGTTCAACGGCCCCGCCTCCCACAACCAGTTCGCCTGGAACAACGAGACGGTCACCCAGAACCAGCAGGACAACAGCACGGCCGTCGCCCCCGGCTACGAGGCCCTCGCCGAGCGGGTCGCGGAGCTGCTCCGCCAGCTGCCCCACGCGGGCCTCTCCGACCAGGACCGCGAGGACGCCGAGGCGGCCGCCGGCGAGGTCCTCGCGGAGATCACCCGGCCCGACCGGCCTGAGGAGGGCCGGCTGCGCCGCGCGCTCGCCATGCTCAGGGGAGCCCTGGCCCCCGTCGCGACCGGCGTCGCGGCCGGTACGACGGTGGGCGCGCAGGAGTGGGCCCTGGCGGCGATCGAGGGCCTGATCGTCTGACGTGCGGGGCCCCGGAGCGTGTCGCTCCGGAGCAACGCGCTCTCCGGGCCCGTCACCCGTTCGGCACGGGACGTCAGCTGACGCCCGATGACCCTCCCCGACCTGCACAAACGTCCGTCCGCCAGGCGACACACCGTACCGGACGGCGTAATTCTGATTCTCCATCAGCAGGCGCGGGGCGCGCCGCGGCACTTACCTCGGTCCTACGGAAGACCGCTCGCGCGCCCCGGAGGACCCCATGCGCACCACTGCCCGTCTGCTCACCGGTACCGCGCTGACGGTCGCCGCGATCGGCGCCTTCGTCGCGCCGGCGGCGTACGCCGGGGACTCCGAGTCGCTGGAGGTCTACCCCTCCTCCGCCACCCCCGGCACCACCGTCACCGTCAACACCCTCGCCTGCGGGAAGCACGGGCACGGCATCGGGGACGCCAACTCGCTCGGCGCGGGCGAGTTCGAGCTGAATCCGAGCACGCACAAGGAGGTCGTGGTCGGTCAGTTCACGGTTCCGCAGCACGCCAAGCCCGGCACGTTCGGCATCAGCGTCGCCTGCGACAACGGCAAGACCGCTCGCGGCGACCTCGTCGTCAAGCACAAGAGCCCGAGCGGTCACGTCAAGACCGGTGTCGGGGGCAGCGTCGGCCCCGACACCGCCCAGGTCACGGTGGGCGCGGCGGTGCTGGCCGCGGCTGCCGTCGGCGGTACCTGGCTCCTGCGCCGCCGGGCGAGCGGCGCGCAGGGCCGCTAGGGGCTCCCCGGGCTTCCCCCGGGCTTCCCTGGGCGTACCGCCCGCGTCCTGCCCCCGCCGCGCGCCCGCATGAGGCCCGGCGGGGGCAGGGCCACATCCCCGCACGACCCCGAGAGGGCAGACCGTGAGCAGCAGGAGCAAGGGCTGGGGCATAGCCGTCGCCGCATGCGTCGGCATCTGGCTCGTCCAGAACGGTTCGGAGAACGTCACCCCGCCGGTCCCGTCGGCCGCCCAGGCCTTCGCTGCCGGGCCGAACGCGCACACCGACGCCGCCGCCGACCCGCTGCCGCCCTCCGCGCCCGTCCGGCTGCGCATCCCCGAGATCGACGTCGACACGCCCATGATGCGGCTCGGGCTCGACCCGGACGGCGCGCTCGACGTGCCGCCCGCGGGCAACCGCAACATGGCGGGCTGGTACGAGGGCGGCACCACGCCCGGCGCCGAGGGCACCGCGATCGTCGCCGGCCATGTCGACAACGCCCAGGGCCCCGCCGTCTTCTACGCGCTCGGCGCGCTCAAGAAGGGCAACCGGATCGAGGTGGACCGGGAGGACGGCCGTACGGCGGTGTTCACGATCGACGCCGTCGAGGTGTACGAGAACCAGGAGTTCCCCGACGCGAAGGTCTACGGGGAGGCGGACCGCGCCGAACTGCGGGTGATCACCTGCGGTGGTTCCTTCTCCAAGAAGGCCGGCTACCAGGGCAACGTGGTCGCCTTCGGCCACCTCATCGGCGTGCGCTGACGGCTGCTGGGACAGGCCCCCGGACAGGCCCTAGGCCCACTGGTCGAAGGCGAGCTTCGCGACCAGCGAGAAGACGACGAACAGCAGCACCCCGCGGACGAACTCGGCGCCCTTGCTCAGCGCCATCCGCGCCCCGACCATCCCGCCGGCCAGGTTGAAGACCGCCAGGACCGCTGCCAGCTGCCAGAGCACGCTGCCCTGGTAGGCGAACATCGCGAGCGCTCCCGCGTTGGTGCAGACGTTGACGATCTTGGCGGTCGCTGAGGCGTTCACCAGGTCGAGATGGAGCACGGCGGTGAGCGCGAGGACCAGGAACGTGCCGGTCCCCGGCCCGATCAGACCGTCGTAGAAGCCGATCCCGCCACCGACGAGCACGATCGCGGTGACGATGCGGCCCCGACCGACCGGCGCCTTGTCCTCCCCCTGGGTCCCGAAGGAGGGCCGCAGCATCACGAACGCGGCAACGCCCACCAGCACCACCATGATCACGGGGCGCAGTACGTCGCTGCTGATCCCGGCCGCGAAGAAGGCGCCGCCCATGGAGCCGGCGAGGGCCGCGAGCCCGATCCGTACCGCCGTCTTCACCTGCACGGGCGCCTTGCGTACGTACGTGACGGCGGCGCCGGACGTGCCGACGATCGCGACGGCCTTGCTGGTACCGAGGATCTGGGCCGCCGGGACCTGCGGGAGGCCGAGCAGCAGCGCGGGCAGCATCAGGAGCCCTCCCCCGCCGACCACGGCGTCGATCCAGCCGGCCACGAGTGCGGCGACACAGAGCAGGACGACGGTGGTCAGGGAGATGTCAGGCATGGTCGCGAGCCTAGGGAGACGATGGTTGTGCCGTCCATCAATCCCGGGAGACTTGAGCTACGTCTGAGGTTGTGCCGGTCGGTGCCCGGTCGGGCGCGGGCGGCGCGGCGGGGTCGACGGCGACGGTCAGGAAGGTCGCGGCGAGGGCACCCGCGGTGAGGAGTCCTGCGGCCAGCCGCCGACGGGCGCGGTCGGTGGGGTGGACGCGCCGGGCGCGGTGCTTAGTCATGGCTGAAGTCCTCGGAGTGGATACGACGGGCGGGGACCCCGGCCCGGACGAGTGCGTCGGTGGCCGCGCGGGCCATCGCGGGCGGCCCGCACAGATAGACGTCGTGGGCGGCGAGGTCGGGCACGAGATCGCGCAGGGCCTGGGGGGCGAGGGGGTCGAAGGAGGCGTCGGACGGGCCGAGGAGGTAGTGGAGGGCGGCCTGCCGTTCGCGGGCGATCCGCTCCAGTTCCGCGCGCAGGACGAGTCCTTCCGCGTCAGAGGCCCGGTACAGCAGCGTCACGTCGCCCGGCCCCCCGGGCAGGGTCTCGAAGAGCGCCCGCATCGGGGTGATGCCCACGCCCCCGGCGAGCAGCAGCACCTTGCGGCGGGTGCGGCGGTGCGCGGTGAGCGCGCCGAACGGGCCGGCGGCCAGGACCCGCGTGCCGGGGCGCAGCCGTCGGATCCGGCGGGTGTGGTCGCCGAGCGCCTTGACGGTGATGCGCAGGGTGTCGTCGTGGACGGGCGCGGAGAGGGAGAAGGGCAGGGCGGTCCGCCAGAGCCTGCGGGTCAGGAACCGCCAGCGGAAGAACTGCCCCGGTTCGGCGCACAGGCGTTCCAGACCGGCGCCCCGGATGGTCACCGAGACGACGCCGGGGCCCTCGTCGCGTACCTCGGTCACGCGCAGGGCGTGGCGCAGCGCCTGCCGGACGGGGACGACGATCCGGTACCAGACGAGGAGGACGGCGACGGTCGCGTGCGCCATCGACCAGCCCCAGACGGCGAGCACGCTCCCGGCGAGGTCGGGCCCGGCGAGCTGGTGCACGAAGCCGAGGGCGGCGGCGAGATGGCTGAGCAGATGGACCGCCCGCCACGTCTCGTGCCGCAGCCGCCGCCGAGCGGCCCGGGCGGAGGTGACCCCGACGGCGACGAAGAGGGCGGTGCCGGCGGTGGCGGCGACGAGCGCGGGGTAGGAGAGCAGCCCGAGGGTGGCGGCGACGAGGTCGGTACGGGTGTGCACGGCGTACCCGCAGAGGGCGAGGAGCGCGTGGGCCCCGATGAGGCCGAGGACGTACCGCCCGCCGCGGGCATGCCACCGGGCGAGCCGGTCGGCACCGACACCGTGCTCGACGGCGGGGACGCGGGCCATCAGGAACAGCATGACGAGAACCCCGTACCCGGCGAGCAGCCCGGTGAGGTGCGCGCCGGCGGCGAAGACGGAGTCGATACGCGCGGAGGGCTCGGCCTGCACTCCCCAGAGGAGGGCGACACCTCCGGCGCCGACGACGATGCCGAGCCGGAGCCGCTCGGGCGCCAGACGGGGGTTGTGGGCATACGTTCCGCAGGGCGGTGGGGGTCCCCCCGGACGAAGTCTGGGGGAGGGTGGGCACAACCCCCCACCGAGCCGCACCCGGCCCCGCTCCTGCACCACCCGCTGCCCAGCGGGCCGCACCCCCCGCTGCGCCAGATACGCGGCCAGCGCCGGATGGCTGGGTTCCTGAACCTCGGTCGTCACACACCGCACACTAGGGTCCGCCGGTATACGAGAACCCCAGGTCAGGCCCTCCCCCGCGATCCTTAAGGCCCCCTTGAGGACGCCCTGACCACCGGTTAAGCCTCACACCCGCCCGCCTCACAGTGCGAACCCCGCACGTCTGAGATCAGCGTTCCGTACGGGAAACAAACGGGATGCCGATGGGTAACACCCGCCCCGCACTCTTCGGTACATGAGTACACGGATCGTGGTGGTCGGCGGCGGAACGGCGGGCGTCCGGCTCGCCCAGCGCCTGCCCGTCACCCTGCTCGGCGAAGAGCCGCACGCACCGTACAACAGGGTGCTGCTCGCGGACGTCCTCGCCGGGCGGTACGCGCCCGAGGTGATCGCGCTGCCCGCTCCGCAGGAGCCGGTGCGGCGCGGGGTGCGGGCGACGCGGATCGACCGGGCCGCCCGGATCGTGGAGTGCGAGGACGGGACGACGGTCGGATACGACCGGCTGGTCCTGGCGACCGGCTCCAACCCGGTGCTTCCGCCGCTGCGCGGACTGCGCGGCTCGCGGCTGCCCTCGGGCGTCCACCCGTTCCGTACGCTCGACGACTGTCTGGAGCTGCGGGAGCTCGTCCGGCCCGGGGTCCGCGCGGTCGTCATCGGCGGCGGGCTGCTCGGGGTCTCCGCGGCCCGCGCACTGGCGGCGCTCGGCGCCGAGGTCGTGCTCACCCAGCAGGGCGAACGGCTGATGGAACGCCAGCTGGACGTCCACGCCTCCGCGCTGCTCCGCGAGCACGTGGAGTCGCTGGGCGTCGAGGTGCACACCGAGTGCCGGGTCAGCGGTCTGCGCCAGGAGGACGGCGCGGTCACGGCCGTGGAACTCGCCGACGGCTTCGTACTCGACGCCCAGGTCGTGGTGCTGGCATGCGGGGTCAGGCCCCGGGTCGGTCTCGCGCAGGACGCCGGTCTGGAGGTCCGCAAGGGCATCGTCGTCGACGACGAGCTGCGGACCTCCGACCCGTTCATCCACGCCATCGGCGACTGCGCCGAACACGACGGCCGCGTCTACGGCCTGGCCGGCCCGGCCCTGGAACAGGCGGACGTCCTCGCGACCGTCCTCCAGTCGGAGGCGCCCGGGGCGCGGCCCGTCGCCGACGCCACGGGCCAGGCCGGCTACACCGGCACCCGCGCTCTGACCCGCCTCACCCTCTCCGGGCCCGTCGGCCTCGATCTCGCCTCCTTCGGCGAGGCCACCCCCCTGCCCGGGGACGACGTCGTCCAGCTGACCGACGCCACCCGGCGCGCCTACCGCAAGGTCGTCGTCCGCGGCGACCGGCTCGTCGGCGGCGTGCTCCTCGGCGATCTCGCCGCGGTCGGAACGCTCGCCCGGGCGTGGGAGGGCGACGAAGCCCTGCCCGACGCCCCCCTGCTTCATCTGCTCACCCATGACGGAGGCTCCTGAGATGCACACCCCCACCATCGTCCTGGTCGGCCACGGCATGGTCGGCCAGCGGTTCCTGGAGGCGCTCGCGGACCGGGGCGTCACGGAGCGCGCGCGGGTCGTCGTGCTCTGCGAGGAGCCCCGCCCCGCCTACGACCGCGTCCAGCTGACCTCGTACTTCAAGGGCCGGACCCCCGACGACCTGTCCATGGTCGAGGACGGCTTCATGGCGAAGCACGGCATCGAGCTGTACGTCGGCGACCCGGCCGAGTCGATCGACCGCGCGGCCCGTACGGTCACCGCGCGCTCCGGGGAGGCCTTCCCGTACGACACGCTGGTCCTGGCCACCGGCTCGTACCCCTTCGTGCCCCCCGTCCCCGGCAAGGACGCACGCGGCTGTTTCGTGTACCGGACGATCGAGGACCTGCTCGCGATCGAGGAGTACGCGAAGACGTCGACGACCGGCGCGGTCGTCGGCGGCGGCCTGCTCGGTCTGGAGGCGGCGGGCGCGCTCAAGGGGCTCGGGCTCGACACGCACATCGTGGAGTTCGCGCCCCGGCTGATGCCGGTGCAGGTCGACGAGGGCGGTGGCGCGGCGCTGCTGCGCACGATCGAGCAGATGGGGCTGAGCGTCCACACGGGCACCGGCACGCAGGAGGTCGTGACCGAGGACGGCGCGGTCACCGGCATGCGCCTGTCGGACGGCTCCGAACTGGCCACGGACATGGTGGTGTTCTCGGCGGGTGTACGGCCCCGGGACCAGCTGGCGCGCGACTGCGGTCTCACCGTCGGCGAGCGCGGCGGCATCGCGGTCGACGAGCAGTGCCGGACGTCCGACCCCGCCGTGTACGCGATCGGCGAGTGCGCGCTCGCCTCCGACGGCCGGGTGTACGGCCTGGTGGCGCCCGGCTACGAGATGGCGCTGACGGCGGCGGCGACGATCGCCGACGAGGATTCCGAGGCCTCCGAGGCCGAGGTGCGCGCCTTCACCGGTGCCGACATGTCGACGAAGCTGAAGCTGCTCGGTGTGGACGTGGCCTCCTTCGGCGACGCGCACGGCGCGACCGAGGGCTGCCTCGACGTCGTCTACTCCGACTCCCGCTCGGGCGTCTACAAGAAGCTCGTGGTCGACGGCGAGGGCGTGCTGCTCGGCGGCGTCCTGGTCGGTGACGCCGATTCGTACGGCATGCTGCGGCCGCTCACCGGCTCCGTTCCGCCGGTCTCGCCCGAGCAGCTGGTCCTGCCGGCGGGCGCGGGCGCACCGGTCGCGCTGGGCCCGTCCTCGCTCCCCGACGACGCCGTCATCTGCTCGTGCCACAACGTCACCAAGCACGCGATCACCCAGTGCTCGACGCTGCCCGAGGTGAAGAAGTGCACCAAGGCCGGTACGGGCTGCGGCAGTTGCGTGAAGCTCATCGGGCAGCTGCTGCCCGAGCCGGAGGACAAGGGGCTGTGCGCCTGCTTCTCCTACACCCGCAGTGAGCTGTACGAGATCACCCGCACGCTGCGGCTGACCTCGTTCGCCGCGCTGCTGGACTCGCACGGGCGGCCCGAGGCGCGGGGCGGCGAGGGCTGCGAGATCTGCAAGCCGACGGTCGGATCGATCCTGGCCAGCCTCGCCCCGACGATAGGGGTGGGCGGCTACATCCTCGACGGCGAGCAGGCGTCCCTCCAGGACACCAACGACCACTTCCTCGCGAACCTGCAGCGCAACGGCTCGTACTCGGTCGTGCCGCGCATCCCGGGCGGTGAGATCACCCCGGACAAGCTGATCGTGATCGGCGAGGTGGCCCGGGACTTCGGGCTCTACACCAAGATCACGGGCGGCCAGCGGATCGACATGTTCGGCGCCCGGGTCGAGCAGCTGCCGGCGATCTGGACGCGTCTGGTCGACGCGGGCTTCGAGTCGGGGCACGCGTACGGGAAGTCGCTGCGCACCGTGAAGTCCTGCGTGGGGCAGACCTGGTGCCGTTACGGCGTGCAGGACTCGGTGAAGATGGCGATCCAGCTGGAGTTGCGCTACCGGGGCCTGCGCTCCCCGCACAAGCTCAAGTCGGCGGTCTCCGGCTGTGCGCGCGAGTGCGCGGAGGCGCAGTCGAAGGACTTCGGCGTCATCGCGACGGCGAGCGGCTGGAACCTGTACGTGGGCGGCAACGGCGGCGCGACCCCGCGCCACGCGGACCTGCTCGCCCAGGATCTGTCGGACGCCGAACTGGTGCGGCTGATCGACCGGTTCCTGATGTTCTACATCCGTACCGCCGACCGCCTGGAGCGCACGTCGACCTGGCTGGAGCGGCTCGAGGGCGGGCTCGACCATCTGCGGGACGTGGTCGTGCACGACTCGCTGGGGCTCTGCGACGAGCTGGAGGCGCTGATGGCGGCCCATGTCGCGGACTACCAGGACGAGTGGGCCGCGACCCTGGACGACCCGGACCGGCTGCGCCGCTTCGTGTCGTTCGTGAACGCGCCGGACGCGCCGGACCCGTCGGTGAAGTTCGTGCCGGAGCGCGACCAGATCAAGCCGGACCTGACCATCCTCACCATCGGAACTCTGGAAGGGGTCTGAAGCCCGATGAATCTCGAACTTTCTCCGTCTCCCGAAACCTGGCTGACGGTCTGCGAGGAGTCCCGGCTGACGCCGGGCCGAGGGGTGGCCGCGCTGCTGCCGGACGGCCGGCAGGCGGCGCTGTTCAAGGACCGGTCGGGGCGCGCGTACGCGATCGACAACCGGGATCCGTTCACCGGGGCGCAGGTGCTGTCGCGCGGGCTGCTCGGCTCGGCGAACGGGCGGCCGTTCGTGGCCTCGCCGCTCCTGAAGCAGCGCTTCGACCTGGAGACGGGCCGGTGCCTGGACGACGACGAGGTGTCGGTGGCGGTGTATCCGATCCGGGTCCACGACGGCGCGCTCCACGCGGTTTAACTTGACCGTGCGTTCCAGATAGATCTACGGTGGGGGCGTGGCCAGGACCAAGGAGTTCGATCCGGAAGCCGCACTGCAGGCAGCGCTCGAGCTGTTCTGGCGGCGCGGCTACGAGGCGACGACGATGTCGGACCTCGTCGAGCACCTCGGGATCGGCCGCGCCAGCATCTACGCCACCTTCGGCAACAAGCACGACCTGTACATGAAGGCGATGGACCGCTACCTCCGGACGCGCGACCCGCTGATGCTGGAGGAGCTGTCCGCGCCGGGGCCGGCACTGCCGCCCGTCCGGGCCCTGGTCCGCCGCTTCGCCGACGAGGCGGGGACGGACGAGGTCCGCCTGACCGGCTGCTTCATCACCAACTCCGCGGCCGAACTGGGCCCGCACGACGGGGCGGTGGCGCGGCGGGTGGAGCTGAGCTGGGAGCAGATCGAGACCCTGCTGCACGCCTCGCTGGTCCGGGCCCGCGCCCAGGGCGAGTTGCCTGCGGACCGCGATCCGCAGGCGCTGGCCCGGATGCTGCTCGTGCTGATGCAGGGCATCCGCCTGGTCGGCAAGGCCTCGAGCGACCCGGCGAGGGTCCGCGACGCGGCGGAACAGGCACTGTCCCTGCTGGACTGAGGCCTCACGGAAAGGGCGCCTTACGGCGCCCCTTTCTTCGGCCCTGATATTGGAACGTACGGTCCAGAATGGGGGGATCATGTCGGAGAGGACGACGGGCGGGAAAGCCGTCCGGTCCGGGCTCGCGCCGGAAGGCCAGGCCAGAGGAACGGGCCGAGCCGACCCCGGAGCCGGGCCCATCGGCGAGGCAGCCTTGGGCGACGCCGCCGGTCCGGCCCCAGGCAGGGCGCGCATCGGGTTCGTGCTGCTCGGGGCCGTGCAGGTGACGCTCATCTTCACGCTCGCGTCGATCGCCGTGCCCCTGCCCCGTATCGCCGCCGAATTCGCTCTCGACCGCTCCGAGTTGATCCTGCTCAGCGCCGCCTACGGGCTCACCTTCGCCGGGCTGCTGCTGTTCGGCGGGCGGCTCACCGACCGCTACGGCGGCAGCCGCGCCCTCCCCCTCGGCCTCGCCGTGTTCGGCGCCGCCTCCGCCCTCGCCCCACTCGCCCCCGGCTACGAGGCGCTGCTCGCCGCCCGGTTCGCGCAAGGCGTCGGCGCCGCCCTCGTCGCGCCCGCCGCGATGGCGGTACTGCGCGCGCTGTTCCCCGAACCCGCCGCGTACGGCCGGGCGATGGCGAGCTGGGGCGGCCTCTCCGTCCTCGGCGCGACCGCGGGCAATCTGCTCTCCGGTGTCGTCTCCGCCCTCACCGACTGGCGCTGGACCTTCGCCGTGCCGGTCGCCGTGGCCGTCCTCGCCCTCGCCCTCGGGCCCCGGCTCCTCCCCCGCACCCCACCCGGCCCCGGCCGTGCGCTCGACCTGCCCGGCGCGCTGCTCGCCACCGCCGGTATCACGCTGGGCAGTTACGGTCTCGTCCGCACCGACGCCCATCCCTGGAGCTCGACCGCCGTCCAGGCCCCGCTGCTCACCGGGGTGGTGCTCCTCGCCGTCTTCGTGGCCGTCGAGCGGCGGGCCGCGGACCCGCTGCTGCCGCCGGACTTCCTGCGCGACCACCGCCGCGGCATCGGCCTCGCCGCGATCGCGCTCACCGCCGCGGGCACGGCCACCGTCTTCGTCCTGCTCTCGCTCGCCCTCCAGCAGGAGCGCGGCTACTCCGCTCTGCTCACCTCGGCCGCCTTCGTCCCCTTCGCCGCCGCCCTGCTCGCCACGGGCCGGCTCACCGGTCCGCTGATCGGGCGGTACGGCCCCGGCCGGGTCACCGCCGCAGGACTCGCGACGGGAGCCGCCGGGCTCGCGCTTCTCGCGGCGACGGGCCTCGACCCCGCCGTTCCGTACGCCTACGGGCTGCTGCCCGGCCTGGTCCTGCTCCCGACAGGCGCCGCCGCCTCCTTCGCGGGGGCCGCGGTCCTGGCCACCGACGGCGTACCGCCGCACCGCGCGGGACTCGCGGGCGGCGTGCTCAACACGGCGATGGAGCTCGGCCCGACCGTCCTGTTCGCCGTCCTGCTCACGCTCGGCGGCGACGCCTCGTCGCTCGCCGCGACGGCCGTCGGCTTCGCCGCCCTGGCGGCCCCGGCGGCCCTGGCCACACGTACCCCGTAACGAACCACCCGGTAGCGAACCGCAGTTCTCTCACAAGGAGTTGTCACCACCATGTCCGCACGCTTCACGAACAAGACCGTCCTCGTCACCGGCGCCGGCACCGGCCTCGGCCGGGCCATCGCGCTCGCCTTCGCCGCCGAGGACGCCAAGGTCGTCGTCTCGGGCCGCAGCGCGGCGACCCTCGACGAGACGGTGTCCCTGATCGAGGCCGCCGGCGGCACCGCGGCCGCCGTCACCGCCGACGTGGCCCGGGCCGAGGACGTCCGGCACCTCGTCCACCGGACGGTCGCGCTCTTCGGCGGTCTCGACGTCGCGGTGAACAACGCCGGGATCTTCCGGGGCGGCGCCTCCGCCGCCGACTTCCCGCTGGAGGACTGGCAGGCGCTGCTCGACACCAACGTCACCGGCGTCCTGCACTCGCTCCAGGCCGAGATCGCCCACATGCGCGCCAACGGCGGCGGGGCCGTCGTCAACATCTCGTCCAACCTCGGCCCGCACGTCCGCATCCCGGGGGTCTTCGGCTACCAGGTCTCCAAGGCGGCCGTCTCCGCCCTGACCCGCGCCGCCGCCCGCGACCACATCGCCGACGGGATCCGGATCAACGCGGTCAGCCCGGGCGCCTCGGAGTCCACGATGTCGCTGCTGCCCGGCGAGACCGAGGCCGAGCGGGAGGTGCGGATGAAGGAGCAGTCACCGCTCGGCCGCATCTCGGCGGCCTCCGAGGTGGCGGCAGCGGTGCTGTACCTGGCCTCGGAGGACGCCGGCTCGGTCGTCGGCACCGACCTGGTGATCGACGGAGGCGTCTCCGCCTGACGCCCGACTCCCGCCTTCCGCGGGGGGCCTCAGCCCTGGGCGGCCGCCGGGTCCATCCAGAAGACCTCCCAGTGGTGGCCGTCCGGGTCCGCGAAGGAGCGCCCGTACATGAAGCCGTGGTCCATGGGTTCCTTCGCCGCCGATCCGCCGGCGGCGAGGGCCCCGTCGGCCAGCTCGTCGACGGCCTCGCGGCTCTCGGCGCTCAGCGTGATCAGCACCTCGGTCGTCTTCGTCGCGTCGGAGACCTGCTTGCCGGGCGCGGTGAACTCCTTGAACTTGGGCTCGGTCAGCAGCATCGCGAAGATCGTGTCGCTGATGACCAGACACCCGGTGTTCTCGTCGCTGAACTGCGGGTTGAAGGAGTACCCGAGCTTGGTCCAGAAGGCCTTCGAGGTCTCCAGGTCCTTCACGGGCAGGTTCACGAAGATCATCTGAGTCATGGTGGTCACTCTCTCCCTGCGGTTCGTCCGTGCCGTTCGCTTCGTGTCGGCGCTTTCAGGAGTTGAGACGGCCGGGTGGAGCGGAACTCATCGGTTCGCGGCGATCGATTTCCGGGATCCGTCCGAGGCGCCTCACCAGGGTTCACGCTAGCGTCGAAACATGACCGCCGCAGGCAGGAAGATCACCGAGAAGCTGTCCGACGAGGCCCTCGCCGGCGCGACCGGCAAGGGCTGGGCCGCGTGGTTCGCCCTGCTCGACGCGTGGGGCGCGAGGGATCGTGGGCACACCGAGATCGCCCGCCATCTGGTGGACGCCGAGGGGGTGAGCGGCTGGCACGCCCAGTCGATCACCGTCGGCTACGAGCAGGAGCGCGGGATGCGCGCGGTCGGCCAGTCCTCCACGGGCGGCTGGCAGGTGAGCGCGAGCAAGACGGTGAACGCCCCGGCCGCCCGCTGCACGGCCGCCTTCGCCGACGAGGACGTGCGCCGCCGCTGGCTGCCGGACGGTGAGCTGGAGGTGCGTACCCACCGGCCGGGGAAGTCGGTGACGGCGGACTGGGACGGCGGGACGAGCCGGATCGAGGTCTATCTGACGCCGAAGGGCGACGCGAAGACCCAGATCGGCCTCGGCCACACCAAGCTCCCGGACGCGGACGCCGTCTCCGCCTACAAGGCCTTCTGGCGCGAGCGTCTCGCCGAGCTCAAGACGCTGCTGGAGTCCGCCGGCTGATCGCCACCCAGGCGGCACCGCCGACATTCCGACCGACGACATTCCGACCGACGCTTCCCCTTCATCGGTTGTTGCTGCACCGTCAACTCCGAACCAACTCCGTACTCCTAGGTTCCGAAAGCGCGCGACCCCGCCGCCGACCGGTGCGGCGGGGCGGTCACCACCACCCCTCTGGAGTGAGACGTGGAGCGACGCAGTTTCCTGCGCGGAGCGGTCATCGGCACGTCGGCCGCCGCCTTCGGCGGCACCCTGATGCGCGGGGCCGCCTACGCGGCGCCCGCCCAGCCCGGCGCCGGCCCCTACGGGGCCCTCGGCGCGGCCGACGCCAACGGCATCCTGCTGCCGAGCGGATTCAGCAGCCGGGTGATCGCCCGGTCGGGACAGACCGTCCCCGGCACCTCGTACACCTGGCACAACGCCCCCGACGGCGGCGCCTGCTTCGCCGACGGGACGGGCTGGATCTACGTCTCCAACTCGGAGATCAACCCCGGCGGCGGCGCGAGCGCGGTCAAGTTCAACTCGACCGGTGCCATCACCGGCGCGTACCGCATCCTGTCCAACACCCGCACCAACTGCGCGGGCGGCAGCACCCCGTGGAACACCTGGCTCTCCTGCGAGGAGGTCAGCCTCGGCTACGTGTACGAGACCGACCCGTACGGCGTGAACGCCGCCGTACGTCGGTCCGCGATGGGCCGCTTCAAGCACGAGGCCGCCGCCGCCGACCCCGTCCGCAAGGTGATCTACCTGACCGAGGACGAGTCCAGCGGCTGCTTCTACCGCTTCATCCCCACCACCTGGGGCAACCTCTCCTCCGGCACGCTCCAGGTCCTGGTGGCCGGAACCGCCACCTCCGGCTCGTTCACCTGGCAGAACGTCCCGGACCCGGACGGTTCGCCGACGACGACCCGCACCCAGGTGTCCGGCTCGAAGAAGTTCAACGGCGGCGAGGGCTGCCACTACGCCAACGACACCGTCTGGTTCACCACCAAGGGCGACAACCGCCTTTGGCAGCTCAACCTCACCAACAACACCTACGAACTCGCCTACGACGACTCGTTGGTGTCCGGCGGTGGCGCCCCGCTGACCGGCGTGGACAACGTCACCGGCTCCTCCTCCGGCGACCTGTTCATCGCCGAGGACGGCGGCAACATGGAGATCTGCATCATCACGCCGGACGACGTCGTCGCCCCGTTCCTGCGGATCAGCGGCCAGTCCGGTTCCGAGATCACCGGACCGGCCTTCTCCCCCGACGGCAAGCGGCTGTACTTCTCCAGCCAGCGCGGCACGAGCGGCAGCTCCTCGGGCGGCATCACCTACGAGGTGACGGGTCCGTTCCGCGCGTAGAGACGCTCCACCGGGGCCGTCGGGCCGGCCCCCGCGACCCGCTGGGCGCCGCCGAGGAGGGCGGCGCCCAGCGGCGTCAGCGTGTGCAGGACCGCGTTGCCGTGCCGCAGGGTCGCGACGAGCCCGGCCTCGCGCAGGACGCCCGCGTGCTGACTGGCCGAGGCGAGCGACACCCCCGCTCTTCGGGCCAGTTCGCTGGTGGTCCCGCCGTCGCCGATGGCGTGCAGGACCGCCGACCGGGTGTTGCCGACCAGCTTGGCCAGCGAGGACCCGCCCGGCTCCCGGACCGTCGGCGCCTCGCAGTGCGTCGTCGGGTAGACGAGCACCGGCGGCAGCGCGGGGTCGCGCAGGACGACCGGGGTGCCGCGGCAGAAGTACGAGGGCTGGAGCAGCAGGCCCCTGCCGTCGAGGTACAGATCGCGCTCGACGGGATAGTCGGCCTCCAGGACGGGCGCGCGCCACCGGAGCATCGGCGGCAGCGAGGCGAGGAGTTCGTCCGCGCCGCCGTCGAGCAGGGCCCGGCCGCGCACCGCCCGGTCGGCCTCGACGCGGGCGCGGATGTGGGGCCAGTACGGCTCGATCGCCGCCCGGTGATAGCTCCGCAGCGCCCCGATGAGCCGGCTGAACGGCTCGGCGCCGCCCTCGACGAGGGCGCGCAGCGAATGGGGCACCGTCCGCCCCCCGGCCCGGTCGGCGCCCAGCAGGGCCAGCTCGCGCCGGAGCCGGGCCTGCGAGGTCGCGCGGATCGCCTGGAGGCCCTCGTCGAGGCCGTGGACGCCCTCGGACGGGGTCAGGAAGTCGGGGAAGTAACCGCGACTGGGAACCAGCGCCGCGAGCAGCCGGGTCTCACCGTTGAGGCGTGTGCGGGTGTCCGAGCGCCATTCTCCGTAGACGACGGGCCCGCGCCGGTCCCTTAAACGGTGAAAACTGAGAATCGTTTCCCACAGAACGTCCGGCCGGGCGGCCATCCGGACCCCGGCCAAGTCGTTAGCGGTGAAATGAATCCGCAGCATTGAACCCCCACCTGTGCACTCGCAACCACCCCCGTCGAAGAGTATGCATGCCATCACAGGACGTTACCAGGGTGTTTCAGCCACACTTGAAAAGCATCGCGGCGAACGGGGGCGAACCGAAAAGCTGTGCGGGTCGGGCAGGAAACCTTCAGGACCGAGGTGGCGTGGCGAAGACCGTGGGGGGCTTCACGCGTCCGGCGGCGGTCGGCGAGGGTTGCGGCTCACCTGCCCGACATCGGTAATGGGCGCGGTCACCGGGTGGGGATCCGGGGGCCGCGCCCGTCCCGTTCTTTGCGGGACCAATCGCGGAAAGTTCAAAACCGAAAGTTCAACGGCCAATAATTCAACCGGCCTCGATTGAACATGAACTCACATTTGGCGAACATCCCGGTGCGCTCCCGGGGCGGACGAAATACGACGGGGCGGACACCTCCGCACAAGGTGTCCGCCCCGTCTCTCTTGCAGACCGGAGCCGCCGCCCATCGGTTTGAGGGTCGGGGACGAACGGCGGCTCCGGCGGTCTTTGCTACTGAACGCCCGGTCAGCGAGCGCCCGGTGAGGGGTCAGCGGCTGTCGGAGCCCTTCGACTCGGCGGCCGCGCGGCCGGCCTCCAGACGCGCCACCGGGATCCGGAACGGCGAGCAGGAGACGTAGTCGAGACCGACCTCGTGGAAGAAGTGCACCGACTCCGGGTCGCCGCCGTGCTCACCGCAGACACCGAGCTTGATGTCCGGGCGGGTGGCCCGGCCGGACTCGACGGCCGAGCGGACCAGCGCGCCGACGCCGTCCTTGTCGATGGTCTCGAACGGCGAGACTCCGAAGATGCCCTTCTCCAGGTACGCGGTGAAGAAGCTGGCCTCCACGTCGTCCCGGGAGAAGCCCCACACGGTCTGGGTAAGGTCGTTGGTGCCGAAGGAGAAGAACTCCGCGGCCTCGGCGATCTGACCGGCGGTCACGGCGGCGCGCGGCAGCTCGATCATGGTGCCGAGCGCGAGCTTCAGCTCCACGCCGGTCTTCGCCACGACCTCGGCGATGACCTGCTCGGCCTCGTCGCGGACGATCTCCAGCTCCTGGACGGTGCCGACGAGCGGGATCATGATCTCGGCGCGCGGGTCGCCCTTGGCGTCGATGCGCTGGGCCGCGGCCTCGGCGATCGCCCGGACCTGCATGGTGAAGAGGCCGGGGATGACCAGGCCGAGCCGGACGCCGCGCAGACCCAGCATCGGGTTCTGCTCGTGCAGCCGGTGCACGGCCTGGAGCAGGCGCAGGTCGTTCTCGTTCGGGTCCTTGCGGGCCTCGGCGAGGGCGACGCGCACCGACAGCTCGGTGATGTCGGGCAGGAACTCGTGCAGCGGCGGGTCGAGCAGCCGGACCGTGACGGGCAGGCCGTCCATGGCCTCGAAGAGCTCGACGAAGTCCTGCTTCTGCTGCGGGAGCAGGGCCTCCAGGGCCTCCTCGCGCTCCTCGTCGGTGTCGGCGAGGATCAGCTTCTCGACCATCTCGCGGCGCTCGCCGAGGAACATGTGCTCGGTGCGGCACAGGCCGATGCCCTGGGCGCCGAAGCGGCGGGCGCGCAGCGCGTCCTCGGCGTTGTCGGCGTTGGCGCGGACGCGCAGCCGGCGGACGCGGTCGGCGTAGGCCATGATCCGGTGGACGGCCTGGACGAGCTCGTCGGCGTCGTCGGCGCCGGCGTGCATCCGGCCCTCGAAGTACTCGACGACCGGGGACGGTACGACGGGTACCTCACCGAGGTACACCTTGCCGGTGGAACCGTCGATGGAGACGATGTCGCCCTCCTCGACGACCTGACCCGAGGAGGTGGTCATCCGGCGGCGCTTGGTGTCGACCTCGAGCTCCTCGGCGCCGCAGACACAGGTCTTGCCCATGCCGCGGGCGACGACGGCGGCGTGCGAGGTCTTGCCGCCGCGCGAGGTCAGGATGCCCTCGGAGGCGATCATGCCGTCCAGGTCGTCCGGGTTGGTCTCACGGCGGATCAGGATGACCTTCTCGCCGGAGCGCGACCACTTGACGGCCGTGTACGAGTCGAAGACGGCCTTGCCGACGGCCGCACCCGGCGACGCGGCGATACCGCGGCCGATCTGGTCGACCTTGGCGTTCTCGTCGAACTTGGGGAACATCAGCTGCGCGAGCTGCGCGCCGTTGACGCGCTGGAGCGCCTCGGCCTCGTCGATCAGGCCCTGGTCCACGAGCTGGGTGGCGATCCGGAAGGCGGCACCGGCGGTGCGCTTGCCGACGCGGGTCTGCAGCATCCACAGCTGGCCGCGCTCGATGGTGAACTCGATGTCGCAGAGATCCTTGTAGTGGGTCTCGAGCGTCTCCATGATCTGCATCAGCTGGTCGTACGACTTCTTGTCGATCGACTCCAGCTCGGCCAGCGGCACGGTGTTGCGGATACCGGCGACGACGTCCTCGCCCTGCGCGTTCTGCAGGTAGTCGCCGTAGACGCCCTGGTGGCCGGAGGCGGGGTCGCGGGTGAAGGCGACACCGGTGCCGGAGTCCGGGCCGAGGTTGCCGAACACCATGGAGCAGATGTTGACGGCGGTGCCGAGGTCGTGCGGGATGCGCTCCTGGCGGCGGTACAGCTTGGCGCGGTCGGTGTTCCAGGAGTTGAAGACCGCCTCGATGGCGAGGTCCATCTGCTCGCGCGGGTCCTGCGGGAAGTCACGGCCGGCCTCGGCCTTCACGATCTTCTTGAAGCCCTTGACGAGCTTCTTCAGGTCGCCGGCGTCGAGGTCGGTGTCGACGGTGACCTTCTTGGCGGCCTTGGCCTCGTCGAGGGCCTCCTCGAAGAGCTCGCCGTCGACGCCGAGGACGGTCTTGCCGAACATCTGGATGAGGCGGCGGTACGAGTCCCAGGCGAAGCGCTCGTCGCCGGCCTGCGTGGCGAGACCGGTCACGGACTCGTCGGAGAGGCCGATGTTCAGGACGGTGTCCATCATGCCGGGCATGGAGAACTTGGCGCCGGAGCGCACCGAGACGAGCAGCGGGTCGTCGGCCTGGCCGAGCTTCTTGCCCATCTTCTGCTCGAGGGCGTCGAGGTGCGCGCTGACCTCGTCGCGGAGCTCGACCGGCTCGGAGCCGCTGTCGAGGTAGACCTTGCACGCCTCGGTGGTGATCGTGAAGCCGGGGGGAACCGGGAGGCCGAGGTTGGTCATCTCGGCGAGGTTCGCACCCTTGCCACCGAGCAGGTCCTTCAGGTCCCTGTTGCCCTCGGTGAAGTCGTACACGAACTTCTGATCTTTGTTTTCCGACACGTGTCTCGACTCCTCGAGGACTCGGTGGCTGCCCTGACGGCGAGGAACATACCCAGATCGAAGGCTCCTGGGGAGGTACGCCTACCGGTCACGTGGTCTTAACCACCCGTCCGCCAGCACATCGAAAGTAACTGACGAGTAGCTTCCGCTTTCAGAGCTCGAAGCCCCCTTGACTCAAAGCAGAGCCTACACGCTCACATGAGCGCCTTCCTGAGCATCTGCGTTCAACTCTTGAACACAGAAGGGGTGGCACCCAGTGCCACCCCTCCAGAAGTGCAACGCCATGAAATCTGCTCATCTGAGCACTACCCCTATCAAGGGTGGCGTGAATCACTCCGTACAAGCGCCTCGTTTCCCACGATCCGGACGTGCGGGATCACCCTCCGGACGTATCCAACTCGGCCTCCTCGCTGACGCCCGCGCAGTCGTACGGGTCCTTCAGCCAGCCGTCCGGCAGCACCACGCGGTTGTTGCCCGAGGTACGGCCCCGGGGGCCGTCCGCGCCCACCGGCCACGGCTGGTCCAGGTCCAGCTCGCTCAACTGAGCGCTCAGCTCGTCCAGGGACGAGGTGATCGCCAGCTTCTTGCGCATCTCGGAACCGACCGAGAAGCCCTTCAGGTACCAGGCGACGTGCTTGCGGAAGTCGATGACACCGCGCGCCTCGTCCCCGAGCCACTCGCCGAGCAGCCGCGCGTGCCGCACCATCGCCTCCGCGACCTCGCGCAGGCCCGGCTGGGCGTACGTGCCCGTGCCCTCGAAGCCCGCCACCAGGTCGCCGAAGAGCCAGGGGCGCCCCAGGCAGCCGCGCCCCACGACCACCCCGTCGCAGCCGGTCTCGCGCATCATCCGCAGCGCGTCGTCCGCGGACCAGATGTCGCCGTTGCCGAGCACCGGGATCTCCGGCACGTGCTCCTTGAGCCGCGCGATCGCGTCCCAGTCCGCCGTACCGCCGTAGTGCTGCGCCGCCGTCCGCCCGTGCAGGGCGATCGCCGTGACGCCCTCCTCGACCGCGATCCGGCCCGCGTCCAGGAAGGTGATGTGGTCGTCGTCGATGCCCTTGCGCATCTTCATCGTGACCGGCAGGGCGCCCGCGTTCGACACGGCCTCGTTCAGGATGGCGCGCAGCAGCGGCCGCTTGTACGGGAGGGCCGAGCCGCCGCCCTTGCGGGTGACCTTGGGGACTGGGCAGCCGAAGTTCAGGTCGATGTGGTCGGCCAGGTCCTCGTCCGCGATCATCCGCACGGCCTTGCCGACGGTGACGGGGTCGACGCCGTACAGCTGGATCGACCGCGGCTTCTCGCTCTCGTCGAAGCGGATGAGCTGCATGGTCTTCTCGTTGCGCTCGACCAGCGCCCGCGTCGTGATCATCTCGCTCACGAACAGGCCCTTGCCGCCGCTGTACTCACGGCAGAGGGTACGGAAAGGGGCGTTGGTGATGCCGGCCATCGGCGCGAGCACCACCGGCGGCTGCACGATGTGCGGCCCGATGGCGAGAGGGGAGAACGCGGTCATTCAGCCATTGTCGCGCACCGCCGCGGTTCCTTAGCCGGCCTCACTATCGGCGCAGGTCAGCAAGGGTTCGGCAAGCGGTCGGCAAGGGGTCAGCAGCACGCGAGCAGGCGTTCGAGGCCCGCCCGGGACTCCTCGTCCACCGGTACGTACGTCACGAGCCGCGGCCCGGAGGTCGGTCCGAGCCACAGATTGGTGTGCTCCAGGTGCAGGGTCCCGACCTGGGCGTTACGGATGATCTTGGTGCGGCCGCCCTGGGCCACCACCTCGTGGCGCGCCCAGATCTCCCGGAACTCCGGCGAGGCCGCCTCCAGGCGGTGCAGCAGCGCCTTCCAGGTGGGCTCGGCGAGGTGCTCGGCCATCGAGGCCCGGAACTTGCCCGCCATCGAACGCGTGACGTCCGGCAGCTCGGCGACGGCGGCCCGCCAGTCGTCGTTGGTGAAGGCCAGCCAGATGCAGTTGCGGTCCTCGCGCGGCAGGGCGTCGAGGTCGCAGAGCAGCCTCCCGTACGTGCGGTTGTACGCGAGGATGTCGTACCGGCTGTTCTGGATGCAGGCGGGCACCGGCTCCAGCTGGTCGAGCATCGCGCGCAGCGCGGGCGTCACGGTCGGACAGGGCGCCTCGGGGTTCGGGTCGGCCTCCCCGCCGAGGGCGAAGAGGTGGGTGCGCTCGGTCGGGTCGAGCAGCAGGGCCCTGGCGAGGGCGTCGAGGACCTGCGGGGAGACGTGGATGTCCCGCGCCTGCTCCAGCCAGGTGTACCAGGTGACGCCGACGGCGGAGAGGTGCGCGACCTCCTCGCGGCGCAGGCCGGGGGTACGGCGGCGCCGGCCGCGGACCAGGCCCACCTGCTCGGGGGTGATGCGCTCGCGCCGGCTGCGCAGGAAGGCGGCGAGTTCATGCCGCCGGACGTCCGTGGTCGTTCCGGTCGTCGTCTTCTCCACCGCCATGGTCGTCATGCTCCCAGGGTGCCGGGGCGCTCAGCCCGTTTCCAGGTAGTGCTTGTACCAGGATAAAGAGACTCTGGTACCAGGCTGAGCAAGGGTGGATGTTCGATGCCGTGAGTACTACAGCCTCCACCACCGCCCCCGCCCGAGGGTCCGGCGTCGTCGTCGACCACGCGACGCCCGCCCTCGGCTCCCTCGGCCTGTTCACCGTGCTCCTCGGCGCCGCGCTGCCGCTGATCGACTTCTTCATCGTCAATGTCGCCCTGCCGACCATCGACCACGACCTGGCGGCCGGACCGGCCATGCTGGAGCTGGTCGTCGCCGGGTACGGGCTCTCGTACGCCGTGCTGCTCGTCCTGGGCGGACGGCTCGGGGACCTGTTCGGCCGGCGCAGGCTCTTCCTCGCGGGCATGGCCGCCTTCGGCCTGACCTCGCTGGCGTGCGGGCTGGCGCCGGACGCCTGGACGCTGGTGGGGGCGCGGGTGGCACAGGGTGCCTCGGCCGCACTGATGCTCCCGCAGGTGCTGGCCACCATTCACTCCTCGACGACGGGGGCACGGCGCGCGAAGGCGCTGAGCCTGTACGGAGCGACCGCCGGCCTCGCGATGGTGGCCGGCCAGATCCTGGGCGGGGTGCTCGTCGCGGCGGACCTCGCGGGCACCGGCTGGCGGGCGATCTTCCTGGTCAACGTGCCGGTGGCGGTGGCCGGGCTGCTGCTCGCGGTCCGGACCGTCCCGGAGACCCGATCGGAGCGCCCGGCGCCGGTCGACGTCCCGGGCACGCTGCTTCTCGGGCTGTCGCTGCTCACGCTCCTCGCCCCTCTCACGGAGGGGCGGGCCGCCGGCTGGCCGCTGTGGACCTGGATCGCGCTGGGCGTCTTCCCGTTCGCCGCGGGGGCGTTCTGGTGGGTGGAGCTGCGGGCCGACCGGCAGGGCCGTACGCCGCTGGTGCCGCCGAGCCTGCTGGGTCTCGTCTCGCTGCGCCGGGGCCTGGCCCTGGTGCTGCCGTTCTCGATCGGCTTCGGCGGCTTCATGTTCGTGATCGCGGTCGCGCTGCAGCAGGGCCTCGGCATGGGCGCGGTGGTCTCGGGCCTGGCGCTGGTCCCGATGGCCGTGGCCTTCTTCGGGGCCTCGCTCGCGGGCCCGCGCCTGGTACGCCGCTGGGGCACGCGGGTCGTCACGGCGGGCGGTCTCCTGCAGGCCGTCGGGATCACCCTGCTCGCCCTGACGGCGTGGCGCTCCTGGCCGGACCTCTCGGTCCGGAGCCTCCTGCCGGGCATGGCCGTCGCGGGTCTCGGCCAGGGTCTCCAGCTCCCGGTCCTGTTCCGGATCGTCCTCTCCGACGTCCCGGCGGACCGGGCGGGCGTGGGCAGCGGTGTCATGGTGACCACCCAGCAGTCGGCGCTGGCCCTGGGCGTGGCCACGCTCGGCTCGCTCTTCCTGTCCCTGGCGGCCTCCGGCTCGATGGGCACCGCGCTGACCGTGACGCTCCTGGTCCAGCTGGCCGCGGTGCTCCTGACCACGGTCCTGAGCCTGCGCCTGCCGCGCGCGGTGAGCTGAGCGGCGGCGGACGCACGGGGGCCCCGGGGGCGGGGGTGGCCCCGGCCCCCCGCGCGGAACCGGCGGGGGGTGGACCGGGGTAGTTTTAAAAAAAACCAGGCCACCA
>NZ_JBHWJZ010000005.1:306404-328649 GCF_042731085.1 Streptomyces sp. NPDC059875
CCCACGGTCCTGCCCGTGCGCGTGCCGCGCGCGGGTTGCTCCGCGGCGGCGGCCGCCGGGGGGCCGGGGCCACGCTGGTCCCCGGGGCCCCCGTCTCGTACCGGCTGCGGTTACTCCTGGCCGCCCGTGGTGTCGGCGGCGGTCTCGGCGCCCTCGGCGCCCGTCGCACGCTCGCGCATCTTCTTCAGCAGCTCCTGCTTCTGGTCGACAGCGGCCTTGCGGTCGGCGCTGCGGCCCTGAACGGAGCCCTGCTGGTCGCCACGGGACAGCTTCTTGCGCTGTCCGCCGACGCCGAGGAGGTTGTTACGGCCCTTGGCCATGGGGTTCTCCCATTGGTGAGAAGTGGTGAGGGGATCGTCCGGCGGGGCGGGCGTCGAGGCCCGCCGCGCTCTCACTCGTAGATCTGGAAGAACGAAGACATGACTCAGACGCTACCTCGTCCGGACACGCCGGATCACCAGATTTTCCGTTCCACGCCCCATGCGAATGACAAACATTGAAATCTGTCAGCCGTCATGTCATAGTTGTCATGCGTCACCCTTCGATCCCTTTTCGAGGAGACCCTCATGACCTCCCTCCCCACCCGCTCCCTCGGCACCACCGGCCCCCAGGTCTCCGCCCTCGGCCTCGGCTGCATGGGCATGTCCGCGCTGTACGGCGAGAGCGACCGCGCCGAGTCGATCGCGACCATCCACGCCGCCCTCGACGCCGGGGTCACGCTGCTCGACACCGGCGACTTCTACGGCATGGGGCACAACGAGCTGCTGATCAACGAGGCCCTGCGCACGGCCCCCGCGGCCGCCCGCGAGCAGGCCCTGACCAGCGTGAAGTTCGGCGCCCTGCGCACGGTCGAAGGCGGCTTCACCGGCTACGACGGCCGGCCCGCCGCGGTGAAGAACTTCGCGGCGTACTCGCTGCAGCGCCTCGGCACCGACCACATCGACATCTACCGGATCGCCCGGGTCGACCCCGACGTGCCGATCGAGGAGACCGTCGGCGCGATCGCCGAGCTCGTCGAGGCCGGGCACGTCCGGCACATCGGCCTCTCCGAGGTCGGCGCCGACACCCTGCGCCGGGCTGCGGCCGTCGCCCCGATCGCCGACCTCCAGATCGAGTACTCGCTGATATCCCGGGGCATCGAGGAGAAGATCCTGCCCACCGCCCGCGAGCTGGGCATCGGCATCACGGCGTACGGCGTGCTGTCGCGCGGCCTGATCAGCGGCCACTTCACCCGTGACCGAGAGCTCGGCGCGGGCGACTTCCGGGGCATGAGCCCGCGCTTCCAGGGGGACAACCTGCACCGGAACCTGGACCTGGTGGACCGGCTGCGCGCCCTCGCCGAGGCCAAGGGCGTGACGGTCGCGCAGATCGCGATCGCCTGGGTGCTGGCCCAGGGCCCCCGGCACGGCGCCGACATCGTTCCGCTGGTCGGCGCCCGCCGTCGGGACCGGCTCGCGGAGGCCCTCGGCTCCCTGGACCTCACGCTCGACGCCGCCGACCTGGCCGCTATCGAGCAGGCCGTCCCGGTGGGCGCGGCGGCCGGCGAGCGCTACCCGGCGGCGCAGATGGCCCACCTGGACAGCGAGCACTGACCTGGCATTCGGCTGACAGGTACTGTCATCCCATGCCCACCGAGACCCTGACCGCAGAGCGCATCCTCGAAGCCACCGAGGAGGTGCTGCGGCGCTACGGCCCGGCGAAGGCGACGGTCGTGGACGTGGCCCGGGTGCTCGGCGTCAGCCACGGCAGCGTCTATCGCCACTTCCGTACGAAGGCGGCGCTGCGCGAGGCGGTGACCGAGCGGTGGCTGAGCCGCGCCGAGGTGATGCTCGCCGAGCTGATCGCGACCTCGGACCGGCCGGCCGCCGAGAAGCTCCGGGCCTGGTTCGCCGGCCTCTTCGAGGCCAAGCGGCACAAGGCGGGCGACGACCCCGAGCTGTTCGCCACGTACGGGGTGCTGATCGACGAGGCCAGCGGTGTGGTCGAGGAGCACATCGAGGTGCTGATCGGACAGGTCCGGGAGATCGTCGAAGAGGGCGTGCGGAGCGGGGAGTTCACCGCCCCCGACGCCGCGGCCACGGCCCGCGCGCTGTTCCACGCGACCGGCCGCTTCCACGACCCGATGTACGCCCCGGAGTGGCAGCGTCCGACGATCGACGCCGAGTTCGACGCGGTGCTCGACCTGCTGCTGCGCGGCCTGCGCGCGTAACCCCTTCACGCACACCCCGCACGCCCGCCCAGTCCACCGGCCCGCGCCCACGGGAAAGCCCCCGACTCCTGCCGGAGCCGGGGGCTTTCGCGTACAGCGGGTACGACCGTCAGCAGCCGATCAGGCGGCTGCCCAGGTAGCCCTGGATCTGGTCGAGGGAGACGCGCTCCTGCTTCATGGTGTCGCGCTCGCGCACGGTCACCGCGTTGTCGTCCAGGGTGTCGAAGTCGACGGTGACGCAGAACGGCGTACCGATCTCGTCCTGGCGGCGGTAGCGGCGGCCGATGGCGCCGGCGTCGTCGAACTCGATGTTCCAGTTCTGCCGCAGGTCGGCGGCGAGGCCCTTGGCCTTCGGCGACAGCTGGGCGTTGCGGGACAGCGGCAGGACGGCGACCTTGACCGGCGCGATGCGCGGGTCGAGGCGCATCACGGTGCGCTTCTCCATGACGCCCTTGGCGTTGGGGGCCTCGTCCTCGTTGTACGCGTCGAGGAGGAAGGCGAGCATCGTGCGGCCGACACCGGCGGCCGGCTCGATGACGTACGGGGTCCAGCGCTCGCCGGCGTCCTGGTCGAAGTAGAGCAGGTCGTTGCCCGACGCCTTGGAGTGCGCCTTCAGGTCGTAGTCGGTGCGGTTGGCGACACCCTCGAGCTCGCCCCACTCGCTGCCGCCGAACTGGAAGCGGTACTCGATGTCGGCGGTGCGCTTGGAGTAGTGGGAGAGCTTCTCCTTCGGGTGCTCGAACCAGCGCATGTTCTCCTCACGGAGACCCAGGCCCGTGTACCAGTTCCAGCGCTGCTCCATCCAGTACTCGTGCCACTGCTCGTCCTCGCCCGGCTTGACGAAGAACTCCATCTCCATCTGCTCGAACTCGCGGGTGCGGAAGATGAAGTTGCCCGGAGTGATCTCGTTCCGGAAGGACTTGCCCATCTGCGCGATGCCGAACGGCGGCTTCTTGCGCGCGGTCTGCAGGACCTGGCCGAAGTTGGTGAAGATGCCCTGCGCGGTCTCGGGGCGCAGGTAGGCGACCGAGCCGGAGTCCTGGGTCGGGCCGAGGTGGGTGGAGAGCATGCCCGAGAACTGCTTGGGCTCGGTGAAGGTGCCCTTGTTGCCACAGTTGGGGCAGTTGAGGTCGGTGAGGCCGTGCTCGGGGAGGCGGCCGTGCTTCTCCTCGTACGCCTCCTCCAGGTGGTCGGCGCGGTAGCGCTTGTGGCAGGAGGTGCACTCGGTCAGCGGGTCGGTGAAGGTGGCGACGTGGCCGGAGGCCTCCCAGACCTCGGTGGCCAGGATCACCGACGAGTCGATGCCGACGACGTCCTCGCGCGAGGTGACCATGTAACGCCACCAGTGCCGCTTGATGTTCTCCTTGAGTTCGACACCCAGCGGTCCGTAGTCCCAGGCGGCGCGCTGACCACCGTAGATCTCGCTGCACGGGTAGACGAAGCCACGGCGCTTGCTCAGGCTGACGATGGTGTCGATCTTGTCGGCGGCCACGGTGCTCTCTTCATTACGACGACGAAGTGCGAATGCTTCAGATTACCGGCGCCCGTACCCCCTGTATCAAATCGGTTCGGCCTCCTCCGGGCGGACCGGCGCAGGAAACCACCGAACGTGGGGCGAGCCACACATATGACAATTGACAATCGTTTCCAGTTTTGTTGAAAATGAGTGTCATGAACGTACGCCGCCTGATACCCACCACCGCCGTCGCCGGAGCAGTCACCCTCGGTCTCGTCACCCTCTCCGCCTGCTCGGGAACGTCGGGCGCAGCCGACAAGCCCGCCGACGGCAAGCTCAGCGTGGTGGCGTCGTTCTACCCGATGCAGTACCTGGCCGAGCAGATCGGCGGAGCGCACGTCTCCGTCAGCACGCTCACCGAGCCGGGCGTCGAGCCGCACGACCTGGAGCTCAAGCCGAGGCAGATCGGCGAGCTCGGCGAGGCCGACTACATCCTGTACCTCAAGGGCGTCCAGCCCGCCGTCGACAAGGCGATCGACCAGGCCGGCGTCAAGAACACCGTCGACGCCGCCACCCTCACCACGCTCGAGGACCACGGCACCGAGGTCGGCCACGACCACGCGGGCGAGAGCGCCGAGGAGCACGCCGCCCACGAGGGCGAGGAGCACGCCGACGAGCACGGCCACGAGTCCGAGGCCGGTGCCGACCCGCACATCTGGCTCGACCCGGTGAAGTACGCCGAGGTCGCCAAGGGCGTCGGCGCCTCCCTCGAGAAGGCCGACCCGGCGAACGCCGCCGACTACAAGAAGAACACCGACGCCCTGGTGAAGAAGCTCGGTGACCTGGACACGGCGTTCGAGACCGGCCTGAAGAACACCACCACCAAGACCTTCATCACCACCCACTCCGCCTTCGGCTACCTCGCCGAGCGCTACGGCCTGGACCAGGAGGGCATCTCCGGCCTGGACCCCGAGTCCGAGCCGAGCCCCGCCCGCATGAAGGAACTCCAGGACGTCGCGGCGAAGGAGAAGGTCTCCACCGTCTTCTTCGAGACGCTCGCCAGCGACAGGACCGCGAAGACCCTCGCGAAGGACACCGGTCTCGAGACCGACGTCCTGGACCCGCTGGAGGGAATCACGGACAAGTCCAAGGGCGATGACTACATCGAGGTCATGCAGTCCAACCTCGCCGCGCTGAAGAAGGCCCTCGGCGCGAAGTGACCCACGCACAGCAGGAGGCACCCGTGACCGCGCCCGTCATATCCGTCCGCGGAGCCACGGCGTCCCTCGGCGCGCGCCCCGTCCTGCGCGGCATCGACCTCACCGTGAACCGCGGTGAGGTCGTCGCGCTGCTCGGCGCCAACGGCTCCGGCAAGTCCACCGCCGTCCGCTCCGTCATCGGTCAGGTCCCGCTCACCGGCGGCACCATCGAACTGTTCGGCACGGAGCAGAAGCGATTCCGCGAGTGGGCGCGCGTCGGCTACGTACCGCAGCGCACCACCGCCGCCTCCGGCGTGCCCGCCACGATCCGCGAGGTCGTCTCCTCCGGCCGGCTCTCCCGCAGGAGGCTCGGCCTGCTGACCAGGGCCGACCGGGCCGCGGTCGACCGGGCCATCGACCTCGTCGGTCTCGCCGACCGCGCGAAGGACTCGGTGAGCGCCCTCTCCGGCGGACAGCACCAGCGCGTCCTCATCGCCCGCGCGCTCGCCTCCGAGCCCGAGCTGCTGATCATGGACGAGCCGATGGCCGGCGTCGACCTCGCCAGCCAGGAGATCCTCGCCGCCACCCTGCGCGAGCAGGTCGCGAGCGGCACCAGCGTCCTGCTCGTCCTGCACGAACTGGGCCCGCTGGAGCCGCTGATCGACCGGGCCGTGGTCCTCCGCGACGGCTGCGTCGTCCACGACGGCCCGCCGCCGCAGGCCGTCGGCCAGCACGCTCTGCCCGGCCACGACCACGTCCATCCGCACGCGGCCGGTGAGCCGCTCCGCACGGGTCTGCTGACCTGAGGAAGCTGACCTGATCATGGAATTCCTCGAACCCGCCTTCATGCAGCGGGCGCTCCTCGCGGCCGTCCTCGTCGGCATCACCGCGCCGGCCGTCGGCATCTTCCTCGTTCAGCGCCGCCAGGCCCTGATGGGCGACGGCATCGGCCATGTCGCCATGACCGGTGTCGGCCTCGGCTTCCTGCTGAACACCAGCCCCGTCTGGATGGCCACCCTGGTCGCCGTCGCCGGTGCCGTCCTGATGGAGCTGATCCGTACGTACGGGCGCACCCGCGGCGACCTCGCGCTCGCGCTGCTCTTCTACGGAGGCATGGCGGGCGGCGTCATGCTGATGCACGTCGGGGGCGGCTCCAACGCCAACCTGCTCTCGTACCTCTTCGGATCGCTCTCCACGGTCTCGGACGAGGACGTCACCGCGATCAGCGTGCTCGCCGCCTTCGTCGTCCTCGTCACCATCGGTCTGCGGCGTCAGCTCTTCGCGGTCAGCCAGGACGAGGAGTTCGCCCGCGTCACCGGTCTCCCGGTCCGGGCCCTGAACCTGCTGATCGCGATCACGGCCGCCGTGACCGTCACGGTCGCGATGCGGGTCGTCGGCCTGCTCCTGGTCAGCGCGCTGATGGTGGTCCCGGTGGCAGCCGCGCAGCAGCTGTCCCGCTCGTTCCGTACGACCTTCGTCCTGGCGATCGTCATCGGCACCGGCGTCACCCTGACGGGCACCGTCACCACGTACTACCAGGACCTGCCGCCGGGCTCGCTCATCGTGCTGCTGGCGATCGGCGTCTTCATCGTCCTGACGGCGCTCTCGGCGCCCCTGGCCAGGCGCCGCGCCCGGGCTGCGGAGGCCGCGGCCTCGTCCCCGGCGGAGTGCGACATGGCCGTTCCGGCTACGCGTCGACCCACGGACGACGCCGCGGTCTAGCAGCCTGGCAGAATGGCGGGGGCGACGAATCTCTAGGAGGCCCCTGTGGCGACGGCAGGACCCCCCGTACGCGGCCGCTCGACCAAGCAGCGGGCCGCGGTGGCGGCGGCACTGAACGAGGTGGACGAGTTCCGCAGTGCCCAGGAGCTGCACGACATGCTCAAGCACCGCGGCGACTCGGTCGGCCTCACGACGGTGTACCGCACGCTCCAGTCCCTCGCGGACGCGGGCGAGGTCGACGCGCTGCGCACCAGCGAGGGCGAGACGGTCTACCGCCGCTGCTCGACGGGCGATCACCACCACCATCTCGTCTGCCGCGTCTGCGGCAAGGCGGTCGAGGTGGAGGGCCCGGCGGTCGAGCAGTGGGCGGAGACGATCGCGGCCCAGCACGGGTACGTGAACGTGGCGCACACGGTCGAGATCTTCGGCACGTGCGCGGAGTGTGCGGCGAAGAAGTAAGCGGTACGGAACCGAGCGGTACCGAACCGAGCGGTACTGATCCAAGCGGTACGAAGGGGCCCGCACCGGAGCGATCCGGTGCGGGCCCCTTCGCGTACACGGGTGGCTCAGAGCCGAGTGATGTGCCGGTCCAGGATCGCGCGGAGCCGGTCGGCCTCCTCGGCACCGGCCAGACCTCGCTTGGGCAGCGTGCCGACCCCGACGCCGTTCCTGTCGCCGGAGAACAGGACGAACAGCTCGGCCGTCTCGACGTACCGCGGGAACATCTCCCACCCGGACTTCATGTCGGTGTCCCGTGAGGTCCAGCGCA
The DNA here is from genome assembly GCF_042731085.1 of Streptomyces sp. NPDC059875. Taxonomy (NCBI): domain Bacteria; kingdom Bacillati; phylum Actinomycetota; class Actinomycetes; order Kitasatosporales; family Streptomycetaceae; genus Streptomyces; species Streptomyces sp. NPDC059875. Next base: position 313,760 of record NZ_JBHWJZ010000005.1, read on the forward strand.
CCCCGAGCTCGTCCACGACGGCCCGGAACTCGCCCTGCGAGGCGACCATCCGGTGGACCTGCTTCGCCGTGATCACCGGGTAGAGCACGAGCAGCCCGAAGGAGAACACGATGAGGAAGACGGCACCCGCCGACGACGAGATGGGATCGTCCGTCGCCGGCCGGATGATGGAGTGCACCAGGAGGCCGATGCCCAGGACCGCGATGGCCAGCAGCACGAGCCGCAGGCGGCGCCCGCCGGGCGTCTTGCGCATCCGCGCGCGCAGCGCGTCGGCCACGTCGACATCGGTGGGCACATAGACCAGCTCGACGGTCTCCTGCGCTGTCGGACTCGGTCCTTCGGCCATGGCCCCTCCCCGGTGCCTCGACGACAGGCCGTGATCGTAACGGCCGGGTCGGACAGCCGGACGGCTGGGTCGGACGGAGAGTCGGACGGCCCGGGTCAGACCGCCGGGCCCTGCTGCGGGACCGAGCCCATCGCCGCGCGGTCCGCCGCCGGGATCGCGCCGAAGCGGCGGTCGCGGGAGGCGTACTCGACGCACGCCCGCCACAGGTCAAGGCGGTCGAAGTCCGGCCACAGCACGTCCTGGAACACCATCTCCGCGTAGCTGCTCTGCCAGATCAGGTAGTTCGAGGTGCGCTGCTCGCCGCTCGGGCGGAGGAAGAGGTCGACGTCCGGCATGTCCGGGTAGTACAGGTACTTCTGGAAGGTCTTCTCGTTGACCTTCGACGGGTCGAGCTTTCCGGCGGCGACGTCACGGGCGATGGCCTGCGCCGCGTCGGCGACCTCGGCACGACCGCCGTAGTTCACGCAGAAGTACAGCGTCATCGCGTCGTTGTCGACGGTCTGCTCCTGCGCGACCTGGAGCTCCTGGACGACCGACTTCCACATCTTCGGCATGCGGCCGACCCAGCGGATACGGATGCCCAGCTCGTCCATCTCGTCGCGCCGGCGCCGGATCACGTCCCGGTTGAAGTTCATCAGGAAGCGGACCTCCTCGGGCGACCGCTTCCAGTTCTCCGTGGAGAAGGCGTAGAGCGAGAGGTTCTTGACCCCGAGCTCCAGGCAGCCCTTCAGCACGTCGAGGACGACGCCCTCGCCGACCTTGTGGCCCTCGGTGCGCGGCAGCCCGCGCTCCTGGGCCCAGCGGCCGTTGCCGTCCATCACGCAGGCGACGTGGTTCGGCACCAGCTCGCCGGGGAGCTTCGGCGGGCGGGCGCCGGACGGGTGCGGCTCCGGGGTCTTGTACTCCCGGATCTTCCGTCCGAGGATTCCGCGTCGTGCGATGGCCATGCGATGGGTCTCCTAGCTCTTCTCTACGTACCGCAGGGAGCGCAGGCCGCGCTCCAGGTGCCAGTGCAGATAGGCGGACACCAGCCCGCTGCCCTCCCTGACGTGACGCGGCTCGCACGCGTCCGCAGTCGCCCAGTCGCCGGTGAGCAGCGCGCTGAGCAGGCCGATGGCCTCCGGAGAGGGTACGACGCTGCCGGGCACCCGGCAGTCGCCGCATATGACGCCGCCCGCCGCGACCGAGAAGAACCGGTTGGGTCCGTGGAGGCCGCACTTCGCGCAGTCCTCGAAGCTCGGCGCGTATCCGTTGACGGCGAGGGAGCGCAGGAGGAAGGCGTCGAGGATGAGATGGGGCGCGTGCTCGCCCCGGGCTAGCGTCCGCAGCCCGCCGACGAGCAGCAGGTACTGCTGCACGGCCGGCTCGCCCTCGTTGTCCGTGAACCGCTCCGCCGTCTCCAGCATCGCCGTCCCGGCGGTGTAGCGGGCGTAGTCGGTGACGATCCCGCCGCCGTAGGCGGCGATGGTCTCGCTCTGCGTGCAGAGCGGCAGCCCGCGCCCGACGAGATCACTCCCCCGAGCGAAGAACTGCACGTCGACATGGGAGAACGGTTCGAGCCTGGCCCCGAACTTCGACTTGGTGCGCCGCACCCCGCGCGCTACGGCGCGTACGCGGCCGTGACCGCGCGTGAGGAGCGTGATGATGCGGTCCGCTTCACCCAGCTTCTGGGTGCGCAGCACGATGCCGTCGTCGCGGAACAGGCTCATGCGGCCCATTCTCCCGTACGGGAAGGGCCTCAGACGTCGTCGGGCAGAAGCCGGAAGGCAGGATGCGCGGTGAGGGGCCGCATCATCCGGAAGTGCGCGTCCGTCGTGAAGACGTCGGCAGTGTGAAAGGCCGCGGCCAAGGCGACGTTCATGGCGTCCGCAAGCCCTACACCCTTACCGCCGGCAGCGTCCTCGTAGCCGCGCATCACCGCCATCGCGGTACGCAGGTGCGGCTGGATCTCGGGGATTTCGAACCGCCGCGCCTCGGTCTGGCGGGCGACGAAGTCCAGCGCGTTCATCGAAGCGCGCGCGCCGACCCGCTCCGTCAGCAGGTAATCGAGTTCCGTCAACACCATGGGCGAGATGACGAGGTGGCCGACGCGGGCGAGCGCCGCCCGGTGCGCCGCGTGACGCGCGTCCTTCGGGGTGAACAGCCGGTACAGCGCGTTGGTGTCCGCGACAGCCACCGGGATCTCCGCAAGCTCAGCCATCGACCGAACCGCCCATCCCGCGAAGCGTCTCGTCGATCTCGTCGTCGGTGAGTGCCGGACCGCCGAGATCCGGGATCTCCAGCATCCCCATGGGATCCGTCCTGAACGGATACGAGGGCCTGCCGAGGGCGCCTCCCCTCGGCACGATGTCCCCTATCGGCACGCCGTCCTTCGTGATCGTGACGGTCTCACCGGCCTCGACGCGAGCCATGACCCGCGAGGTCTGCTGGTTGAGTTCCCGCAGAGGCACGTCCTGGTTCTTGTCCATGACACGAGCGTACTACTCGTTCTACACCGGGCGCCCTCGCGATCCTCGCTCACGGCACCTCGCCTCGGCTGCGCGCGTTCGCGTGCGCGGTCGCGGCGCGGAGGCGCTCCGCCGAGGTGGCCTCGCGGACCCCCTCCGGCTCCGCGTCCCACTCCCGCCCGCCGCCGAGCGGCCGCAGCTGGACATACGGGCCCTCGTGCCCCATGACCGTGCCCACACGCCCGGTGCGGATCTCGACGACGTACGCCCCGATGGGCAGTTTCATGACCGGCTCCCCTCTTCCCCCGGCGGCAGTACGACGGCGGCCAGCCGACGCGCCGTTTCCGCCGTGCAGCGTCCCAATTCGATGAGCGGCCGGGGGCTGTCGGAGGCGAGGGTGACGGCGTCGAGCCCGAGGGAGGGGAGCACGATTCCCGCCCGTACGAGTGCCTCGCGCAATTCCGTCACCACCTGACTCGCTTCTTCCACGGACCCCGTTGTCGACCGCGTGCTGTCTTCCTTCACCAACGCATCCCTTTCCGAATCCATTTCTCGCTTACCGCACCCAGGGTGGTGTCGGATCCCTAGAATCGATAGATGCGCAGGTCCTACAACTGCGGGGCAGGGTCGAGGAGTTAAACCATGGCCAAAGCAAGACGGCAGGACACGTGGGCGTTCTTCGGCCAGGAGCTGAAGGCGCAGCGGGAGGCGAAGGGCTTAACGCAGGCGGAGCTGGGCGAGCGGGTGTTCGTTTCCGGGGGATACATCGGCCAGTTCGAGCAGGGAATTCGAAAGCCTCAGCTGGACGTGGCGCAGCGAATCGACGACGTCCTACAAACCGGTGGTTTTTTCGAACGGGCGTGTCGGAAGCTGATCAACGCGTCGCCGTACGCGAGTTATTTCGAGGCAGCGGCGGAGTTGGAGGCGGTAGCGACGAAGATCTGCGAGTTCGCCCCGACGCTCATGCCGGGCCTGCTGCAGACCGGTGCGTACGCCCGGGCCGTCACACTGGCCATGAACCCGCTCGCCTCCGATGCGTTTATCGAGGAGAAGGTCCGCGGACGGCTGGATCGGGCGCAGCTGCTCAAGGACCCTGCAACCCCGGTGTATTGGGTGATCCTGCATGAGCACGTGCTGCGGCTCTCGGTGGGTGGTCCGGCCGTCATGGCCAGGCAGCTGGACCACCTCATGGCGCTCGCCCGTGAGCGCCGGGCATTGGTCCAGGTATTGCCAACCGCCGGAGCGTACGCCCTCATGACCGGCTCACTGAAGCTCATGGAGTTCGACGAGGCGCCACCAACCGCCTATACAGAGGCGGTGTTTTCGGGGAATCTGCTGGGCGATCCTGCCCTGGTGAAGCGTGCACAGGAGACCTACGATCTGCTCAGGGCCGCCGCTCTGTCGCCGGAGGCGTCCCTCGCACTGATCGAATCGGCGGCGGAGGACCACAGACGATGCGCGAGTACGACCTGAGCGGTGCCCAGTGGCGGAAGAGCTCCTTCAGCGACGGCAACGGCGGCGACTGCGTCGAAGTGGCGTACGACTTCCCCGGCGCCGCCGCATGGCGCAAGAGCTCCTACAGCGACGGCAACGGCGGCAGCTGCGTCGAGGTCCTCGACGACGTCCCCGGTGTCGTCCCCGTCCGGGACTCCAAGAACCCCACCGGCCCCGCCCTCGTCGTCCCCGCCGCCGCATGGGCCGCCTTCGTGGCCGGGGTCAAGAGATGACGACTGCCCCCTCCCCCTCCTCCGCACCGCGCCGGCGGCGCTGCCTCGCACGGTGAGTGGGGAGCGGGCGGAACGGACCGCGCGGCGTTACGTCGCGGCCGCCCGGCTCGCCGCCGGCGCCGGGGTGGTGCTGGGGCTGATGGCGGGGGCGCTGCTGTGGTGGCGGCCGAGTCCTGCGGGACAGTTGCAGGCGCTGGCGGTCGGCGGGGCGGCGCTGGGGTTCGGGGTGCTGTGGGTGGTGGTGCTGTGGCGCGCCGCCCGTCGGCTGCGCCGCGGGATCGTCGCCGACCGCGGCAGCACGCGGCACGCGCCCGCCGGAATCGAGCCCGATGGTGCGGGGGATCCCGAGCTGTTGTGGAACTGGCTGCGGCTGATGAACCTGGTCCGCTGGCCGGACTGCACAACATCTGGACGGGTCCGCCGCTCTGCCTGGCCGGAATCTGGCTGCTGATCGCGCCCTTCAACAACGTGGCGAAGCACATTCCCGGCGGGTCCTCCTCCGACTGAAGGCCCACCGGCGTCGAGGCGTAGCCTTCCTTTGGGAAGTCATAAGTCCATCTTATGGGGCCATAGACCGGGGGCGGGTACCGGCTCGCGACAGGCGTTATTTAGGGTGACCTAAGTGACGACACTCATCGTCGTCACGTCGCTTGCGAAGGGAACCCTGACATGCCCCGCCCTCTCCGGGTCGCGATCGTCGGCGCCGGCCCCGCCGGAATCTACGCCGCTGATGCGCTGCTGAAGTCCGAGGCCGCCGCCGAGCCGGGCGTGTCCATCGACATCTTCGAGCGGATGCCGGCTCCCTTCGGTCTGATCCGGTACGGCGTCGCCCCCGACCACCCGCGCATCAAGGGCATCATCACCGCCCTGCACCAGGTGCTCGACAAGCCGCAGGTGCGGCTCTTCGGCAACGTCGACTACGGCACCGACGTGCACCTGGACGACCTGCGCGCCTTCTACGACGCCGTGGTCTTCTCGACCGGCGCCATGGCCGACCGCGAGCTGAAGATCCCCGGTGTCGAGCTGGACGGCTCCTTCGGCGCCGCCGACTTCGCGTCCTGGTACGACGGCCACCCGGACGTCCCGCGCACCTGGGAGCTGGAGGCCGAGAAGGTCGCCGTCCTCGGCGTGGGCAACGTGGCCCTCGACATCGCCCGCATCCTCGCCAAGACCGCGGACGAGCTGCTGCCGACCGAGATCCCGCCGAACGTCTACGACGGTCTCAAGGCCAACAAGGCCTTCGAGATCCACGTCTTCGGCCGCCGCGGCCCCGCGCAGGCCAAGTTCAGCCCCATGGAGCTGCGCGAGCTGGACCACTCCCCCAACATCGAGGTCATCGTCAACCCCGAGGACATCGACTACGACGAGGGCTCGATCGCCGAGCGGCGCAAGAACAAGCAGACCGACATGGTCGCCAAGACCCTGGAGAACTGGGCGATCCGCGATGTCGGCGACCGCCCGCACAAGCTCTTCCTGCACTTCTTCGAGTCGCCGGTCGAGATCCTCGGCGAGGACGGCAAGGTCGTCGGGCTGCGCACCGAGCGCACCGAGCTCGACGGCACCGGCAACGTCAAGGGAACCGGCCAGACCACCGACTGGGACGTCCAGGCCGTCTACCGCGCCGTCGGCTACCTCTCCGACGAGCTGCCCAAGCTGCCCTGGGACACCGCCAGCGGCACCGTCCCCGACGCCGGCGGCCGGGTCATCGAGGAGGGCGGCGAGCACCTGGCGTCCACCTACGTCACCGGCTGGATCCGCCGCGGCCCGGTCGGCCTCATCGGCCACACCAAGGGCGACGCCAACGAGACGGTCGCCAACCTGCTCGACGACTTCGCCAACGGCCGGCTCCTCACGCCCGAGTCGCCGGAGACGGACGCGGTCGTCGCCTTCCTGGAGGGCAAGGGCCTCACGTACACGACGTGGGAGGGCTGGTACGCCCTGGACGCCGCCGAGAAGGCGCTGGGCGAGCCCCAGGGCCGCGAGCGCGTGAAGATCGTCGAGCGCGAGGACATGCTCCGCGCGAGCGGCGTCGACCTCGGCTGACGCCGAGCCCGTCCCCGTACGACCGGGCCCCGCAGGCACCCGCCTGCGGGGCCCGGCCCGTCCCGCCCCGCTCAGCGGCCCGGGACCGCCAGGCCCGACTCGTACGCGACGATGACCAGTTGGGCCCGGTCCCGCGCCCCCAGCTTCCCCATGATCCGGCTGACATGGGTCTTCGCCGTGAGCGGTGAGAGCCCCAACGCCTCCGCGATCTCCGTGTTGTTCAGGCCCCGCGCCACCAGCGCCAGCACCTGGCGTTCGCGGTCCGACAGCCCTTCCGGCCCTCCCGTCACCGGCGTGTCCGGCGTCGCGAGGACCCTGGCTATCAGCCGGGACGTCGGGCCCGGCGAGAGCAGGGACTCCCCCGCCGCCACCGTCCGGATCGCCGCGAGGAGTTCGGCCGGGCGGATGTCCTTGACCACGAAGCCCGAAGCGCCCGCCCGCAACGCCTCCACGATGTGCTCGTCCGTGTCGTACGTCGTCAGGACCAGCACCTTCACCCCGGCCAGGTCCTCGTCGGCGGCGATCAGCCGCGTCGCGCCGATCCCGTCCAGCTCGGGCATCCGGACGTCCATGACCACCAGGTCCGCCCGCGCCGAACGGGCCAGCTCCACCGCCTCCTTGCCGTTGGCCGCCTGGCCCACGACCTCCATGTCCGGCGCCGAGTCGACGAGCATCGCGAACGACGCCCGGACGAGCGTCTGGTCGTCCGCCAGCAGAACCCGGATCACGCCGTCACTTCCCTCCCCGCGAGCGGCAGCGCCGCCGTGACCTCGAAGCCCCCGCCGTCGCGCGGGCCCGCGCTCAGTGTGCCGCCCACGCTCCTGGCCCGCTCCCGCATCCCGAGGATCCCGTACCCCGAGCCGCCGGAGCCGCCCGTCCCGCCCGAGCCGCCCGGCCCGCCGGAAGCGGCGCCCCCGTTCGTCACCCGTACCGTCAACACCTCCTCCTCCAGCCCGACATCGACCCGCACACCGCCGTCCGGACCCCCGTGCCGGACGGCATTGGTCAGGGACTCCTGCACGATCCGGTACGCCGCCGCGCCCACCGCGGCGGGGACCTTCGCCTCCCCGGTCCGTACCGTCAGGTCCGCGCCCGAGGACCGTACGAGATCGGGCAGCGAGGCCAGATCCGGCAACGGGCCCTCCGGAGCGGCCCGCAGCACGTCCAGGGTCGTGCGCACCTCGGCACGGGCCTCCCGGCAGGTCTCGGATATCCCGTCGAGCGCCCGGACGAGCGCCTCCCGGTCGAGCCGGTCCGGATCGGCGACCAGGACGTGCGCGGCGACCGACGTCTGCACGCCGATCAGGGTGATCGAGTGCGCGAGGAGGTCGTGCAAGTCTCTTGCAATGCGCAGCCGCTCCTCGGTGACCTTCCGTTCGGCCTCCCGCTCGGCCTTCTCCACCACGGTCGCCACGAGTTGGCGGTAGAGGCGGATGCTCGCGCCGAACACGAGCACCGCGATCACCCAGCCGGAGATCCTCAGCACCTCCACCATCTCGTGCGGGTTGACGAAGAGCTGCATCGATAGCGTGAGGGACGTGACCGCCAGGCCCACGATCACCGTGCGCTTCGGACGGCCGGTGGCCGCGACCGTGTACAGCGCGGTCATCGTGGCCGGCAGCGGCGCCAGATGCATGTAGTCCAGCCCGTGGTACGGGGCGACGCAGGCCGCCACGGCGAGCAGCACCGGCAGGGGCGCCTTGCGCCGCCAGGCCAGCGGGACGTGTACGGCGAGCAGCAGCGCCCAGCCGAGAGCGTCCGGCCGCCGGCCGTCGTCGACGGTGAGCGCGATCACCGCCGCGAGCACCGCGAAACCCGCGGCGGCCGTCGCGTCGCACCGCACCGGGTACGGCGCCGCCTGCGGGTCACGGGTGAAAGCCGCTGCGAAGTCCATGGTGCTCATCCTCCCCTCGGGCGGGGGCTCCTGACAGTCCGGGGAGCCCCCCACCCGCCCCTGATCAGACCCGTACGGGCTCCCGCTCGGACCCTGAACCGGCCGTTGACGCGGGCGTCTTGGCCAACGGGCCCGGCCACCACACCTTCCGGCCGAGCAGCACGCTCGCGCTCGTGACCAGGTACGTGCGGACCAGGAACGTGTCGAGCAGGACGCCGACCGCGATCACGAAGCCGAGCTCCGCCAGTTGCACCATCGGCATGTTGATCAGGACCCCGAAGGTGGCGGCGAGGACGAGCCCCGCAGAGGCGATCACCCCGCCGGTCGTGCGCAGGGCGGTGAGGGCCGCGGCGCCCGGCTCCATCCCGTTGAGGCACTCCTCTCGCATCCGGTGCATCAGGAAGATGCCGTAGTCGACGCCGAGGGCGACGAGGAAGACGAAGGAGAGCAGGGCCAGGCCGGGGTCGGTGCCCTCGAAGCCGAAGAGGGACTCGAAGACGAGTCCGCCGATGCCGAGGGCCGCGCCCCAGACGGCGACGACCGCGGCGACCAGGATCAGCGGTGCGACGAGGCTGCGCAGCAGCACGATCAGCACGAGCAGGACGACGACGATGACGAGCGGGACGACGATGTTCCGGTCGCCGGCGTTGGTGTCGGTCATGTCGAGCTGTTCGGCGCTGGGCCCGCCGACGTACACGCCTTCGCCGAGCGCGGAGCGCAGTTCCCTGATCGTCCCGGTCTCGGCCGCGGACTGCGGCGGATGGGCGGCGACGACGGAGATCTCCGTCCAGCCGCCGCCGCTGCGGCCGCGCTCGGCCTTGGCGACTCCCTCGGTCCCGCGCGCGGTTTCCAGGGCCGCGGCGGAGGCGCCCGTCGGGGCGACGACGGTGATCGGCTGGGTTCCCATCTCCGGGTACGCGGCGGCCAGCGTCTTCATCGCGGCGACCGCCTCCGGGGTGGAGGTGAAGGAGTCCTCCTGCTTGAGCGCTCCGGGCAGGTTCAGCGCGCCGAGCGCGAGGGCGGCCAGCGCGGCGGCGCCCGTGAGCAGGACGGCGAGGGGACGGCGGCCGGCCGAGGAGCCCATCGCGGCGAAGAGGGACCGGCGCGCGGCCTTCGGCTCGCTCCCGTACGCCGGGATCAGCGGCCAGAACACCCGCCGGCCGAGGACAACGAGCAGGGCGGGGAGCAGCGTCATCATCGCGACGAGGGCGCACAGCACGCCGACGGCGGCCGTCGGCCCCATCCCCCGGCTGCTGTTCATGTCGGCGGCGAGCAGGCAGAGCATGCCGAGGGCGACGGTCCCGGAGGAGGCGAGGACGGCGGGTCCGCAGCCGCGCAGGGCGGTGGCCATGGCGTCGTACGGGCGCGGGGTGCGGCGCAGTTCCTCGCGGTAGCGGGAGACGAGGAGCAGCGCGTAGTCGGTGCCCGCGCCGAAGACGAGGATCGTCATGACGCCCGTGCTCTGGCCGGAGACGCTGATGTCGAAGCCCTGGTGGAGGGCGTAGGTGACGGCCATGGAGAGGTAGTCGGCGACTCCGGCGACGACCAGCGGGACGAGCCAGAGGAACGGGCTGCGGTAGATGACGATCAGGAGGATCGCGACGACGGCGACGGTCGTGTACAGGAGCGGGCCGTCGAGGGAGTTGTAGACCTCGCTCGCGTCCGTGGCGAGGGCGCCGGGGCCGCCGACCTCGCCGCTCACGGTCTCGCGGATGTCGTGGACGAAGGCGTCCCTGGCCGCTTCGTCCGTACCGGGCTCGGTACTGGACACGGCGTACAGGAGGGTGGTGCCGTCCTCGGAGGGGACGGCCTGCGGCGTCGAGGTGAGCGGGTGCTCGGCGGCGACCTGCTTCACCTCCCGGGCGGCGGTGGCCTTGTCGTCGGCGGTCAGTCCGCCGTCACGGTGGTAGACGAGCACGAGGTCGGTGGAGTCTCCACCGGGCAGCTGCTCGGTGATCTTCGCGACCTGGGTCGAGTCGGCGCTCGCCGGCAGGTAGTCGACGGCGCGGTCGCGCTGGACGTCGCCGAGCTTTCCGGCGAGGGGTGCGGCGAGGGCGATCACGATCACCCACAGGGCCAGCACCCCCCAGCCGACGGTCCTCTTACGGCCCTCCATCGCGGGCCTCCCTCCATCGGTCCTCTTTCGGGTCGATCCCAGATTCCCGTCGCCGGGAGGAGGATTCGTCGCGCTGACGGCCGAGTTGGGCGCTACTGCCGGGGGCGGCGCACGGCGGCTGTTACTCCCCGGGGAGTACGGGAAGCGCCGACGGGCCGGGGGCGGCGCGCGCTCATATTCTGGAAGGACCGGGAAGGGAAGTGAGCGGCGATGGCCGTCCCCGTCGAAGAGGCCCCCGCCGTCGAGCGCGCACGAGACGCGGCGGCCCGGGAGTCGTGGGCCGAGGCGTACGCACTGCTGCGCGAGGCCGACCGGCACCCCTCCGTCGCGCTGGGCCCCGAGGACCTGGACCTCCTCGCGGACGCCTCCTGGTGGGCGGGGCACGTGGACGAGTCGGTCGCGGCCCGGCTGCGGGCGCACGCGGCGTACGTGGCGGCGGGCGACCACCGCGGGGCGGGGCAGGTGGCGTGGTGGCTGTACTTCGAGTACCGCTGCCTGGGGCGGCACGCGGCCGCGGCGGGCTGGCTGCACCGGTCCCGGCACCACCTGGAGGGTGAACCGGACTGCCCCGAGCAGTGCTTCCTCGCCTGGACGGACTCGGAGGAGGCCCAGGAACACCACGACCCGGAGGCCGCCCTGGCCGCCGCGCGGCGCATGGAGCGCCTCGCCCGCGAATCCGGCGACCCGGGCCTGATCGCCCTGAGCCGCCAGGCCCACGCGGCGGTACTGCTCGCGAACGACCGCAGGGCGGAGGGCCTGGCCCTCCTCGACGACGCGATGTGCGCGGTCACGGCGGGCGAGCTGAGCGGCATGTTCACGGGCTGGCTCTTCTGCCTGGCGCTGACCCAGTGCATGGAGGCGGCGGACTTCGGCCGCGCGGTGGAATGGACGGACGCGGCGATGTCCTGGTGCGAGGTCCCCTGGTCCCAGCACACGCGTCCGTCGAAGACGACCGGTACCGCCACCTCCGTCGCCGCGCCCGCCCGCGCCCCCGAACCGACCACCGACAACCCCTTCCGGGGCCTGTGCCGGATCCACCATGTCGAGGTGCTCGATCTGCTCGGGGTCTGGGCGCTCGCCGAGGCCGAGGCCCAGCGGGTGTGTGCGGAGGTACTGATGGACAGCCTGGAGGCCGCCGCAGGGGCGCACTACGCGGCCGGGGAGATCCGGCGCCGGCAGGGACGCCTCGACTCCGCCGCCCTCTCGTACGCACACGCCCACGAGCTCGGCCGGATCCCGCAGCCGGGTCTTGCTCTGCTCCGGCTCGCCCAGGGCAAGGCCGACGCCGCCGTCGCCGGCCTGAAGCTGGCCCTGGCCTGCCAGAGCGACCCCGGTCACGACCTCCTCGGCCGGGCCCGGCTGCTCTCCGCGCAGACGGAGGTGGCGCTGGCCGTCGGGGACCCGGACGGTGCCGCCGAGGCGGTCGCGGAGCTGGAGGCGCTCTCCGGCGGGGCGCCGCTCCTGAGCGCCATGGCCGACACCGCCCGCGGCGCCCTCGCGCTCGCCCGGCACGAGCCGGCCCTGCCTCCGCTCCGCCGGGCCTTGGCCGGCTGGCTGGCGCTGCGCGTCCCGTACGAGGCCGCGCAGGTACGGATGCTGCTCGCCGCCGCCGACCGCGCCGCGGGCGACGAGGAGGCGGCCCGGCTGGAGCTGGCGGCCGCCCGGACGACGTTCGAGCAGCTGGGCGCCCTCCCCGACGCGCGCCGCGCGGCGGCCCTGCTGACGGGGCGGCGCCGGCCGACGCCCGGTGGCCTGACCGCCCGGGAGGCGGAGGTGCTGCGGCTGGTCGCGGAGGGAGGCACGAACAGGGACATCGCCCAGGCACTGGTGATCAGCGAGCACACGGTCGCCCGGCACCTCAACAACATCTTCGCCAAGCTGGACGTGACCTCCCGTACCGCCGCCACGGCCTACGCCTACGCGCACGGTCTGGTTCCCACCCGGGCCTAGGCCGTTTCGCCCATGCCCGCCCCCTCCCCGATGTGGGTGGTTCCGGCGATGCCCGCGCCTGGGTTCGCGGCCTAGAACGGGTTCATGAACACCACCGACACGCTCACCACCGAAGTCCCGCTCGAATCACTCGACACCCTGCGCGGCGCCGTCCGCGGCGATGTCGTCGTCCCCGGCGACCCGTCGTACGAGGAGGCCCGCCGTGTCTACAACGCCATCCACGACCGCCGACCGGCCGTCGTCGTCCGGGCCGCGGACGCGGGCGACGTGATCGCCGGGGTCCTCTTCGCCCGGGACCACGCGCTGCCGCTCGCGGTCCGCGGCGGCAGCCATGCCGTCGCCGGCTACGGCACGGTCGACGACGGGCTCGTCGTCGACCTGTCCCGGATGCGTTCGGTTCGCGTCGACCCCGTGACCCGTACGGCCCGCGCGGAAGGCGGCTGCACCTGGGGCGACTTCAACCACGCCACGCACGCCTTCGGCCTGGCCACCACCGGCGGGGTCGTCTCCACCACCGGCATCGCCGGACTCACCCTCGGCGGCGGGATGGGCAACCTGGCCCGCCGCTACGGACTGAGCTGCGACAACCTCGTCCAGGCCGATGTCGTCACCGCCGAGGGCGCCCTCGTCACCTGCGACGCCGAACGGCACCCGGACCTGTTCTGGGCGCTGCGCGGCGGAGGAGGCAACTTCGGCGTCGTCACGTCGTTCGTCTACCGCCTGCACCCGGTCTCGGACATCCTGGGCGGCGTCGCCTTCTATCCGCTCGACGCGGAGGTGGCCCGGCGCTGGCGCGACATGACCGCCGACGCCCCCGAGGAGCTCAACACGATCTTCGTCATCGCGCTCGGCCCCGACCTGCCGTTCCTGCCGGAACGCTGGCACGGCCGCCCGATCTGCGGCCTGATGACCTGCTTCAGCGGCCCATCCGGCGAGGACGAGAAGGTACTCGCCCTCCTCGACGAGATGGGCCCCGTCATCGGCAGGTTCCTGGAACGGATGCCGTACCCGGTGATCAATACGCTCTTCGACGAGCAGCTGCCACCGGGTCTCTACCACTACTGGAAGGGGAACTTCAGCCGCGATCTCAGCGACGGCGCCATCGACGTGCACATGCGCTACGGGGCGACGCTGCCCTCGATGGAGAGCGACACGGCCGTCTTCCCGATCGACGGCGCGTGCCACCGCGTCGGCCCCGAGGACACGGCCTTCGCCTACCGCGACGCCTGTTTCTCGGCCGCGTTCGGCACGACGCACACGGACCCCGCCGACAACGAGGCGAACATCGCCTGGACGCGGGCGTACTACGAGGCCCTGCGGCCGCACACCGAGGAGGCCGGCTACGTCAACTTCATGGACACCGACGACCAGGACCGCGTCCGGGCCAACTACCGGCAGAACTACGACCGGTTGCGGACGGTGAAGCGTCGCTACGACCCCGACAACCTGTTCCGCCTCAACCACAACATCGAGCCGTAGGCCCTCAGAGCAGCGTCCTGGCGGTGGCGAGCAGCCGGGCGGTGTCGTCGGCGCACAGCGCCAGCGCGTTGCCGACCGTGTTGAGCACGTCCCGTTCCGCCGGGCTGTACGCCCCGTCCGCGAGAGCGATCCTGGCTCCCTGGAGCAGGATCGATTCGCGCCCGGAGGCGGCCAGGTGCGGGGTGAGCGGCTCCAGGGCCTCGTGGAGTTCGATCGCCAGCGCCGCGCCCCCACTGCCCTCGTCGGGCAGGAAGCGGCCGGTGTCGGCCTCCAGCGCCTCGACGAGGTCGGTGAGCTGGATGCCGGTGCACTCGTCGAATCCGGCGGCGCGGACCGCCGCGACCGCGGTGTCCACCGCCGTACGGGAGGAGGTGCCGCCGGCCGCGAGGACGGCGAGGGCGACGGTGTGCACGGCGTCCCGCAGCATGGCGGAGAAGCGGCTCGTCGTCGGGTGGTCGAGGACGTCGGTGCCGAAGTGGGTGTGACAGGCGGCGCATTCGACGACGGGCCCGGCGTGGCCGCGGGGCAGCACGGGGACGCCCAGGACGGCGAAGCGCCGACGGCCGGTGCGGCGCCGGTAATTGCGGTCGCCGCCGCACTCCTCGCAGAAGAACTCGCCGTCCCCTACGGTGTTCCAGGCGGTACGAATGCCGCAGATGCCCACTTTTCGACTACGTGACTCCCGGGCAGACCGCATGCCGCACCTCCCTTAACGAACCGGCAACATTGCCGACGTGGGCGTGATGTTAGCCACATCTGTGATGTGGCGTCAGCACCCCGTCGACAGAACGCCACGGACATGGCCGAGACATGACGCCGCCAGGAGGGGCTCCCGGCGGCCACCGCATCACCCTCACGGGTGGCAGAGAAGGCCGCCGCGATCTCGTG